>NZ_JAMDJP010000001.1:0-369211 GCF_023475945.1 Shewanella sp. 8A
GCATCAAGAGAAAGTAGAGCGGCAAGAGCAGGGTCAACTTGCTCTTGAATAAAGGCCCCCTTTTAGGGGGTTAAAACAAAGCCACCTTCTTCAGAAGGTGGATTCTTTACTGCGTAAAATGCGTGGCAACATTTTTGTTACTTTTTACTGTTCAGTCTGGCATTTTTGGGCTAGGTTAGGTCAAAAGTTTTATCTATAAACTAATTTGCAGGGACACAGCAAAAGGAGCCCATGATGAAATCCGCCGTAGAGCAGTTATCAACCTATAAAAGTGTGCATTTAAATCCGCGAAATATTCGAACTCATTTTATTGGTATTCCATTAATTATATGGTCGGCTTTTCTATTATTAGCGACAATCCGTATTCCACTTGGTAGTGCTGCCGATGTGAGTTTAGGTGTGATTTTAGGGGCTGGCGTGCTGGTTTATTATTTTCGTTTGCATGCAAAGTTAGCGATTGGTCTGGCCTTGTTTATCGCCCCCGTCGTGTATTCAACAGAGTTAGTGGCCTCCTCTCCCAATGCATTTTGGTTAGCCATATCGGTATTTATCGTCGGTTGGTTTTTTCAGCTGATTGGCCATCAATACGAGAAGGCAAAGCCTGCCTTTATTGATGATTTAAACCAACTGTTAATTGGCCCGTTTTTCTTAATGGCCGAAGTGTATTTTATCCTGGGGCTAGAAAAAGATTTAGATGCCCAAATTACACCTATTGCGATTGAGAAACGCCGTGCACTCGAAGCGCGGCTGAAGACGCAAAGCGTTAAATAATCTCTTGGGGGAGAGGGAAATAGGCTGAATTCCATTTGGATTCGGCCTATTTTTTTATCTGTAGTAAAGTTAGCGGGGTGGTTGATAATGCTGTGGGATAATTCGCACTGTTTTGACCATATTGTCAGCGACTTCAATGACTTCTAGCGGGTAGCCAGCAAGGCGTAGGCTCGTGTTTTCGGAGGGGATGTCCTCCAAATACTCTAAAATCAGGCCATTGAGGGTTTTAGGACCATCGGTTGGGAAATCCCATTTCATCTCTTTGTTCAAGTCTCGGATGGTGATACTGGCATCAATCAAATAACTCCCATCCTGTTGTTGGTTAATCTCTTCACTCGCGGTTGGTAACATTGAGGTAGTGAAGTCGCCGACAATCTCTTCGAGGATATCTTCGAGTGTTACCAGTCCTTGGATGTCACCGTATTCATCCACGACGAGGCCAATACGTTCTTTGTTGTGCTGAAAATTGGCTAATTGCACATTGAGTGGTGTGCCTTCAGGAATAAAGTAGAGCTCTTTGACGGCGCGCAGCAATGAGGATTTACTGAACTGCTCTTTTGATTGCAAGCGCAGCGCATCACGCAGATGAATAAAGCCGACAGCATCGTCAATGGTATCGCGGTAAACCAACACGCGAGTATGTGGGCTTTGGATCACTTGGCGATTGATATACTTAAAGTCATCATTGACGTTAATTGCATAGATATCCGAGCGTGGCACCATGATATCTTCAACAGTGACTTTTTCTAAGTCTAGGATCGATAACAACATTTCTTGGTGGCGTTGGGGGATCAATGCGCCAGCTTCATGAACGACTGTGCGAAGTTCTTCCTTGCTTAATGCATCGCTGCTGTTGATAGACTTTATCCCCACTAAGCGCAGTATGCCCGTGGTGATGAAATTGACGCTAGTGACGACATAGGAAAAAACTTTCGATAGGGCGATAAGTAAATAGCTTGATGGAAAGGCGATACGTTCAGGATTGAGTGCGGCAATGGTTTTAGGAGTGACTTCACCAAAGACGAGCACGACCAATGTCAGTACCCCTGTTGCAATCGCGACCCCTAAATCGCCCCACAGACGCATTCCGATAATCGTGGCGATGGCTGAAGCGAGAATATTAACCAGGTTGTTACCAATCAAAATCAAGCCAATTAAGCGGTCTGGACGTTCAAGTAACTTGAGGGCACGAATGGCTCCTTTGTGACCATTTGAGGCGAGATGCCTTAATCGATAGCGATTAAGAGTCATCATGGCGGTTTCAGAACCTGAAAAATAGGCAGAGAAAAGGATAAGCACCAATAAGAAAATGAGGAGTGCGCTTGTCGATATAGCGTCCAAAAATAGGCTCCAATTAGGCCGATAGGGTTAAGTTGATACCGAGAAATAAACGGGGTGTCAAGTCAGCTTAGCGAGTAAGCACCTAAGCTGACTTGAAATTATTAACTAAGAATTAATTCTTTGACAATGCGAGCGCCAAAATAAGCTAAGGATAACAAGGTTGCCCCAGTTAAAGTGTAAATGACTGCGGTGCGAATCTTACAGCCAACCCAATACTGCTGCCACAGCATAGCGATATACACAAACCAAGCGATAATTGACAAAATCGCCTTATGGCCTTTGCCATCGGCAAACATGTCATCGAGGAAGATAAAGCCCGTGGCCAGGGATAAGCTCAGTAAAATGACCCCAATAATTACAAGATGATAGAGCTGTTTTTCTACCGTCATCAGTGGTGGAATGCTAGGGCTTAACATGAGTTGTTTCTTTTTGAGCTTGTTTTGGATCATCGCCAGTTGAATCGCGTACAGGGCGGCGATCATCAGGGCGCTGTATGCCATGAGAGAGAGGACAACGTGCGCTAAGACTTCAGGATACAGCTCAAAGTGAGTAATAAACTTAGGCGGCAATAACCAGAGCAGGGCTACAGAGAGCACGGAACAGGCATAAACCACGGGCACAACCACAATCACTTTTAGCCTAAACATCATCACGGTAAAGGTGAAGGCGATGATCCAGTTCACTAACGAGATCACATTAGTGAGGCTGAAGTTTTGTCCATCAGGGGTAAATATCGCTTGTGAGAGGGCGGCTGCGTGTAGAATCACCGCAATCGCTGCGATACCTGCAACGGCTTTACGATTAGGGCCTTCAGGATGGAAGAGCCGGCTTGTCACTAATACCAATGCGATGCAATAAAAAAAAATGGCTGAGGCAGAAAAAATGACCATGGGTAATTAACCTATTCGTGTTGTTAAAGGTGCCTTATATCCCCAAACTACTTGAAACTCGTATTTTCAGATTGTTTGAGTTTTAACTGGGCATACAGATCAATATTTTGCCTAGAATAGCATGAGCTATCGGCAAATGGGCAGTGACATAAGTTGCAAAATTTAGCAGATTCTTATTGTTAGGTGTAAATAGTCGCCGTCAAGTCGCAAAATAAGTGTGGTAGCAGATTAAATGCCTAAGTTAACGCAACCGGGGCGTAGCAGTAGCATAATACGCACGCATGGTTATAATACTGCCCATTAATCGAGATCCTTAAAGGTATAGAGCAGGACGATGTTTGAGAATCTAACCGACAGACTGTCACGCACGCTGAAAAACATCAGTGGCCGTGGTCGCTTAACTGAAGAAAACGTTAAGGAAACCCTGCGCGAAGTGCGTATGGCACTGCTGGAGGCCGATGTTGCCCTGCCTGTAGTGCGTGAGTTCGTTAACAATGTTAAAGAGCGCGCCGTTGGCCAAGAAGTGGCGAAAAGCCTAAGCCCAGGCCAAGCCTTTATTAAGATAGTTCAAAGCGAACTTGAAAAATCCATGGGCGAGGCGAATGAAGCCTTAGATTTGGCGACTCAGCCACCCGCAGTGATTATGATGGCGGGTCTGCAAGGTGCGGGTAAAACCACCAGTGTCGCCAAATTAGGTAAATTACTGCGTACTCGCCATAAGAAATCCGTATTGGTGGTCAGCGCCGACGTTTATCGTCCAGCGGCGATTAAACAGCTTGAGACCTTAGCGACCGAAGTCGATGTGGAGTTTTTCCCATCGGACGTGAGCCAAAAGCCAATCGATATCGCTAAGGCGGCCATTGCCCACGCTAAACTTAAATTTATCGATGTGGTGATCCTCGACACCGCGGGTCGTCTGCACGTCGATGAAGCGATGATGGATGAGATCAAGGCGCTGCACGCGGCGGTTAAACCGATTGAGACACTGTTCGTGGTTGATGCCATGACAGGTCAAGACGCGGCGAACACGGCCAAAGCCTTTAACGAAGCGCTGCCGCTCACCGGTGTGATTTTAACTAAGGTCGACGGTGATGCGCGCGGCGGTGCGGCATTATCGATTCGCCACATCACAGGCAAGCCAATTAAATTTTTGGGTGTGGGTGAAAAGACCGATGCCTTAGAACCTTTCCATCCTGACCGTATCGCCTCACGCATATTAGGTATGGGTGATGTGCTCTCACTTATTGAAGAAGTGGAGCGTGGCGTCGATAAAGAAAAGGCGATGAAGCTGGCTTCCAAAGTGAAGCAGGGCGGTAGTTTCGATCTCGAAGACTTCCGTGAACAGCTGCAGCAAATGAAAAACATGGGCGGCATGATGAGCATGATTGAAAAGCTGCCCGGTGTTGGTCAGTTGCCGCCGGATGCTTTAGCGCAAATCCAAGATGGTAAAATGACCCGTCAAATGGAAGCCATCATTAACTCAATGACGGCGAAAGAGCGTAAAAACCCTGATTTAATTAAGGGCTCACGTAAGCGTCGTATTGCTGCGGGTTCGGGGACTGAGATTCAAGATGTAAACCGTTTATTGAAACAGTTTACCCAAATGCAAAAAATGATGAAAAAAATGTCGGCTAAGGGCGGCATGCAAAAGATGATGCGTGGAATGCGTGGCATGATGCCTGGCGGAATGAAATTTCCTGGGCGCTAATCTCAACGATTTTCATCAAAGTTGATGTCTTATCAGTTGGTTGATTGTATTTGGAATGAGGCGGGCAATTCTATGGCAGGTTTAATAATCGCCAGATTGGGTTGCATTCGTTGAAAAGTCAGGTAAAATCTTCCGGCTTTCTATCTGGGACTCTTCGCGAACACGGGGTTCCAGTTTTTATTTTTGCTTCAAGCAAATCATTAGAGGATTGAAAACGCATGGTTACCATTCGTTTAGCTCGTGGTGGCGCTAAAAAGCGTCCATTTTACAACATCGTTGTTGCTGACAGCCGTAACGCTCGTGACGGTCGTTTCATTGAGCGTGTTGGTTTCTTCAACCCATTGGCCCGTGGCCAAGAAGAAACTTTACGTTTAGACCTAGCTCGCGTTGAGCACTGGGTTGCGAACGGCGCTGCGACAACTGATCGCGTAGCAAAATTGATTAAAGACGCTAAAGCTGCTGCTTAATAGCGTTAAGGTATAGATTGATGAGCAGTAACCAACAGCCAGTCGTACTGGGGAAATTAGGCTCCTGTCATGGCATTAAGGGTTGGCTGAAAATCACCGCCTATACCGATTCTGTTGAAGGTATCTTTGATTATTCGCCTTGGCTTATTAAAGAAAATGGCGAATGGCGTGAAGTAAAAGTCACTCAGTGGCGTTACCAAGGCAAGGCCGTTGTAGCCGAACTTGAAGGTGTCACCACGCGGGAGCGAGCACAAATGCTCACCAATTGCGAAATTGGTATCCTGCCGCAGCAGATGCAATCATTGCCAGAAGACGAGTTCTATTGGCGTGATCTTATCGGTTGTGAAGTGATTAATACTACCGGCTATAACATGGGGATTGTCGATCAAATCGTGGAAACCGGTTCGAACGATGTACTACTTGTTAAGGCCAACGCTAAAGATAGTTTCGGCAAAGTGGAACGTATGGTTCCCTTTGTCCCAGGGCAATTCATCTTAAAGGTGGATGTCCAAGGGAAACAGATTTTAGTGGATTGGGATCCTGACTTTTAAGTCGAGGTACAACATATGTGGTTAGGGGTAATTACCCTGTTCCCAGACATGTTTCGTGCCGTAACAGACTTTGGGGTTACGGGTCGTGCCGTGAAAAACGGTCTGCTTGAGTTGCACACGTGGAATCCTCGCGATTTCACCCATGATAGACACAGTACTGTGGATGACAGGCCTTACGGCGGTGGTCCTGGTATGTTGATGATGGTGCAACCCTTACGCGATGCCATTCATGCTGCGAAAGCAGCAGCAGGCGAAGAGGCAAAGGTGATTTACTTGTCACCTCAAGGACGCAAGCTGGATCAGCAAGGCGTTACTGAGTTGGCTAAATCATCCCGGTTGATTTTGGTGTGTGGTCGGTACGAAGGTATTGATGAACGCATCATTCAAACGGAAGTGGATGAAGAATGGTCGGTTGGGGATTACGTGCTTTCGGGCGGCGAATTACCCGCAATGACCTTGATAGATGCAGTATCGAGATTGGTTCCTGGCGTGCTAGGAAAACAAGCTTCGGCGGAGCAAGATTCTTTCTCCGACGGTTTACTGGACTGTCCTCATTACACGCGCCCTGAAAGTCTGGATGGACTCGATGTACCTGCAGTACTGCTAAGTGGCAACCACGAACAAATTAGACTCTGGCGTTTGCAGCAAAGCCTTGGTAGGACTTTTCTAAGACGGCCAGAATTATTTGAAAATCTAGCTCTGACTGACGAACAATCGACTCTTTTAGCGCAGTTCGTTGAAGCAATGGACAAGCATGCTTAGTCGTAGCTCAGTTAATTCTAGAACGGAGTAAGTTATGAACAACATCATTAAAATGCTCAACGATGAGCAAATGAAACAAGACGTACCTGCGTTTGGTGCTGGTGATACAGTAGTAGTTCAGGTTCGTGTTAAAGAAGGTGATAAAGAGCGTTTACAGGCTTTCGAAGGCGTTGTAATTGCTAAACGTAACCGTGGCCTGCACTCTGCATTCACAGTACGTAAAATCTCTAATGGCGAAGGTGTTGAGCGTGCATTCCAAACGCACAGCCCTCTGATCGCTAGCATTGAAGTTAAGCGTCGTGGCCGCGTTCGTCGTGCCAAACTGTACTACTTACGTGACCGTTCAGGTAAATCTGCACGTATCCGTGAAAAGCTGGCTACTAAGTAAAAGTACCCGCTACAGAAAACAAGACGTAGTGTTCGCACAGAAAACCGCCCTAGTGGCGGTTTTTTGTTGGCTGAAGTTTGCCATTTTAGTGATTTCGCGTGCGTTTAAGGCTTTCGACAGAGAGCCACTG
This sequence comes from Shewanella sp. 8A, assembly GCF_023475945.1. Taxonomy (NCBI): domain Bacteria; kingdom Pseudomonadati; phylum Pseudomonadota; class Gammaproteobacteria; order Alteromonadales; family Shewanellaceae; genus Shewanella; species Shewanella sp. 8A. Next base: position 7,009 of record NZ_JAMDJP010000001.1, read on the forward strand.
TGCCTTCAAGCCTTTGCCTTGTTATAAGAGCCGCTCGTCATTTGAGTTGAATAACTACACATCATTCCTCGTTTCGCGAGCACATGCTTGCCAGAACGAACAAAATCTAATATCGAAACGTTAACACGCCCTAATGCGATTGGTATAAATGCCGAATTTGTTAAATTCTTCCTTGATCTTCTGCCAATTAATAGGCATATTGGTCGCCTATTGTAATGGTGTATCATTACGATATTACATGGTGGCCTCGGCTATTTAATTCTTCCCCCAGCGGTTTGAGATCCAGACTCCTGATAACCTGGGGATATGACTTCAGTTTTAGGTGGTAAGCATGCAACAGGATACGATCAATAACGTACACATCAGTTCAGAGAAAGTCCTTATTACACCGCAGGAGCTAAAAGCGACTCTGCCACTCTCTGAGCACGCGTATCGTTATATCCTCAATGCACGCAAAACCGTGGCGGATATTGTCCATAAGCGCGATCACCGCGTGCTTATTGTCACTGGACCTTGTTCTATCCATGATATCGATGCCGCCAAGGAATACGCTTTAAAGCTTAAAAAGTTACACGATGAACTCAGCGATGAGTTCTACATCTTAATGCGAGTCTACTTTGAGAAGCCACGTACCACAGTGGGTTGGAAGGGGATGATTAACGACCCCGATATGGATGAATCCTTCGATGTCGAAAAAGGCTTAAAGATGGCGCGTGAGCTGATGATTTGGCTTGCAGAGCTTGAGCTGCCCGTCGCCACCGAAGCGCTCGATCCTATCAGTCCGCAATATATTTCGGAGCTAGTGACTTGGTCGGCCATTGGTGCTCGTACGACTGAATCGCAAACCCACAGGGAAATGGCGTCGGGTTTGTCTATGCCCGTTGGCTTTAAAAATGGTACAGATGGAAAGCTCGATGTGGCAATTAATGCCCTTAAATCGGCGGCCAGCAGCCACAGATTTATGGGGATTAACCAACAGGGTCAAGTCGCTCTGTTGCAAACGGCGGGAAACCCCGATGGGCATGTGATCCTGCGCGGCGGCGTAACACCAAACTACGATGCGGCCAGTGTGGCTGAATGTGAAGCGCAGCTACATAAGGCCAAACTCAATGCGCGCCTTATTATCGATTGCAGTCATGGCAATTCCTCTAAGGATTACACCAGGCAAGTCCCTGTGTGTGAAGATGTATTTGCCCAGATCTACAACGGCAATAAGTCCATTATTGGCGTAATGCTAGAAAGTCATTTAAACGAAGGTAATCAAAGTTGTGATAAACCATTAAGCGAATTGGCCTACGGGGTTTCTGTGACAGACTCCTGTATTAATTGGGAAAAAACCGAAAGCGTTTTACGTGCGGGCGCATCGAAGTTATCTTCGGTATTGCCAACGCGTTTTGATATGCTCAAAGTGGCCAATGCTTGAGAGCAAATCTTAAGTGCCTAACGTTTAAACACCTTCCTTTTAGGTGGGTAGTGGACCGATAACATGAACGAAAAAACCACAACTGAATTAGAACACCTTCGCGGCCTTATCGACGGCGTCGACCAGCAATTGCTGCATTTACTGCGTAAACGGCTAGATTTAGTCGCGCAGGTGGGCACAGTTAAGCATGCCGCAGGCCTGCCGATTTATGCGCCGCAACGTGAAGCCGCAATGCTGGCAAAACGCCGCGAAGAAGCCAAAACCATGGGTATTGCGCCGCAACTGATTGAAGATATTCTGCGCCGCTTGATGCGTGAGTCCTATCTCAACGAGAAGGATGTTGGCTTTAAGCAAGTTAAAAATGACCTAGGTTCAGTTGTGATTGTGGGCGGGAAAGGCCAGCTTGGTGGACTGTTTCAACAGATGCTGTCGCTCTCGGGTTACCAGGTCAAAGTGCTTGATAAAGACGACTGGCAGCAAGCGGAAAACTTATTTGCTGATGCCGGATTGGTACTGGTAACTGTGCCTATCGCCATCACCTGCGACCTTATCCGTGCAAAACTAACCCAATTACCACAGGACTGTATTTTAGCTGACTTAACCTCCATCAAGACTGAACCGATGAATGCCATGTTAGCTGCCCACAAGGGACCCGTTGTTGGCTTTCATCCTATGTTTGGCCCCGATGTCGGCAGTTTAGCTAAGCAGGTTGTGGTAGTGTGTCATGGACGCGAAGCGGATAAATACCAATGGTTACTCGAGCAAATTACGATTTGGGGCGCACGAATTGTCGAAGCCGAGCCTGAACGCCACGATAATGCGATGCAGTTGGTACAGGCGATGCGCCACTTCTCAACCTTTGTGTATGGCTTAAACCTTTGCAAAGAAGAAGCAGATATCGAAACTCTGCTGCAATTTAGCTCGCCCATCTATCGCTTAGAACTCGCCATGGTAGGGCGCTTGTTTGCCCAAAGCCCAGAGCTTTATGCCGATATTATTTTTGCCCAACAGGACAGCCAGCATGCGATTGGCGATTATTTGGATAACTATCGCGAGGCATTAGAGCTATTAAAGCGGGGCGATAGGGAAGCGTTTATCAACCAGTTCCAAACGGTTGCTAAGTGGTTTGGTGATTTTGCGCCGCAGTTTCAGCGCGAAAGCCGCATGATGCTGCAATCGGTAAGTGATATGAAAACGAACTGATAATGAATGAGTTAGCTATAAAAAATGCCCATCTTTGATGGGCATTTTTTATGGGTTTTGAGTCACTTTTATTGTGTAAATTAGCAACTGCTTAAGGTGATCGCTCTCTAAGATTTGGCATTCAAGGTAAGAAAACACTGTCGCTTATTTTCGGTTTAGGTAGACTAATTTTAAACATGCATAAATAAAGCATGAATTTAAATTAGGAGTCTATCCATGTTCTGTATTCAGTGTGAGCAAACCATTCGTACACCCGCTGGCAATGGTTGTAGTTATTCCCAAGGTATGTGTGGAAAATTAGCGGCAACCTCCGATCTGCAAGACTTATTAATCTACATGTTGCAGGGTGTTTCCGTTTATGCGGTAAAAGCGCGCGAGTTAGGCATTGTAGATTCTGAAGTCGATACTTTTGTTCCTAAAGCTTTTTTCTCAACCTTAACCAACGTCAACTTCGATGATGAGCGGATTATTGCTTATGTACAGCAAGCTGCAACACACCGTGAAAATCTAAAAACAGCCTATGAAGCCGCTTGTGAAAAGAGCGGGAAAACGGCAGAGCAGATGCCGCCAGTCGCGCAGTTAGTGTTAGGCACAAGCAAGCTTGAAATGCTGTCTCAAGCACCTATCGCGTCGCTTAATAAAGACAAAAATCACATTCATGAAGATATTTTAGGACTTCGATTACTCTGTTTATACGGCCTTAAAGGTGCGGCCGCTTATATGGAGCATGCGCGTGTACTAGGTAAAACCGATACTGAGATTGCTGCGGATTTTCATCAAATCATGGCGTTTCTCGGTGAACCGAGTGTTGATGCAGATAAATTATTCTCCACTGCGATGGAAATTGGCCAATTAAACTACCGCATTATGGCTTTGCTTGACGCGGGCGAGACCGAAGCCTTTGGTCATCCTGAACCGACAGTCGTCAACACTAAACCGGTAAAAGGCAAAGCTATTCTGGTTTCTGGCCATGATATGAAAGACTTAGAGCTTATCCTTGAGCAAACAGCGGGCAAAGGCATTCATGTTTATACCCATGGCGAAATGCTGCCCGCACTTGCATACCCAGCCTTTAAAAAATACCCCCATTTAGTGGGTAACTACGGCAGTGCATGGCAGAACCAGCAAAAAGAATTTGCCAACTTCCCTGGCGCTGTGGTGATGACATCTAACTGTATTATTGACCCGAATGTTGGCCAATATAGCGACCGTATCTTTACTCGTAGCATCGTAGGCTGGCCTGGTGTGACCCATGTGACTGGCGATGATTTTTCAGTAGTGATTGAAAAGGCGCTAGCGCTCGATGGCTTCCACTACGATGAAATCCCACACAATATCACCATCGGTTTTGCCCGAAATGCCTTAATGGCTGCCGCCCCAACAGTAGTTGAAAATGTGAAAAACGGTTCTATCAAACACTTCTTCTTAGTCGGAGGTTGTGATGGTGATAAGTCGGAGCGGAGTTATTTCACCGATTTAGCGAAATCGGCGCCAAAGGATTCCGTCATCCTGACCTTAGGTTGTGGTAAGTACAAATTCAACAAGTTGGAATTTGGCGATATCAATGGTATTCCGCGTTTACTTGATATTGGCCAATGTAACGATGCCTATTCTGCTATCCAGTTGGCTATCGCGCTATCACAAATCTTTGAATGCGATATCAATGAATTACCATTGAATCTCGTGCTTTCATGGTTTGAGCAAAAAGCCATTGTGGTGCTGCTGACGCTGTTGTCACTCGGGGTGAAAAACATCCGTACTGGCCCAACGCCACCGGCATTTTTAACTGCAAACTTGGCCAAGATTTTGGAAGAAAAATTTGGCTTGCGTAATACCACTACAGTGGAAGCCGATCTTAAGACCATGCTAAACGTAGCCTAGGTCGATTGATAGCATAGAATCACTGCGGCTTGACGATAAGGCCGCAGTGTTATGGATACAAAGATTATGAATATCAATACTCTACCCGATATCACTTTATCCTCCACGCCTGCGCGTCAAGACAGTTTCAGTCAGTTAGTGTGTGTGGAACGTTGGAACGAAACCGCTGATGTGGTGAGTTTTCGCTTTCAAGCGGGTGAGCCGATGAAGTTTGATTATAAGCCGGGTCAATTTATGACCTTAGTGCTAGACATCAACGGTGAACAGGCTTGCCGCAGTTATACCTTATCTTCGACGCCGTCCCGACCTTACTCGTTAATGTTGACCATTAAGCGGGTTGAGGGAGGACTCGTATCGAATTATCTGATTGATCATCTACAGCCAGGACAAATGGTACGAGTCCTGCCGCCAACAGGGCAGTTCAATCTGTTTGATATTTCAGCCCAAAAATACCTCTTTTTGAGCGCAGGTTGCGGTATAACACCTATGTATTCGATGTCGCGCTATTTAACCGATACCCAAATGAATGCCGACATCGCTTTTGTACATAGCGCGCGAACTCAAGCCGATATTATTTTTAAAACTTCATTAGAGACCATGGCTACGCGCCATCGAGATTTTAAACTGCGTTATATTGTGGAGAATGTCACCACTGATACGGTTTGGCATACTGAGGAAACATTACACGATATCGGCCGTTTAAGTGCCAATAATCTACGAGATTTAGTGCCTGATTTTGCCGAGCGAACCGTATTTTTGTGCGGGCCAGAGCCTTATATGCAGGCCGTGAAAAAGATTCTGACTGATCTTAACTTTGATATGAGTAAGCTGTATCACGAGAGTTTTGCTACCGCAGTGAAAGAAGCGCAAAGCCGAGTCAAGCAAGCTGAAATGCAATCAGCAAATCAAGTTAATGCCAGCGCAAGCTTTATGTTATCTATTGGGGATAAAAAGCGGGCCTTAACGGCAGAGCAAACGTTACTTGAGGGGATTGAAGCTGAAGGTTTACCGATTATTGCGGCTTGCCGCTCGGGTGTATGTGGCGCGTGCAAATGCCAAGTGCTCGAAGGGGAGACTGAGTCAACTAGTAGCATGACATTGACGCCAGCTGATATCGATGCCGGATATGTGTTAGCCTGTTCAACTAAGCTTAAGTCGGATGTAACGCTGTCGTTGGGCTAATATTGAGTTGTTTGAGCCATCCTTAACGGAAATATTTTGGTAGCGTAGTTGCGATTATATCGCTGAGAACGTAAGGTTAAAGACAAGGGCGGAGTTCACGCCCAGTCCCATCGTCCGGCTGGAGTCTCTCAATGACAACGACAACCACTTATGCCGCAAAAATTGAAGATCGCAGCTTAGGCCATTTACTTTACGCCTTAATGTCCGGCTTTCCGTTGTTACTGCTTCCTGTGCTGCTGAGCTTGTTTATTAACTTGTCTCAGCGACACTCTCAAGGCAATGCGGTACTAGCTTCGCACCTGCGTTGGCAACGCCATTCTAATATGATTTTTTTAGGACTCTTAATATTAGGTTATTGCTTGCCGATTACTTGGCTTAGTCTTTCGATTTATCTCTTTGGTATTATTTGGTTTTGTCATCGGATAATTAAAGGCTGGTTAAGTCTATTGGATGGTTTAGAAGTCTAAAACTTGTGCTAGAGTCTCTTCATCTTAGGGTGATTAGAGACTCTTATGACTAGTTATCAAATTCTGTGTATTCTCTGTGCGTTAGCCTTAGTCACCTCAGTGGCATCTTCACGTTTACATAAGCTGCAAGAAACCGTCGCCATTACCGCATTAGCATTGGGCATGAGTCTGTTGCTATTGTTGGCGGGTAAAGCACTTGGCGGTAATGTTTATGGTTACTTTGTGGCAGGGCTGGAGAAACTCGACTTTCAAGCCTTATTGCTCAATGGCATGTTAGGTTTCCTGTTGTTTGCTGGGGCATTACAGATCCGCTTAAAAATCTTAAGGCATCAGAAATGGGAAATCCTCATCCTTGCCTTCGTCAGTACCTTGCTCTCGACTTTTATCGTCGGTGGTTTGCTTTACTACATAGCTCCCATGTTGGGATTGCCCTTGGCCTTAAGCCATTGTTTGCTCTTTGGCGCCTTGATTTCACCCACAGATCCGATTGCCGTTTTAGCCATTTTGAAGAAGATGGGCGCGCCCGAAGATATTGCGATTCAGGTGGAAGGGGAGTCGCTCTTTAACGATGGCATTGGGCTGGTGATTTTTGTGGCCATCTCCCATCTAGCCTTTTCAACTGAGCCGCTGACCTTCACGCAAATCTCGTTATTGTTTGTTCAAGAGGCGCTCGGGGGCGTCGTTTATGGCGCAGTGCTGGGCGTATTGTTGCACCATTTCTTTCGCTACTGTGAGGAAGAAACTCAATTAATGCTGGTGACTTTACTGATCCCGACGGCGGGTTATGTTATCGCCGAAGTATTAGGAGTGTCGGGGCCACTGGCGATGGTGAGTGCGGGGATCATTATCGGTAACTACAGCGTGCCTAAGTATTTTGTGCGCCATGAGCGGGTGAAACTCTACACTTTTTGGTCACTGATAGAGTCCTTCTTTAATGCGTTGCTGTTCCTTCTGCTGGGATTATTACTCCTGCTCGTTGTATAGACTCTTAAATAATGATCAGAAACCAATTAAATCGAGATTAGATAAAATTTGGCCTGAATAAATGAGATCGATAGAGGAATGGCGCGGGTTTGCTGGTGGATTTGTCCTGGCTACCGCGCCTTTTTTGTTCCTAGTGTGTGCGATCTCAATTTTGATCAATGGCGATCCAATTTAGGTTAATGCCGCTAAAAAAGTGATCACTGTGATTTAAACCCATGCGACGTTTAAAAGAGGTTTAAATCTTAATCCCCAATATCCTTCGATATGTGAACGACCTGACCAACTACATGGAAGTTGTGTTGCTCCGTCTTAGGCACTTCGATTGGCGGGTATAAAGGGTTATCACTCAATAAAAGCCAAGCGTTTGGTTTAACCTGGACACGTTTTACCCATAGCTGGTTATCACTGCGTATCACATAGATATTGCCATCGGTCAGTTCGGTGCGCTGCGTGTTGATGAGCAAAGTGTTGTTATTGCTTATGATAGGTTCCATGCTATCGCCTTTGGCCCATACTATAACTAAGTCCTTTTCGGCAAAACCACGCCATTTAAGCCAACGCTTTCTAAAAGCTAGATGACGACTAGGCTCAATGTCATCCGAACCTTCACTTCCCCAACCAGCGGATACTTGAACGCTATAGCCTGGTATCAAGGCAAACTCAGATAGAAAGTCATTGTTAGCTTTATAAGCCCCACACATCCCCTCTATAACTTGATGCTGATTGCCAGACTCAACAATTCCATTTGGATACTTTGGCCCTTTACCTGTAGCAAGCCATTCAACGGTTACTCCAGCAGCCTCCGCTATCGCCACAAGTCTTTCAACGTTTGGCGTTGAATCGTTCTCGACATATTTCTTTATTACTGGTGGTGACAAATTCGCTCTCAATGCAAATGAACGAATACTTTCATCGCCAATAACAAGACTCAATCTATCGCAGAAACGTTCATGTTCACCAAAAGAACTTGAATGCGATCGTTCATGTTTATTTTCTTCGTTCATGTTTTCTATAAACCATTGATTTAAAAACAAGCGTGTTTAATTGGTGGATAAAACTCACAAAAATGAACATGAATGTTTAAATTTAACTTGAAAACAAACGTGTTCGTGAATATATTTGTGTTATCTTTTTAGTAAATCTCACAAACAAAAGGGCAAAAAAATGGATAAGCAAAAACCTATCCCAAACCCAGAAAATGATTGGCATCACGCAGACATTATTGCCGCCCTCAAAAAACAAGGTACCAACTTAACCCAAGTAGCAAAGGCTGCTGGGTACAGTAATGCGGGTACGTTGTGGAATGCCTTAGCAAGAAAGTGGCCTAAGGGCGAACGTATTATCGCCACTGCAATTGGTGTCGAACCAAATGTAATTTGGCCAAGCCGCTATTTACATCCTAACAAAAGCACCAAAACCAATGTTAGCACAAATGATTGTGTAAACGCACAAAAGGAAGTCGCATGAGTTCATTTGTGTTCACGTCACTTTCATATATGCACTGGATCAATGGTAGTCAGGCGATCGCAACTTTCATATCTGCAAGATCTGGCTTTGTTTGGAACACCTCTTTAAAGGCATAACCCAATGAGTAGACGCAACTGGAAAAAGGTACGAGCCAATAGCCTGCGCCATGCAATGGAGCTGTGCTTAGAGTTTGCTCGCGAAAAACAAAACCTTTCAGTAGACCGCGTTGCCGATCTGATGGGGTTACCTAGTAAATGGACACTCTATAAGTGGCTTGAGAATGGTCGCATTCCTGCCGTATTGATCCGCCCATTTGAGCATGCCTGTGGTGCGGATTATATGACCTTGTATATCGCTGCCTCTAGCAACCGCCTTGTTGTTGATATTCCCAGCGGCCGCAAGGCAACTAATGCCGAAGTCAACGAACTACAAGGCTCATTTAGTGATGCTATGGGCTTACTAATCCGTTTTTACCAAGGGCAAAGCGCAGCAGAAGATACCATCACCGCACTCAATCATGTCATGGGAGGCATCGCTTGGCATAGCGAAAACGTCAGCAAAAGCCAAACACCAGAACTGGCTATGTTTGATGGAGAAGATGAATGAGCACATTACAAAAACAATGGTTTAGTGCTGCCGAATTAATCGGTTTGCCAGACATGCCAGGCACCACACAAAACATTAATGCCAAAGCTAAACGCGAATCTTGGACATGCCGCAAGCGTGAAGGCCGTGGTGGTGGTTTTGAATATCACCTCAATAGTTTACCTCCCGCCGCTAAAGCCAAGTTGCTTGCACAGCAAGGCAAGATAGAGCTTAACGGTACCGTATTAAATGCCCCCAAACCTAAAGCCGCGCGTGAGCGTTACGATGCCGCTAGCCTGTGGCAATTGTGGGAACGTGCGGGTGAACATGCGCAATCTGTCGCTAAAAGCAAACTGGCCTATGTCAGTGCCTTTTATGCGCTAGTGGAAACAGGTACCAACAAAATGGCGGCTTATGAGCATATCGCCGCTGAGTTTGGTGTCGCAGTACCCACACTTCGCCGCGACTGCAAAAAGGTAGAAGGCTTTGATAAAGCTGATTGGGCACCGCAGCTGCTGACCAAAAACAAAATATCAGCCATGAATAATGCCTTAAACCGTTTAGCGCCTGTCAGTGATGAGGCGTGGGCTTGGTTTAAAACTGATTACCTACGGGAAGAACAGCCTAACTTTGCCACTAGCTATTACCGCTTAATTGAAATGGCAGCAAAGCGCGAATGGCAAGTGCCATCGGCAGATAGCCTTAAACGCCGTTTAGATAAAGAGGTGCCGCACGAACATCAAGTGTTACTGCGTAAAGGTCAGCATGCGTTAATGACGCTCTATCCCGCACAGCAACGTACCGTGCTGGATATTGAGGCAATGGAGTGGATCAACGGTGACGGCTATCAACACAATGACTTTGTTGCATGGCCTAGCGGCGAAATTATCCGTCCTAAAACATGGTTTTGGGCTGATATTCGCACCCGTAAGATCCTTGGTTGGCGCACTGGTGTATCCGAAAACACCGATACCATACGCCTATCCTTAATGGATGTGATCGAAAAATATGGTATCCCCAAACATATCACTATCGATAACACCCGTGCCGCCGCCAACAAGTGGATTACAGGCGGTGTGCCAAACCGTTATCGCTTTAAAGTTAAGCCCGATGATCCGATGGGATTGATCCCCATGCTTGGTATTCAATTGCATTGGTCAAGTGTGATTTTTGGTAAAGGTCATGGCCAAGCCAAACCGATAGAACGCGCCTTTGGTATCGGCGGTTTAGGTGAGTTTGTTGATAAGCATATTGCTTTTGCTGGTGCCTATACGGGACCAAATACCAGCGCTAAACCCGATAACTACGGCAGTAAAGTGATCTCTTATGAGGAGTTTATCCAACGCTTAGCAGAAGGTGTTCAGACTTATAACCAACGGCCAAACCGTGAAACCGAAGTATGTCGCGGCATTATGTCGTTTGATGAAGCCTTTGCTGCTAGCTATCAAAATGCCACGGTTCGCAAAGCCACTAGCGAACAAAAACGCATGTTGTTACTCAGCGCCGAAGCGGTACGCGTCAGCAGTCAAGCCACCATAGTGTTAAACGCAGGTGGTGCCGTTGCCAGTCGCAAAAACCGTTATCACCATGAAGCCTTATACAACTATATCGGCCAAAAGATCGTCGCCCGTTTTGACCCCGATAACCTGCATAAAAATGTGGTGTGTTACACGCTGTCAGGCTTACTGATCTGTGAGGCGACTTGTATTGAAGCCGTTGGTTTCGGTGATACCGATGCCGCCCGTGAACATACTCGCCAACGTACACAATTTGTTAAAGCCAACAAACTCGCCGCCAAAGCGCATAAACGCATGAGCAACCTTGAAGCCGCCGAGCTAATGCGCGGGGTTGAATCTGAGCCGCCATTAACACCAGCAGCCACCGAAATGGTGCATATCCGCCACGGCAATACCGTGCGCACTGTCGCCGCCCAGTCTTTAGCCAAAACAGAAAGTGAAAACTTTGAAGAAGCCTTTGCATTAGGCGTATCGGCACTGTTTGCCGAGAAAAATAAAAACCGACTTTAACACCCGTTTAAACCCAAGTTAATTACGACCAAAAGGAAAAAATGATGAACAAGGTTGTCAGTATTTCTCAATCAGAAATCCAACGCTCACAACAGCAGCTAGACCAACAGCAGCAAGTTATCGCCACAGTAAAAGCGATGATCGATAGCAAAAAAGTGACCCAATCTAAACTGGCTAAAGAGATCGACGTTAGCACTAGCGTGATCAGTCAATATCTCAACGGTAAATATGATGGTATTGGTGGTGATGCAGCAGGAGTAACCGAAAAGCTCAACGCCTGGTTAGCTCTGCAAAACCACCGTTCCACAAACCCTGTCGCACCTAAGTTTGTGCAAACCCAAACAGCCAATCAAATCCATACTGCCTTGGCCTATGCCCATGCTGCCGAGTGTATCAGCGTGGTATTTGGAGCCTCGGGCGTGGGTAAAACCACCGCCGCGAAACACTACGCCAACGATAACCCTAATGTGTGGATGATCACCGCTTCACCAAGCGCATCCAGCCTCAGCGAATGCTTGTATGAACTGGCATTGGAACTGGGTATGGACGATGCACCACGCCGCAAAGGCCCTCTGGCTCGCTCGATTAAGCGCCGCTTAACGGGCACAGGTGGACTGGTGATCATCGATGAGGCGGATCATTTGGATTACGCCACACTCGAAGAACTGCGCATTTTGCAGGAGCAAACCCAAGTCGGCATGGTGCTGGTTGGTAATAACCGCGTTTATGCCCAACTGACTGGCGGCCGCCGCAATGAAGATTTTGCCCGCTTGTTTAGCCGTATCGCCAAAAAGGTCGGCATTCACAAAGCCAAGAAAAACGATGTAACCGCCATCGCCACCGCTTGGGGCATTCACGGCGATAGCGAACGCGCATTGATGACGCAAATATCCGAACGCCCAGGTGCGCTGCGCCTACTTAACCAAACCCTACGCCTAGCCGCCATGATGGCCAGCGGCAGCAATAGCGCCATTAGCGTTAACCATTTACGTGCCGCCTTTAAAGACCTTGAAGGCGTGGAATAACCCCATTACCTAACCCGTTTAAGCATAAGCAAGGAGCAAAATATGAGACACCAAAACCCTAAATTCGATGTAATTAGTGCGCTGCGTTTACGCGGTATGAAGGTGGTTCACTCAGGCGTGAAAGTCGTGCAAATCGACAAGCCTACCGCCGATTTTCGCCGCATGGCTGTGGATATTATCGAAAACATAAAAGGCATTCGTCGCCGTTGTATGGCGGTGCAATTTCACGGCGTCACCGTGCGCTGGGAGGAGTAATCCATGGCCAAGCTAATTATTGAAATTAACGATGGTGAAGTGGGAAACACTACAGGCATTCAAGTGGAAATGAAGTTAGAAGTTTCTAAAAAAGGCCAGCGGACATTGTCGGATGCCGTTGTTGCGAGCCTTGCCAAGAGCATGGAGTACATCCTGCCTGAAATAACAAAAGATATGGTCGAGCTAACTGGCCGCAAGGTGATGAATACGGAATTAAAGAAAGACCAAACTCTTTCAGAAATGCTGGCAGCAGCACAAAGAAAAGCACATTAATTAAGGAGTTAAACATGGCTACAAAACCTAAAAGAATCAAAGCAGCTGCGGCGCTATATGTACCACAGAGCAAACAAGATGTGACTTGTGATATCCGCAAAATTGGCGACTTACAACGCGAAGCACTGCGCTTAGAAACGCAAATGAATGACCAAATTGCAGCGGTTGCAGAAGCGTATTCCCCGCAACTAGAAGCAATAAAGAAAGATCTCGGGGTATTAACTGCGGGAGTCCAAAGCTGGTGTGAATCGAATCGTGATGAACTTACTAAGGGCGGAAAAACCAAGACCGCCAATCTCATCACGGGCGAAGTGTCATGGCGTATGAGACCTCCATCGGTATCTATTCGCGGTATCGATACTGTGTTGGAAAACCTCAAGTCGCTCAAGCTTGACCGTTTTATTCGCACTAAGGAAGAAATCAATAAGGACGCCATTTTAGCCGAGCCGAAAGCAGCCGCAGGCGTGGCGGGGATCACCATTAAGACAGGGATTGAAGATTTTGCGATTGTCCCATTTGAACAGGACGCGGGGGTGTAATTATGGCGATCACAAAAGAGCAATGGCAACAGCTTGAAACGGCAATGGCGGGATTAATGGTAAATATTAGTTTCAGTTATCAAGGACATGAATTAACTATCAGGCGTTGTCGCGCCGGTGAATCTAAAACCGTTTTAGCGGTTTATGTAGATGGTGTTTTTGATAATAAGTGGGTTACACAAATTAAGAACTTGCCATCGGACGCGCCCCAAATTTTACCCGAGGTTTGGTGCCATAAAACTACATCGCGATACAAACAAAAAGATATTGCAGAAATAGAGAAGATCTACGGTAAGCGTCGTGCGAAAAAAGAATACCCCGATCTACATGGCAAATTGGTTTGGCTTTCACCTTGCTTCTCCAAAGCCTCGGTTTTATGCCGCCAGTTAAAAAAATTAAATGGTTTGGAAATCACTAAAGCTGACTGTTTAACGATTGAATCTGTACTGAGTTAACCGTAAGCGAAACCCGCCTCAGTGATGGGGCGCGGTCTACCTAACGTAGTGGTTAGGTACTGATGAGCAGCTAACAAAAAGAGTAAAGATAAATGACCCCCTACGCTAAACGCTTACTCAAATATGCCATTGCAAACTGCCCATTACGGCCAGTTCGTAAAGGTAAAACCAAAGCAGAGTTGAAGGCTGAAAGAGAACAGTGGGCGATCAATTTTCTTAATGGGGCATTAGGTCTTTGTTGGCCGCAGCGTAAAGGCCAGCCCAAAGCCGTTCGCGTGATCGTAACGACAACCGATGAGGATGACGAATAATGCTAGACACTAATCAACAAGCCCCAGTGCCAGTCGCTCAGCATAAGAAGCGTCTGATCACGCTAATCAATGTGGCTAAGGGATCATTGCGGCTCGATGAGACTATCTACCGTGCCATGTTAAAACACGCTACGGGTAAGGACTCCTTACGGGCCATGAACTTACCTGAGCTTGAACAGGCACTAGAAGTATTTAAGCAAAAGGGCTTTAAACCTACTTTAAACACCCATAAAAAACGCCGTTTAAGCCCTGCTGCGGGTAAAAGCAAATTGGCAAGCATAGATAAAATCCGCGCCATTTGGATCACCATGGGCCATCACTTAGTGATCCAGGATAACAGCGAGTCGGCGCTCGATGCCTATGTGCGCCGCATGACGTTACGCAGTAAAAACGAGGGCGTGGATGCCACCCCTTGGATGACAGAACCACAAGCCTACAAGGTGCTTGAAAGCCTTAAAAACTGGCATAAGCGGGTATTAATCGAGCGCATTATTGCCCGTGGCGAGCGTTTAAAAATGAATGAAAATGGCACTCGCCCTGCAAGTTATGAAGTGATTGTTGCCCAGTATGAGGGCTGTACTCGTGGAGTGAATCAATGAAACTTTGCCGTTGCCCTGTGTGCCACACCAGTATTCATCTTGATGCCATGGTTAACGACGAAGCCGCGCGCGAGCTGCTGGGGATTCTTGCCCCTCTCGATGGCGCAACAGGGCGAATCTTAATGAACTATATCGCCCTGTTTCGTCCAGCTAAAAGCGATCTGAGCTTTAACCGTGCGCTCACTTTAGTGAATGAAACACTGGCTCTTACCTCCAACCGCGACTGGCTGCGGGCTGCATTGGAAGAAACTGTGATCAAATTACGTGCGGCACGGATTGATGGTAATCCGAGACCGATCACTAACCATAACTATCTAAAAAAAGTGCTCGAAAGCATTAGCCTACACGCAATAGCCCCCGTTGCTGTGCCTGCCGCCAATGCTAAACCAAGTCTAGAGATAACCAGCTATGGCCGCCCAGAAAGCCTTGCTGAAACTAAAGCGAAATTTGACGAGCAAATGGCAAGATTTAAAGCAAATGCTAAAAAGTCCAAGCCCATGGATCGTGGAGGTAACGATGAAACCTAACTTCGATAACCAACAGGATAACCAGCTCGATTTGCTCGCGACCAATGCCGCCGAACTGGAACAAGCATTGGCTGCCTTAAGTGAACTTAAAGACGATGAACGTAGCGATTTTATTCACCGCTGGCCCTCTACGCTGCAAAGCCTGAGCGCATTAATGCAAGTGACATTAAAAAAGCATGGGATAAGTAATGCTGATCGTATCAGTGAGGATTTAGCCACAGGCTTAAGCCTCTACTTTGGCGGCCGTGATATGTATATCCCCAATGGCGAAAGCCTTAAAAAAGCGCTTCGGGATATCAAGATTTGGAACGAATTTAAGGGTAATAATTTGGAGCAATTAAGCCGAGACTACGGCTTAACTGAGCGGCGGATCAGTGAGATTGTGGCCGAACAGCGTGCAGCCTTTGTGGCTAGAAAGCAAAGACGGCTGTTTTAGCCAAAGTTATATAGAAAGTTTTAACAAGATTGTTTATGTTATCGGTGCAAAATTAAGGAGTAACAAGCTTATGGATTTCATGACAACCTGCCCCAAATGCCAAAAAGAATATTTGTTTGTTGTCAGTAAAGGGGCATCGAATAAATGTCCCAAATGCGCTAAACGTAATGCAATTACAGGTGTTTTAAGCATAGTGTTAGTAATTGTTATCATAGGCATATTTTACTCTTCTGATAACTCTGAACTAAAAAATGATGCTAGCGCCTCACATCAACAAACTGTAAACCGTCAGTTTAGCAGCTGGGATGGTTCACACAGTGGCCTTGTTAAAGTGGTCAAAGCAAATTTAAAAGACCCTAGCAGTTTTGAACACATCAAAACTCAGTACGTTGACAAATATAATTACCTCGTTGTAACGATGCAGTATCGAGGTAAAAATTCGTTTGGGGCGGTCGTCACAGAAGAGGTCGTTGCGAAAACGGATATGAATGGAAATGTGTTAGAAATTATCAAGTAAGTTTATCCCGAAACCTTTCAAATCCGCTCCAAACCATTAAACCGAGACAATGAACCCATGTTCACTGTCTCGGTTTTTTTATGGCCTTTGTTACCCACAATAACTATCGCAGCGGCGTTAACAGCATGCCGATTGCTAATGCTCGCCCTAAGCGCATTCAAAACCGAGTTTATCGGCAGTGTGCCAAGGACGGCTTTAATGCCCGCATCAAAGCCGAGTTAGCTGGCGATGTACCTGCAACCGTTCCACTTTATAGCCACAGCGCCACCCGCCAGAGTTATTACTCCCAGGGCTGGCATGGCGTCACCTATCTACACATTTTAAAAGCCCGCGAACAACGCAAGGCACAAGCTATAGAGGTGCCGAATGAACAGTAAACTCAAGGCATTTTTAATGGCCGCAGGCTTAAGCTCGGCTGCAATTACTGGCGCACAGCTTACCGATAAATGGGAGGGCAATAGCCTAACGGTTTATGTCGATGCGGTAGGCGTACTCACCGCTTGCCGTGGCCACACAAGTAAAGACTTGAAGCTTGGGCAAACCTTTACCGAGCAGCAGTGCATGGAGATTTTCGCCAAGGATATCGCCCGTGCCGATAAGCAGCTGCTGCAACTCACGGCCCCTGCAAGGCTCACTGACGGCGAGCACGCGGCTTACCTGTCGTTTATGCATTGGGCGGGCTATGGCAACTTTGCCAGCTCAACTCTGCGTAAAAAGTTACTTGCAGGGGATCGTGTAGGTGCCTGCATGGAGCTAACCCAAGCCTGTTCTACCAACCCACAAACGGGTGAGCGAGTCTGCAATGGTTGGACGTATGGCACCCGCCTAGGTGTCAAAGTACGCCTTCATGGGCTGATTAAACGCCGAGCCGAAGAGCAAGCCATTTGCTTAAGCGAGCTGGGCCTGGCGCAATCAACAGGGAGTGCTCAATGAATCCCTCACAAATCATAAGCACTGTGCAGTGGCTATTTCTGTCGCTGGCCATTGTCACTATTGGGCTGATGTACCAGCAACAACAGAGCACTAAAAGCCTGCTCACTCAAGCATTAGCTGACAAAGCCGCCCTGAAACAAAGCGCCGACACCTTAGCTGTATGGCTTCAAGACGCCAACCTCGAACGCTCAGCGATCAAAGCCGAAGGCGAAACCCTCGCCTTGCAGGTGCAAACAATCGAGCAACAAAGGGCCGCGTTAGCTACCCGCAATCAAGACCTTAACCACCAACTGACCCAGCTACTTGAGGACGCCCAGGATGAACAAACGCAAGCATGGCTTATTGCTGCTGTGCCTAACGATGTTGTGCGCGTGTACGACAGCGCCGCCCGCTGTGCGTTACGTGCCAACTTACAAGACCCTGTATGTGTTGCCGCCCAAGGCTCTGATGCGCGAGTGCAACGTCACTCAGGTTCCGCCACAGGTCTTGCTGTGCCTGCAAACCCAGAAGGAACAATGCCTATCCAACCCACAGTCAGTGAGGCTAATGATCTCGTTACTCACTGACTTAGGACAATGCAACCTTTACTGGCAAGCCCTGCACGATTGGCGTCAACGGCACCAAACAGACCAAACCAAATAAGCCAAATATTAGGAATAGGCATGGATGAAAACGATTGGGCGAGCACGATGGAAACCCGCGAGCGTGATGCTTGCATTGATGCCGCTCGCCACAAACAACAGCCTCAAGGAAATGGTATTTGCATTGATTGCCTTGAGGCGGTGGAGCCAGAACGACGCACAGCCCAGCGCTGTATTAGTTGCCAACAGGATGAAGATAAGCGCCAAAAGCAGCGCTATGGGACGCGTTTATGATCGAATCGTTATTTGAGTTTTTCGGCAAATACTGGGGCTTTATTGGCAGCGTGATTAGCGTGTTCTGCGCCCTGTTAATGGCGTGGTTTAGCACTCGCTTTACCCCACGCATCGAGCACGAAAAGGTGGTCCAAAAGGTGGCTGAAATTGACAAGCGTTTAAGCGAAACCGAATTGCAGTTGAAGTACATGCCGACCAGCGATGAACTGCATGCCCTGGATAAAACCCTAGCAGGCTTAGTTGAACGGCTTGGATCAATGCAACAGGGACTTAACCGACTCGAAACCAAGACCGACATGCTTCTCGAAAACGAACTGAAAGGAGGCCATTAATGGCGATGCAGCAAATTATCAATGAGCACCAACGCCTAGTGGTGCTTCGATTACTGACCGAAGCGGGAGCCTTCGCACTCAATGAGTCCATCTTACAAGATGGCTTGATTGCCTATGGCCTCGATATTAGTCGCGACTCGTTAAAGGTGCAGCTCGCTTGGCTGGCCGAGCAAGGGCTGATTAAAACTGAGTTAGTGGGCAAAGTGACCACAGCCACCCTAACAGGTCGTGGCCAAGATGTAGCCACAGGCCGCGCAACAGTGCCAGGCGTTAAGCGTCCACGAGCGGGAGAATAGCCATGGCCGTTAAACCGTTAACCGCTGGCCAAAAGAAAGTGCTTTATCACTTAGCTCTGAGTTTGGTTGCCGCCAACCTCGAAAGAGAAGTGCTCAAGCCCATGATGGAAAAAGATGGCAAGCAGTATATCGAAGGGGACTTTCGTAAAAAGTACTTAGCCAAAATGCCCCAATGCGCACAGGCCGAGAGAGCACTGCAAAAGGCCATGGCTCAAGCCAATACCGATATTGCTGATTCATTGAAGCTTTCTAAAGGAGCTGACAATGGCAAATGAAACCCGAGGCCGCCGCTCTAAAGTGGATTTGCTGCCTGCCAATATCCGCAAACGCTTGGATAGCGGCCTGCGCGATGGCTCGATTCAGCAAATTGATCTGCTTAATGAAATCAATGCCCTGATTAAAGCCGCAGGCTTACCAGAAGAACAGCTGCTTTCCCGCGCTGGCATTAATCGCTATGCCACCAAGATGGAGGCAGTGGGTAAATCCTTGCGCGAGATGCGTGAGATCACCCAAGTGTGGACGGCAGAACTGGGCGATAAACCCACGGGCGAAGTCACCAAACTGATCCTTGAAATGGCTCGTTCACAGCTATTTAAAGCCCTGTTAAACGAGTCTGAAACGGGCGAAGGTGCCGACGTCGGCATGATTAAAGATGCCATGTTAGCGGTGCAGCGTTTGGAGTCTGCCGCCATGGCCAGCCATAAACGCGAGAAAGAGATCCGCCAAGCCTTTGCCACCGAGGCCGCCAATGCCGCTGAGAAGGTGGCCAAGTCAGCTGGCTTGACCCGCGAGGCCGTGGCCCAGCTAAAAAATGAAATCTTGGGGATTGCATAATGACGATTAAAAGCAAAGTTCTCGGTGTGGCCACAGCGGTAGCGTTAGCTATAACACCAACGGCAAGCAGTTTTGATCCCACGTATGAGGCAAGTTGCCTAAGTCGCTTTGATCCTAAAGAGGTGCTGCTCGGTTATCAGAAGCGCTGGATTGCCGACGATTCGCCACTCAAGATTGCCGAAAAATCACGACGCACCGGCTTAACGTGGGCCGAAGCTGCCGACGCCTCTTTAACTGCTGGTGCTGCCCGTGGCCAAGGTGGTACCAACCATTTTTATGTGGGCAGCAACAAGGAGATGGCGCGGGAGTTTATCGATGCTGCGGCCATGTGGGCCAAAGTATTCGACAAAGCTGCGGGCGAAATTCAAGAAGAAGTCTTTGTCGATGATGGCCAAGATGGCAAAGAGATCCTAACCTTTGCCATCTATTTTGCCTCTGGCTTTAAAATCCAAGCGCTCAGCTCTAACCCCTCAAACCTGCGCGGTATGCAGGGTAATGTGACCATAGACGAGGCCGCTTTCCACGAGCGCTTGGCCGAAGTGCTAAAAGCGGCATTGGCGCTGACCATGTGGGGCGCGAAGGTACGCCTAATCTCCACACATAATGGCATTGATAACCTCTTTAACGAGCTGATTAACGATTCCCGTGCAGGTAAGAAAGACTACAGTATTCACCGTGTCACCTTGGATGATGCCTGCGCCGAGGGACTTTACCAGCGTATTTGCCAAATCCGTGGCATAGCGTGGAGCCAAGCCGCCGAAGATGAGTGGAAAGCCAAGCTGCTTAAGGCTACCGCTACCGAAGAGGATGCGTTGGAAGAATACTTCTGCGTACCTAAATCGGGCGGCGGCTCTTATCTTAACCGTGCCTTAATTGAGTCTCGCATGGCAAGCATAGACCAGAGCAGCCCTGTGATCCGTCTGAAAAAAGATGATGCCTTTGGTCAATGGCCTGAGAGTTTACGGGCAGCAGAGATCCTTAAATGGTGTGAGGATGAATTAAAACCAGTATTAGATGCATTAGATCCAGAGCGGCCCCATTGTTTTGGGGAAGACTTTGCGCGTAGTGGTGACTTAACCGTGATTGATGTGGGTGAAATTGCCCAAGATTTACACATCAAAACTAAGTTGCAAGTGGAACTGAAAAACATCCCCTTTCGTCAGCAAGAGCAGATCCTGTTTTATATCATTGATCGCTTGCCTCGATTGCGTGGTGGGGCAATGGATGCACGAGGCAATGGCCAAGCACTTGCAGAATACGCCCAGGATAAATACGGCAGCGAAGTGATCGCCTGCGTGATGTTGTCCGAGGCATTTTACCGCGAACACATGCCACGCTTTAAAAGTCATTTTGAGGATGGTTTGCTCACTATTCCAAGGGACGATGATACCTGCACCGATTTGAGAGCCTTAAGCATTAACCGTCGAGGCACCCCATGTCTTGGTGATGTTCGCACAGGCCAAGAAAAAGAACGCCATGGTGATGCTGCGATCAGCCTGTTTTTGATGGTCTATGCCGCTTCAATGGATGGTTGTGCCATTGACTTTACCCCATTACCTAAATCCGCTAGCCGCTGGGACGGTAATGGCAATAGCCGCGATTATAACCACCACGCTGATGAAGATAGTGATTATAGCGTGTCGACTAAAGGAGGCTGGTAATGGCCACGCCAGAGCAAATTAAACAACGGCTGGGGCGTGCAAACCCCGCCTTAAATAATCAACAAACCGACCGTGCCCAAGTGGGCTTTATTCGTAAAGAGTGGGCTGAGCACCCTACCAGTGGATTAACTCCTGCGCGATTAGCAGCGATTATGCAGGATGCGGAATATAACAATCTCACGGCCCAGTTTGATCTGGCCGATGATATTGAAGAGAAAGACGCCCATATCATGGCCGAACTACAAAAGCGCAAGAATGCGCTGCTGGGTAAAGCATGGCAAATCGTGCCACCACCAAACGCCAGCAAGGATGAGCAGCGTGATGCGGATATGGTCACCGATGTGATTAACGGCATCCCCGATTTTGAAGATTTGATCCTCGATATGGGCGACGGCATTTTACGCTGTGTCGCGAATAGTCAAATCCATTGGGATCAAGATGGCAGCATTTGGTACCCAAATAAGTTTGAGTCGATCCCCGCGCGTCGGTTTACCGTGGATGATGATAACCGTAACAAAGTGATGTTGCGCCTCGATGGTGGCGGTAAGGAAGAACTTTGGCCACTGGGCTGGGTACAACATACCCATAAAGCCAAGTCAGGCTATGTGGCGCGGGCGGGCCTAGTGCGGGTACTGGCGTGGCCCTTCCTGTTTAAGAACTATTCGGTCAGGGATCTTGCCGAGTTTTTAGAAATCTATGGCCTACCACTCCGTCTAGGTAAGTACCCTAATGGTGCCAGTAAGGAAGAAAAAGCCACATTGCTGCAAGCCATTATGAGCATTGGCCATAACGCGGGCGGGATTATCCCCAAGGGGATGGAAATTGAGTTTAAGGATGCGGCCCGTGGTGCGAGCGACCCTTATATGGCCATGCTCGACTGGGCAGAACGCAGCCAATCTAAGGCCATTTTAGGCGGCACACTCACCAGCCAAGCGGATGGTAAGAGTTCAACCAATGCCCTTGGTAATGTGCATAACGAAGTGCGCGAAGAATTGCTGCTCTCAGATTTGCGCCAAATTGCCTCCACCTTAACTCGCGATCTTGTGTGGCCCTTGGTGATGATGAATGGCACCACCTTTGGCCATCCTCGCCGCCGTGCCCGCTTAGTGTTTGATACTCAGCAAGCCGAAGATTTAGTGCAGTTTAGCCAAGCAATACCCTCACTGGTGCAAGTCGGTGCAAAAATCCCCAGTGCCTGGGTAAATGAAAAGCTGCGCATTCCCATGCCCAAAGAAGGTGAAGCGATACTTGGACTCCCACAGGTTCCTAGTGCTATGCCCGTGGCGGCGCTTAAGCAAATGCCCAGTAAAGCCATGGAGCTGACCCCACTTACTCAGTCCCTTGCCAATGCCGCAGGGGCACAGCTGGATGCAGAGATCACAGGTATTGCCGCGTTAGTTGAAAAAGCTCAAAGCTGGGATGAAATCGAGCAAGTGCTGATAGATGCTTATAGTAACCAAGGAGCGGCAAAGTTGGCGGCGATTATGCAGCAAGCCATGTCTACTGCTGCGTTGGCTGGTCGCTATGATGTGGAGCTTGGTAACTAATGCCGTCAAAATCCGTGCCCTCAAAGTCAGCGCCCACAGCCCAATACGGCGGCGTACAATTTCAACAGGCTATCGAGTTTTTTCGGCAAAAGTTGAATATGCCAACACAGGCCTGGGATGACTTGTGGGGTGGTATGCACAGCCGCGCCTTTGTGGTGGCAGGGGCACAAAAGGCCGAATTGCTTACCGACTTACGACAATCGGTAGATAAGGCCATAAGCGAGGGCATGAGTTTAAACGAGTTTAAAAAGCAGTTTAAAACCATAGTGGCCAAGCACGGTTGGGATCATACGGGCAATGCCGACTGGCGAGCGCAGATTATTTACGATACCAATATGCGCCAAAGCTACAACGCGGGACGCTGGGATCAACTGCAACAGTTCCCCTACTGGCAATATAAACACGGCCATAGCGCCACCCCAAGGCAAGATCATTTACGTTGGCACGATATGGTGTTGCCAGCGAGTAGCCCGTGGTGGACAACGCATTTCCCACAGAATGGTTGGGGCTGTACTTGCTCGGTACGCGGGATGACTGAGGGCCAACTTAAGCGCCAAGGTTTAAGTGTTAGTCAATTGCCCGCTGATGAAAGCTATGAATGGGTAAACCCTAAAACGGGTGAAGTACTTAAGGTGCCTAAAGGGATTGACCCTGGCTTTGATTATTCACCAGGGCAAACCCATTTAGGTCAGCAGCTTACCGACAACGCTATGGCGCAATGGCGAGCGATTAAAAGCGAAGCCTGGGAGCCTCTCACCGCAGGGAACTGGCGAACCGCAGGCCGACCTGAGTTATTACCCTTACACCCTAATACTGTGGCCTTAGCCGACAAGGTAAGCACACAAGCCGAATTACAAACATTGGCCACTCAGGTACTCGGTGGGGCTGATACTGTGTGGCAAAGTGGCCCTTATCCTGTGTACGTAAATGCCGCCAGTTTAGCCAAACATATCGATATCGCCCGCGCTCCTTTGTTGCCGCTATTACCCGAAGTGTTAACCCAACCTGATGAAGTATGGGCATCCTTTGAGCGCCACAAAGGCACGGGCAAGATTGAGTTACGCTGGCGGATTATTCGGATGGTGAACGCGGGCAAGTACAAGGGGCAATTAGTGGTAGCACAAGTGACTAAAGGGGTGTTGGAGGCTTGGACATTTATCCCAGTAAAGCAACTGAACTACATGAATGGGCAAAGACAAGGGATGTTGATTTACAGCGCAAAGGAATGATTTAGGATC
This sequence comes from Shewanella sp. 8A, assembly GCF_023475945.1. Classification (NCBI taxonomy): domain Bacteria; kingdom Pseudomonadati; phylum Pseudomonadota; class Gammaproteobacteria; order Alteromonadales; family Shewanellaceae; genus Shewanella; species Shewanella sp. 8A. The sequence goes on from NZ_JAMDJP010000001.1 coordinate 30,881, forward strand.
TTGCATAGTCTCGGCTATGCAGACAGCGGTTTACGGTATTGAGCCGAGCCTCACCTTCACCACTTGAACACTTAAGAGCATAGCACATGGCTGGTACACAGATCACTATTACTGAACAGGGTTTTGATGGTGCGGTTACTGCATTTCAACAGTTGATTGATCGAGGTCAGAATTTACAACCTGCTTTAAATGCAATTGCAGAGTATCTCTACCACAGCACCAGAAAGCGAATTGACGCAGGAGAATCCCCTGACGGAACACCATTTGCGGCGCTGAGCGATTATACCCTTAGTGTTAAAAGCCGTAACCAAGATAAGATTTTGATCAAGCGGGGTTACCTGTATAACTTGGTTTACCAAACCACCGAAGACCAAATGCAACTGGGTAGCACTATGGTCTATGCCGCTATGCATCAATTTGGTGGCACTACCGCGCCCAATAGCATGATCCCCAATAAAGCTATCCCAGAGCGTCCTTATTTGGGGGTTAGCGAAACCGATGAGGCCGAGATTATTGCCACCATTGGCGACTATTTAATGGCTTAGGGCTTATTTGGTGCTTGAGCGCCTAAAACGCGATTTAAGCGACGCAATACACAACTTGGTATAACGGCTTATCTAAAAACCACTTAAACGATTTCAGGAGGATTTAAACGGGTTTTAAACTGGGTTATGCTGCCGACCCATACTGAAACAAGTTAACTATCTATAAGGATATGCATGTGAAAAAGGCTTTACTCATTTTACTTGTTGCTTCGCTTACCGCTTGCGCTTCGCCAACCAGAACCGACACCGAAGAATTTACGGTTATTTCATCCGGCAACATTATGCCTAATAACGTGGCCCACTTTGTTGACTGTTTAACGGATGGTTTTAATAAAGCCCATTGGGGCGGGGTTAACATTGAGGTTCGTCAATCAACCCGCGCTACAGGGTTTAGAGTTGAAACCTATACAGGAACGATGAACTACCTGATTATGAGCGCCGATGTAATGAATGATGGCAAGGTTGCATTGTATGAGAGTAGTGCTGCGGCGCTCATTAATACCACTGGTGAAGTGGAAGCGTTTAAAGGTTGTTTAAGCCAATATCAAATCCAAATTAATTAATCCCGAAACCTTTCCAATCCGATAGTTTTACCGCTCACCACAGAATGGGTACTCACGTTAACTGAGTACCCATTTTTTATGCCTAGATTAAACGAGATTGCCATTGCTGTTGCTGCACTTTCAGTGAAAGCCTCTGCGTCAGAGACTGTGGGCACAGTGGCGTGCTCGCTAGCGCTAGAGTCTGGCGATACCAGTGTGCAGTTGCTCCCAGATGGATTGTTTAAGGCCACGGATGGCCGCCCATTCGATGTACCTACTGGCCAATGGCTAATGAATGATGCCGCTTGGCAATCTATCCAAGCCGCCGCCAAAGCTAAAGTGAACGACTTTCACTTTGACTATGAACACCAAACCCTTAACACCGAGAAAAACGGCCAACCCGCCCCTGCTGCGGGCTGGTTTAAAGGCAGCTCATTGAGTTATGTGCCAGGGCAAGGTTTGTTTGCTAATCCGGTGGAATGGACACCTAAAGCCAGCGCCCACATTGCTGCCAAAGAATACCGCTATATCAGTGCGGTATTTTCCTACAGCAAGACCACAGGCCAAGTGCTAGAGCTGCTGCACGTGGCCCTAACCAATCAACCCGCGCTCGATGGTATGCGTGCCATCGCCGCACTTAAAAGTTCTACACCTTACAACCCCACTAATGGAGACAACACCATGAATGAAGAGCTACTGCGCCTACTCGCAGCGCTCGGGATCAGCGTCGAGGGGGTAAACCTCGAAGATGCTGCCGCCCTAAAAGCGCTGATTGATAAGGCCATTGCTGCCGTTAAGGCAAACACCGATTCGGCCACGGCCGCAGCAACAGAAATTGCAGCGCTCAAAGCCAAACCAACTGGTATCGATCCATCTCAGTTTGTGCCTGTTGCGGCCTTTAATGAGTTGCAAGTGCAGGTGGCCGCACTCAGTAAGCAAGCGGGCAGCGATGCTGTGGCCGAGTTGCTGGACAAAGAAAAGGCCAAGATCTACGGCAAATCTGACCGTGAGTGGTTAGAAACCGTGGGTAAAGAAAAAGGCGTGGCAGCCCTTAAAGCCATGCTTAACGATCGCGTGGCCATTGCGGCACTCACCACCACCCAAACCACCACTACGACCACAGACCTTGATAAAGACAAGGGGTTAGCCGCCTTAACAGCGGAAGACAAAGAGGTCGCCGACTTACTTGGCATTAGTCACAAAGACTTTGCCGCTTCTAAAAAGGGGTAATTGACCAATGATTATTACACCAGCAACCCTCACCGCCCTGATGACTGGCTTTAATCAGTCATTTGAAAAGGGCAAGAGCCAAGCCGCAAGCCAATACAGCAAAATTGCGACAGTGATCAAATCGACCAGTAAGTCCAATACTTACGGTTGGTTAGGTAAGTGGCCTAAGTTCCGCGAATGGATTGGCGATCGTGTGATTAACGATATGACCGCTAGCTCTTACGCGGTAATCAACAAGCCCTTTGAATCTTCGATTGGTGTTGATCGTGACGATATTGAAGATGATGAAATTGGTGTATATGCGCCAATGTTTGAGGAAATGGGCCGTTCCTCTGAAGTCTTCCCTGACGAACTGCTGTTCCCGATGCTTGATGCGGGCACCAGTAGCTTGTGTTACGACGGGCAAAACTTCTTTGATACCGACCACCCAGTGTACGCCAATCACGATGGTACAGGCGCTGTGACCAGCGTCAGTAACTACGATAACAACGGTGGCGCACCGCAAACCAAGTGGTACTTACTCGATACCACCCGCGCTTTAAAGCCACTGATTTATCAAGACCGTAAGGCAATGCAGTTTACTGCCATGACCAAGCTGGATGATGAAGCGGTATTTACCTCTAAACAGTTCCGCTATGGCGTAGATTGCCGTGCTAACGGCGGTTACGGCTTCTGGCAAATGGCCTATTGCTCCACCAAGCCATTAACCGCCGCCAATATCTGGGCCGCAATCCAAGAAATGCGCGGGTTCAAAGCCGATGGCGGCAAGCCATTGGGTATCAAGCCCAATATGCTGGTGGTACGCGGTACTCAGCAACAGGCCGCACTCGAAGCCATGAAGCAAACCATTAATGGCGACACCAACACCTTGGCAGGTCAGCTCGAAGTGTTAGTGGCTGATTATATGTAGGAATAAGGACGCTCTGCGATTAGAGCGTCACGTCATTCCTTCAAGGGTCTAGTGTCTAGGCCCTCGTATTTCTTAGGAGAACCCATGTTATGTCTCAGAAAACGATTGTTGTTACTTGCAGTGCCCATGATGGCTATCGCCGTGCGGGTGTCGGATTTGCTAAAGGCAAAAATGAATTTGAAGCAACGGCATTTACCGATGCTCAGTTACAAGCCATTAAAGCTGACCCACGTTTGGTGCTTAGCATCGAAGAAGCTGCACCTGCAAGCTTACCTAGCACGGGTGACACCAGCACGGTTGGTTTGGCACAAACGCAAGGGAGTGTGGGCGCTGCAAATAGTGCAGATGGTGTAACCACCACTGAGTTAACAGGCACTATTGGCGGCGTCGTAACCCACGATGGCGAGCAAAAGAGCTTGGCTGATATGACAGTTCCTGAGCTGAAAGAGCTGGCTGAGTCATTAGAAGTTGTCGGTTTTAAGAGCATGAACAAACCTGATTTAGTCGCTGCCATTGCGGCAGTTCAGGTGCAAGTGCCTGCCGATGCCCAGAATGATGCCACTAGTGATGCGGCCACAGCACTGACCACTGAGCAAGGTGCATAACGATGAGCTACGCCACGCCCTATGCGACCCTAGCCGATATGCAAAACCGCTTTAGCGAGGCTGAGCTTATTGATTTAAGTGATCGTAGTGGCGCTGGTGTGATGGATAGCGCGGTGATTGATGCCGCGCTTAATGATGCGAAAGCCACGATCGATGGCTACTTAGCCGCACGTTATCCATTGCCCCTTGCAACTGTGCCCGATGTATTAAATCGGGTGAGTTGCGACTTAGCCCGTTACTACCTATACGACGAGCGAGCAACGGAGCAAGTCACCAAGCGCCACGATGATGCACTTAAACTGCTAGATAAAATCAGCAATGGCTCAGTGACCTTGGGCTTACCTGTGACAGACACGCCAGAAGGTAGCAATACCTCCGAGGTGCAATCGGCAGGCTCTGTTTGGTCACGCCAGTCAAGCAAGGGGTTTGTATGATCTCTATCCCTGATTTGATCATCGACCGCCTTAAGACTCAGTTCGTTGATGTTGAAGGCTTAATCGCGCTCAGTGACTTGCAGGATAAAAACGTACCACGGCAAAAGCTGTTTGTGCTCGATTTACAAGAGCGTGTAGGCCCGTTAGTTGAAGGCATGGGGCTTTATCGCCAAAACATCGCCACAACAATTGGTGTGCTGCTCGTCGTGCCTGCCCGCAATAATGCCCAGCCTGATGTGATTGCAGAGCGAAACCAGATCCGCCAGCTGCTCTATGGCTGGGAACCCCATGAAGATTACACGCCGCTGTACTTAAGCGGTGGCCAGTTACAACCATCGCGCCCAGGCACAGTTGCTTGGCTCGATAAATTTACGACTGAATACACGGAGGACGCCCTAGGCGTTTAACACTATGGCACGTAAAACACGTAAAAAAGCATTACTGTTTGCCCTCGAAGCCACCTACGGCGTGGATGCGATAGCCGCAGGCGTCCCCGTGGCTGTGCTCGGGCGAGATGTCAAAATCGTCCCTATGGCTGGGGACAATACCGAGCTGAAGTATGACGACGGCAAACTCGGCAATAGCCCAGAACTGGCAACCGAGGTCTATGCCACGGTTGAATTTAGCGTGGACTTGGCCGGAAGCGGCACCGCGAACTTAGCCCCAGCATGGGCACCACTGGTGCAAGCCTGCTCACGGGATATTACCCCTGGTGCATCCAGTGTGGTGATGGCCATTAATGAAGACAGCACCGCCTCGCTGACAATGTACATGAACTACCACGGCGTACTGCATGCGCTATTAGGTGCCCGTGGCACCTTTAAAATCTCGGCTAAAGCCAAAGAACTGCCGAGCATTATGTTTACCTTTACGGGGCTATTTGTACCCGTAACGGCCGCCGCAATGCCCGCTACTAACTTTGACGCATGGAAAAAACCACAGCCAGTGGGCGTTAAACACAGCGCCTTTTCGCTAGCGGGAGCTGCGGCCAAACTGATTAGCTTTGAGTATGACCAAGCCAACACGGTTGCTTATACCGAATATGTGGGCTTTGAAGAAGTGCTGATCACCGACTTTAAACCCAGCGGTAAGATCATTATTGAAGCGGCTAGTCTGGCCGAGTTTGACCCCTTTACCTTAGCCGCCAACAACACCGAAGTGGCGATGGAGTTTAGCCACGGTAGCGCCCTTAACCAAGTGGTTTGGAGCAGCTCACGGATTTCGTTAGGCCGTCCAGAGTATGGCGATCAGGATGGCACACTGACCTATGAAATCCCGTTTAAACCCATTTCAACCATCGATCAATTAACCACTAAATAGCACCAGGAGAACTTATGTTTGTCTTTACCAAAAAGCGGATTGTTAAAGAATGGCCCGCCACCCTCAAGGTATCGGGCGATAAAGGCCAAGTAACTGAGCACGAGATTAGCGTCGATCTAGAGCTTATCCCTGAAGATGAATGGATTGCGCTGTTTCGTCAAAGCCCTAAAGCCGCATTTGATCGCGTGCTACTCGGGTGGAATGGCATTAGTGATGCGAATGGTGAACCTATGGAAGCCACCGCCGATAATCGCGCCGCGCTTTATCAATGGCAGCCCTTTAGTTTGGCCGTCACCAATGCTTACCTTCGAGCCTCAACGGGCGAAGCCGCAAGAAAAAACTAACTGATGGGTTACGGGCGTTATATGCCCGTAACCCATTAACCGATAAAGAACAGCGCGAACTCGATGATGATTTAAAAGCCCTTGGGATTGAGGCTGACATCGAGGATGACGACCCAGAAGTACTCTTTTGGGATGAGCACCAAAGCGCCCTGGTATGGTGGTGTCAAGTCGCGGAGTTAATGCGCTGGCAAGGCCGCGTGTGTGAAGGGCTTGATATTGTAGCGGTGAAAGCCGATGCCGAGATGGCAGAACGCCAGTACAGCAAGGATGACTATCTAAAACTGCGCCTTATCGCTGCCACAGTAACTCACATTTTTAATGAGCAATTAGATGAATGATTTAAAACTTGCACTGACATTAACCGCCGACGGCCGCCAGCTGGTGACTGTGGTGGGTGGTGCTAAAAAAGAACTCATCGGCTTAACGGGTGAGTTACAGGCCACCGGCACAGCGGGTAAAACGGCTGCGGTAGGATTGGATAAAACGGCCACCTCGGCGGATGATGCACGCCAAAGCTTTGGTGGTTTATATCAATCCGCCCTTGCGCTTGCAGGTGGATTAACCGCCATGGATCTTATTGATCGCGCCGATGAGTGGGGGCAAATGGCGTCACGGATGAAGATGGCCACCACCAGTGCGGCAGAGTATGAATATGCTCAATCGCGCATGGTGGCCAGCGCCAACCAAACCTATCGCAGCCTGACCGAAACCCGTGAAAACTTTACTCGTATGTCGCCGATTTTGCGCGACCTTGGTTATAACCTAAACCAGTCCATTGATATTGTGGACAGCTACAGCGCCTTGCTAGTGACTAACGCCGCCAGCGCGGATAAAGCACAGCAGGCACAGGATGCTCTGTCCCAGTCGATTCAGAAAGGCAAGGTTGAGGCCGATGCCTGGCAATCTATCTTTGGGGTAATGCCGAGTATCCTCAATAACCTTACCGCCGCCACAGGTAAAACTGGCGCGGAGATCCGCTTATTGGGCACCTCGGGTAAGTTGTCGATTACCGACCTGACCAATGCATTGTTGCAATCGCACCAACAAAACCTTAAAGCCGTAGAAGATATGCCTACAGCGGTGCGAGATGCGCTGACGGCTCTGAATAACGTCTATAGCGACTGGATTGGTAAAAGCAACGAAACCTATGGTGTTACCGCTACCCTTGCGAGCGGTATCGTTAGCTTAAGTGAAAACTTTGGCACCTTAGTGAATGTGGTTGAATTGGGGCTAGTCGTCGCGCTAGGACGCGGAACGGCGGCTCTAGGCACTCATGCAACTAGCTTGATTGCCAGTGAAGTGGCCAGTTATCGCACCAGAGCTGCAAGCATTGCAGCCGCACAAGCAGAACTGCAACGCGCAACTATGTTACGGTCATCGGTTATTTCGGCCGGACAAGCGGTCGTTGCCGAGGCTAGGCTCACGGCCGCCCGTCAAGCGCTGACCGTGGCAACAGGCACTGCAACGCTTGCAACCCGAACATTAAATGCCGCGTTATCGCTTGCGGGTGGCCCTGCTGGATTGGTGATGATGGGCGCGGCCGCCTTAGCCTATTGGGCTTTGACTGCCGATAATGCCACACAGCCTACAGATGATTTGAGCAGTAAGGTTGATAGTTTAGTTGGCAGTTATCAAAAGCTGACGGATCTTGAACGTCAATCTAAAGTCCGTGTACTTGGTACCGAAATGAAAGTGCTGCGGGATGAGTTGATTGCAACCACCGCTGAGATAGATAGGCTTAATCGAGAACCTGCCTTTGATGCATGGGGCGGCATGACAGGTAACGATGATCAAATTGCTCGTTTAAAAGCCCGTGCAGAAGAACTAAATAAGCAGCTCGACCTTGCAAGTAAAAAGCAGCAAGCGCTGTTTGCCGTGGGCATGCCAGAGATTAAAGCAGACCCGACTATCGTTGACCCCAATCTCACTAAAACTGCCGCTGAAATGTTGATCAATTTGCAAAAGCAGTTGACGCTTTACGGTAAAACCTCTGAGGCTGCCAAGCTGCGTTATGAGCTAGAAATGGGGGCGCTTAAAGGGCTTGATCCAATAATGGCCGACAAGCTTTCAAAAGTTGCTGCTGATTTGGATGCAGCCAAAGCTTCAGAAGAACAAACCAAGAAAAATAAAGATGCTGAGAAGCAACGCGAAGATCAACTTAAAACCTTACTGGGTGCTATTGACCCTGTTACCGCTGCTGCCAAGGAATATGCTAAACATGAGGCGCTATTAAAAAGCCATTTTGAATTAGCTAACGTACCGATTGCTGAGCGTACTCGCTTATTGGCACAACTGAAAAACCAGTATGAAGCGACAACGCCATATAGTCAGTTGCGAAACCAACTCGATCCTAAATATGCTGAAGAACAGACACATGCTAATAATTTAGGTGTTATCGATGCCGAAATTGCCAAAACCCCCGAAGATGATATAGCCAAACTCACTTACTTAAATAATTTGAAGATTGCTGAAAATGAACGCTTTGCTGAGGCAATGAAAGCTATTAATAAAAGCGTGGTTTTTGATTGGGATAAGATGTGGAACGATAGCGTAGCGCGAATGGCACAAGGGATTGGTAGCGCTACCGCCGACGCTATATTTGAAGCTAAGGATTTTGGTCAAGCCACACAGCAAGTACTTAAGGGCGTAGGCAAAGCAGCCGTGCAAATGTTGGTTGAATACATGGCTCAAAAAGCCTTAGCTGCGGCTTTTGATAATACTCTCATGGGTAAAAATGCCGCAGTGGCAACGACTACAGCGGCAAGTACAGCTGCATCGGTGACAGCCTCAATGGCACCCGCAGCAGCAACCACCTCGATCGCAACCATGGGTAGTGGTGCAATGATAGGCATGGCTGCTATGGTGGCAGCGATGGCTATGCTACCCCGTATCATGGGTAAGTTTCACGGCGGAGGAACCATACCCCGTGAAGGCACCTATCTCCTCGATGGTGGGGAAACGATTTACACCCGCCGCCAACAACAAACCTTGATGAATGCGATGCAGGCAACCGCGAATGGTGGCTCAGGAGGTAGCAATGTTGTGATCCAGCAAAGCAACACCATTGTGGTCAAAAACGATAGTGACGCCCAGACACTTGAGGATGTGCTGCCACAGCTTGTCCAAATGACGAAGGCTGCTGTGGTGGATGACCTTAATAACCGCGGCGAGGTGTTTCGCGCTCGGGGATAACGCTATCCCGAAACCTTTCCAATCCAGCTAAACAACGTAGTCAGTCACACTGGGCCATACCCTGATTTAGCGGCCCATTGTTGATTGACCTATGTTAATTTTTCCTGACGATATTTATCCCACTGAATGTGTGTGGCGCTTAAAAGCGCAAACGGAGGTATTTAGTAATCCGTTTAACAGCTCACGCCAAACGCTGGAACTGCCTGGTGCCGCGTGGGAAGCCCAGTTGCGCTTTGATACGCTTACCCGTGCGAAAGGGGCTACTTTGTTTGGCCTGTTAGCACAATTACGTGGCGCGGCTGGGCGTATTCTATTGTGGGATCATGCGTTTGCTAGCCCGCGTGGTAGTGCGTTAGGCGCACCAGTTGTGCATGGTGCTGGTCAGTTTGGGTATCAGCTAACGGTGCGCGGTTGCCAACCTAACACCCTGTTTTTACGCACGGGTGATTACTTTCAACTCAATAACCAACTCCACATTATGACCGCAGATGCGACTGCAAATGCATTAGGTCATTGTCAGCTTTTGTTTGAAGCGCCCATGCGGCATATCCCCAATGATGGCACCGCACTTATAACCCGTAAAGCAAAAGCCGTGATGATGCTAAAGGACGATGACCAAGGTGGTCGTCGTTCTACTAAGCGGCTGATCCTCTCCAGTTTAACCCTTTCACTTATCGAGGACGTCAGTCTATGAATCAGTTTATGACGGCTGAAATGCAACAGTGGTTACGTCGCCCCAATATCAGCGCCATTTTAATGACCGAACTCGATTTTGCCTCTGGCATGTTGCGTTTGCACTCGGGTGTCGGTGATGCCCTGTATCAAGGTTTGGTTTACAAGGGCACAGGGGTGCTGGGTAAAGTCGGCATGGTTAAGCAGTCAGGCCAAGTGCAACCCTACCGCCTACGGTTAACCTTATCGGGTATCCCACAAGAGCTAGCGTCGATCGCCTTAACCGAGCATTACCAGAATCGCCAAGGGAGTTTGTACTTGGCCGCCCTCGATAACTTTTGTCAAATCGTGGCTCGCGACACCTTGTTTAGTGGCCGCATGGATGTGATGAACATTCGCTTAGGCAACCCTTCAACTATCCAACTTGATCTTAATAGCCGTGGTGTGGATTGGAAGAACCCACGCAATAGCCGCTATACCGATGCCGACCAACAAGCCCGCTACCCTGGTGATAAGTTTTTTGAGTTTGTTAGCCAAATGGCTGAGAAAGAAATTTTTTGGGGCGTGCCTGGTAAAGCTGTGGGCGGTTCTGGCGGCGGTGGTGGACGTGGTACCGCGCAGAATCAAAGGTGATGAAATGACTAATAACTTCATTGAGTTTTTACCATATTACCGTCGCCGCCCTTTTGAATGGGGCCAATGTGACTGCTGCTTGTTCGTTGCTAACTGGGTGCAAAAAATGTGTGGTTTTGACCCAGCAGCAGAACTTCGCGGTCACTATCACAGCAAGTTAGGCGCAACGCGGGCACTACGCCGCGCGGGCTTTAACTCGGTTATGGATATTGCCGATGCTGCATTTGGTGAGCGTGTGGATGTATTAGCCTTAGCGCGTGGCGATATTGCGTTATTGATGCAAGACGATGCGCCAGCACTGGGGATTGTTTGGGGCGCAAATGTGTGGGCTATGGGTGAGCAAGGCGCAGTAGCGTTACCGCTGACGCTGGTAGAGTTTGGTTGGAGGTTGCCATGCCACCAGTAATCGTTGGTATTGCGGCGGGTGTCGCTGCTGCTGGGGTAGTCTCTACCGCTGCGGCCATTGCGATTGGGATTGGCGCTGCGGCACTGACCTATGCAGCCACGCCTAAGTTTGATGGTGGTAGTTTTGCTAACGAAGCCTTCTCACAACAGCAGATGCTGCGTAGCCCTGTCGAACCTCGGCGTGGGATTTACGGCAGAGCCATGGTATCTGGCCCTCTGGTGTTTGCGGAGGAAACGGGGACGGATAATGCCTATCTGCATTTAGTGATCCCCTTGGCTGGCCATCGATGTGATGGTATTGAAAAAATCTATTTTGGCGATGACGTAGCCTGGGCCAATGGTGCGCTAACGTCAAAGTATGCCAGTGTTGCACGGATCAAAATTCACCTTGGCAATCAAACCACCTCTGATCCTGATTTAACCGCTGAATGCCGCCAGTGGACATCGGCCCACGTTGGCTTTGGTGTCACGTACCTCTACGCTCGCCTCAAGTTTGATACCAAGGTATTCCCCAACGGTGTACCGAATATCAAAGCGTTGGTGCGCGGTAAACAAGTCTATGACCCCCGTAAAACCACCCATAACTGGAGTGACCCTGCAACGTGGGAATGGTCTGATAACTGGGCATTATGCTGCTTGGACTATAACCGCTTTGAGTCAGGCGTTGGAGCCGCAGCACACGAAATTGATTTAAGTTATTTTGCAGCGGCGGCCAACGATAGTGATCAACTGGTTGAATATAAAACGGGTAAATTTGAGAAGCGCTATACCTGTAATGGTACCTATAACACCGATGTGTCGCCTTCATCCATTATGGAGAAAATGCTAACGGCGGGCGCTGGCATGCATGTGTATGTTAGCGGCCAGTATCGGTTATATGCAGGCGTGTACCAGGGGCCAGAAGTACTGGTGTTAACCGAGGATGATGCCGCAGGTGATATTGATGTTAGGCCATATACGCCCCGTGCAGAACTGTGCAACGCAGTGCGCGGTACCTTTGTTGACCCTGAGAACTTCTATCAGCCAACGGACTTCCCGCCGTATGAGTCTAGCTATTATCGTGCCCAAGACGATGGCGAATATATTGATCACGATTTAGATCTGCCCTTTACCCAATCAGTATGGACAGCCCAACGCCTAGGTAAACTGTACTTAGAGCAGAAGCGTGCAGGCATGCAAATCTCTATGCCCGTTAAAATGATTGGGGTAGCAGTGAGCGTGGGTAAAGTTGTGGGCTTAAGCCTGCCACGCTTGGGGATTGATGGTACCTTTCAAATCGTCGATTGGCAGTTTGATTACGGTAAACCTGTTAGTTTGATTTTGGTTGAAACCTCACCCGAGTTATTTGACTACGCAATGGGTAGTTATACCGAGCGAGACTTAACCCCTAACGTTATTTTACCCAATCCGGCTACGGTACCAACGCCAGTTGGTTTGCAGTACGTTGAATATCAAGATGATCCGCAATGGCAAGGCGAACTGACATGGAGCGCCCCAGCGAATAACAGTAGCTATCGCTATGTTATTGAGGTGAGCAACGGCTTAGGTGAAGTGGTTTATCAAACCAACGCAGACGCCACCCACTTATTGCTGCCAAAATTTGATGCAGGTTTTTATACCGTATCAGTATGGGCGCTAAACCTTTTTGCCAACCGATCTAATGCTCCTGCCACCATCACTATTGGGGCTACTTTGCCTGCGCCAGTGACGGGAATTGAAGTGATTGCGGGGCCATTAACGCTAACACTCCGCCCCACAACCGCCGCTGCGATTGCGCAAACTACACAGTTTGAGATCTTAGGTAGCATCACCAACAATATCGCTGATGCGGCGCTTATCGGCACAGGTAAAGACGCTGTATGGCCAGATAGACACCCTAATACCCGATATCAAGTGTGGGCGCGTACCATTAATAACTACGGTGCCAGCAGCTGGTATGGCCCTGTGCAAGCCACAACCTCGGCGGATAACTCATCGATCATTGACCTGATTGGTAACACGTTTAAAAGCTATACCTGGTTTGCATGGGCTGATGATAACCAAGGTACAGGCTTTACTACCGTAGAAGCCTTGGGTGATGGTAAAGCCTATATGGGCCTTGCTACTGATAAACCAACAGCTACCCCAAGCGGTAACTGGCAGGATTATACCTGGTCAAAGATTAAGCCAGATATAGGCCCAATCTTTACGCCAGAGGAAGAAGCCAAGCTTGATAATTTATTAGCTGGTAAGTTGCCGAACGCTCCTGACAAAGACATGCTGGCCGCGCAAGATGCGCTTAATAACCCTGCCTTAGCTAACAATCTGATCACTGCGTTGTCATTACTTAACCAAGGCATTAACGCGCCAGCCCTCGGCGGTGAAACGCCAGCCAGCGCACAGGCTAAGGCTGATTCGGCTAAGGCTGCTGCCCTTGCTGATCCAGCACTGAGAAACGATGCGTACTATCGGACTTTACCTGACTTTTTCTTTGAACGCGGCTTGCTTTGTTACTCAACAGGTTATGAAGGCCCATCCGAAAATTTATTCTCACTCAATTATGATCCTGCTTTCTCAGTGGTTAAAGATGGTGAGCATGGCGGAAACATTCTGAGGGTAAACGGTGAGCGTTGGGTTTACGGTATCGGTTTAATCCCTGTTGATACCAGCAAACGCTATAAAATGCGTATAAAGGTAAGGCAATTCTCTAATGGTACAGGCCGCCGCGAGGTGTACGCAGGCGTTGTAACACTCGATAAAAATCTTAACTTCATTTATTCAGAACCAGGAACGCACCGTTATTGCTGTGCGATTGGTGTAAATATTTCTGAAGCAGATGGATGGCATGTTCTAGAGGGCTATATCACTGGTGCAGGTAATGATTCATTTAATCAATTTAGGGTTGGTACCGCGTATATTCGCCCTATGCTGATTGTTAACTATGCCAATGGTAATGGCATTGCAGATATTGACGAACTGTCATTCTATGAAGTTACTGATAAAGGCGATTTAATCGCCATTGGTATGGAAACCAGCGCCGATGCCCAAGCAAAAGCTGAGGCGGCAAAAAATGCGGCGATAGTTGCCGCTGCTGCCGATGCAAGTGCTAAAGCCAATACCGCAAGAGCACAGGCCGAGGCCAGCGCCGCGCTTGATGCGCTAAACAAACAAAACTATGCCATATCTACTGCTAAATCTTATACAGATAACAATCGTGATGGGGCTAACCTCGTTAAAAACAGTGCGTTTTTGATGGATACTGTTGGCAATATCACTTCATTCACAAATATCCCTGGTTGGAATGGTTGGACATTTAACATTAATACCTACCAGATTGAAGTTTGGAGAAATGGCGATTGGGCGTTAAAAGGTGGAGCTACTGCCGTTTTATATCAAGCAGGTACCGGAACAGGAACCACGAATAAAGATTTAACCTTACATACTGAGAATATCCCCGTTGTAGCGGGAAAAAAATATTGCTTTGCTGGATATTTAGGTGTGCATCGCTGTAGTGCCGCGTTATTTGGCGCTTTTTACGATAAAGATGATACACAGTTATTGGTAACACAATTTTCAATGGTTTATTTCTCCGAAGGCTACATTGGTGGTAGAACCACTAATAGCTTTAAGCGATTACAATCATTTGGAATTGCACCTTCTAACGCAGCATATATGCGTTTATACGTTAGAAAATATGATACCGATGATGGTTTTCCTGATAGTTACCTGTTTTTTACTAGGGTGTCTGCTTGTATTGTTAGTTCAGACACAACAGTTGCCCCTGAATGGACGCCAGGGCTTGAATATACCCCTGATGTGCAAAATGATAATGCGATAAAAACCATAGAATTAGGTAACTTTAACGCCAACATAGGATTAATTAATACTCTACTTGCAAGCTCAGGTTTGTTTGACGCGCTTAAAGCACGAATCGGTAATTTTGGCGGCTTAACTGCTGAGACTATTGCATCATTAGCTATTGCTACCAATCACTTACAAGCTGGTGCTGTTACTGCTGAAAAACTCACGGCTGATACTGCATTAATCCAAAAACTGATTTCAAATATCGGTCTATTCAATCAGCTTCAAGCCCAAATTGCCGCTTTTGGTGGCCTTGCTGCCAACAGTATTGCTGCCAAAGCGATCACGGTTGATAAGCTAGATGTACTATCCCGCAACTTAGTAAATAACTTCAGCTTAACTGGTGATGCAAAGGGATGGAGCGGTTTTCCGCTCGTTGACCATTGGCATGCTGGGCAGTTGATTAAGGCAATGGAAATAACCACTTCAGGTAATGTGGAAGGGTTTTGTGAGCCGTTTGATATTGATCATAGCAAGATTTATGAGGTCAATTTTAGTATTCATCATGTAAGTGGTGGCTTATTCGGGCAGCGATATTTTGGCATGTATGCTGATGGTAATAACTCGGTTCAGTCATTTGACACTAATGGTAATTTTGTTGAGAACTCTGGCAATTTTTACTTTTGGTATGGACAAATGCTGGATGGTGAAACTCGAAAAATGCGAGCATATATCATCGGTGCTGATGTAGATGTTTCAGCCGTTCCAGAGTCATTAAATGTATTCTTTTTTTGCCGTTTGAACCCTGGTATTAAACGTGTTGGTTTAAGGGCGCTCAGTTATTACAACGGTGGTGTGGTAACAACTGATCGTTGGTTAAATCCATCGGTAACTGTCCTTGGCGGCGGCCAAATCTCAGCAAGTCAAATCATCGGTAATAGCGGCTTATTCGATAAGTTTAAAGCCCGCATAGGTGCATTTGGCGGCCTGACTGCCAATGAAATACAAGCCGATACCGCACTGATTAACAAGCTGGTCGGTACCAGTGCGTTATTCAATGATTTAGTGGCTCGTTTGGCTGTGTTCGGTGGGCTTACTGCTAACTCAATTGCATCCGATGCAATCCTAGGACGCCATATAAAAGCGGGTGAAAAAATCTCATCACCGATTATCGAGGGCGGCGAGGTTCGCTTGATTGGTTCCGCGTTTATGAAGGTGCAATCTGCAACAGCATTTGGCCCTGATGGGCTGGTTGAATGGTACGGGCCTAAACTGCTGCTCAACGGTTCACCTGATTGGGCTAACCTAAGAAAATCTAACGCGATAACTTATCTGGCTGCAAATGGTGACGCCTACTTTGGCGGTTCGCTCAGCGCGGGTGTGCTGAAAAATGGAGCACAAAATACCACAATAGTTCTTTATCCCGCGGCATCAATCGCTCTTGAAGTTGGGGCTTTTGGAACTAATGGCAAACCAAAGTCGGTTGTTGTTTCGTATAGTTGCAGCGCTAATTACTCACAAACAGTTGACCCAGGGAATGTCACAACAGCTGAAGTATTGCATTGGAAAGTGCAGCGTTTTATCGCCGGAAGCTGGCAAGATGTCTCAGGAGCTAGTGGTACATTTACAGGTACTGTATTCAAAGACGTGGATACAGAAACTTGGCCTACAACCACTTATCGTGTTTCGTATAACTGTGCAGGCAGTATGACATTCGTTGATAGTAATGCATCTACTGCAAATACAACGTACAGAATTTACATATCTAGTCACTCACGCCCGTTTTTAAACACCATTGTTTCACGTCAAACACTTTCACTTATATCAACAGAGCAATAGAGGTCATTATGGCATTTACATTACCAACCATTACGCTGGCATCGGGTTTAGAACTAACTAACCCTATGCTGGTAATTTCAGAGCTTAACGTAAGCAATAACTCTTCTAGTTCAGAGCGATTAGATATTATTGCCGCCCCTGGTGGTGATGGTGAAGCGGTAAATCAATCCTATAAAATCCTAAAGTCACAAAATGGCGGCTGTGGCTGTAGTGCGATAGTTAGCGTATTTATGTCACAAGCCGCGTTTGATGCTGGTAAGCCTCCAGTGGAGATTTTTAAGGATGGCCGTAACACTAAGGTATTCAGTATTAACTTGGATAATCCAGATTTTGACGGCATGACACCGCGCCAAGCAGCCTATGCTCACATGATAGCTTTGCCAGAGTTCGCAGGCGCTGTTTTAGTTGATGGGGTAGAGATTTAGCTGGATAAATAAAAGCCCCTCACGGGGCTTTCAGGTTAGTTGTTGAGCTGGTGTTTTAAGTTTTGCACATCCGTCAGAATAGAGTTTAAGTGTTCAAACCATGCTATATGACTCGACTGTCCCAGCTCGACTCGCTTACCCTCCAGGCAATCCATAAGTAATACAACCTTGTTTTCTATACTTTGAAACGAATCTGCATGAACTGCATGCATAAAATCTCCTTCTTATAAGTATGTTTGGGTTTTAACAAACAATAAAACAGATTCAAAATCGCGCAAATTTATGCCCGCATGAGTCAGTAAATTGTCTGAGAAAATTAAATCACAGAAATGCCCACTGCTTTTCTTTCGAAATGCAAGTCGAAAAACCGTGCGAGAGAGTGAAATTGTGGTATGGGAAAGGGATGTATACAGGGCGTTTAAACGAGGTTTAGATAGCCTCTCATCAGCGTTTAAACGTGATAGGCAAATGGGGCCAGTAAGCGATAGAATCAGATGATCAAGTTTGTAGCGACGCGTGATCATAATTCGCGCCGCGCTACACTCGTCACCTTTAAGGCGCCATTATGGTGGTTTATGTTAGTGGCTATTCCATTGGTGTTAACGGCGCGGGCGGTGAGTGTATATTTGCCCTATATCGGATTTAGGTTGGTTAAGTCTTACAATCCCTATGCCGAGTCGATACTTATCTGGGGTGGGCTCAGAGGCGGTTTAGCCTTGGCCATGGCGATGAGTTTACCCGAGGGCGTTATTATTGATTCACAAAGCGGTGTCGAGCTGCGAGAGCTTGTACTCGTAATGACCTATGCCGTGGTAGTGTTTTCAATCCTAGTGCAGGGATCGAGTATGACGGGGTTAATTCGCCGCAGTAATGCGGTGGCAACAGATACCAATAGCCAGATTGCGCCTGAGCGAACCTAGCCCTGCTGCGTTTAAGCTTGAGGCCTAAAATCCTAAAAGCCCTAAACAAGACAGCCACGATATTCGTGGCTGTATGTTCTTTGGTATCGTTATTCGCGCAAATTAGCGATATAACTCCCTGACGACCTCGGCCATCAGCGCCAGTGTGTCATGTGCTTTATCTTCTTCGAGGGAGCAATTCAGCACTAGACCATCGGCTTTGAGCTGTTTAATCCCTTGAGTTTGCAGTAGCAGCGCATCTTCGCTGATTGCATAACAAGGATTAATCACTATAGGGAGATGACTGTTGGCCTTGATTTGGATGAGGCTTGCTAAATCCAAAGTAGGTAAGTTGGCATTGTTATAGGTACGAATGCCCGAGTCACATAGGATAAGCTGTTGGTTACCTTGACTTAAAATCGTCTCCGTTGCCGCCATAAACTCCTCATAACTTGCCATATCGTGACGTTCGAGGAATAGCGGAATCGGCAGGGTGCCTGCCTGAGTCAGCAAGGCCTGATTAAACATTTGTTTGCCCGTTAAGAACAACATATCCGCTTGGCCTGTCGCCAACGGCATATCCGTCGCCTGTTCGATGGCAATAACACAAAGCAAATCATACTGATGCAGGGTTTGGCGCAGCTTAGGGATGATGGCTTCTGCTGAGGCGAGCGAGTGGCATACGTCTAAAATCACCGCTTGGAAACCCGCTTCTTTTAGCTGTTTCACTCTGCGCTCAAAGGCGGATAAGACGGCTGGTGACGACTCTAACAGCAGGCTTTTGCTCAGAGTCATCTTGGCAATAGCACCAAGATGGCCTGTGCCAATGGTAAAGGGGCCGCAGTGAATTTCACTCGCCTGCGCCTTATAAGCCTTAGTGTAACGATAGGGAGATGACTTAGTGCTTACTTCACTGAATACTTCGGCTTTAGAGGTATTAGGTTCAATCAACAATTGGCTATTGCTGAGTTGTGTCGGTTTTACGGTTTCGCAGGGGTAACACCCCAATACTTTGATAAACCGCGTGATCCTCTCGAGCTGTTTGAGCCCTTGCTGCATGGCTTCGCTGGAAATATTGGCATCGATATCCAGATAGAACATTTCTTCCCACGGCGTGCCAGGAATAGGGCGAGATTCGAGTTTGCTCATATTCAGTTGATGCGCCTTGAGCACCAATAGGGCTTCAACCAACGCACCCGCCTTTTGGCCTGTGGCCATAATCAGGGTGGTTTTTGCGGGCAATTGCTCGGGTACGGCTACGGCTTTTCGTGCCACAACAATAAAGCGGCTTTGGTTAATCTTTTGATTGGCAAGGCCAGACTCAATTGACTCGAGTTGGTACAGCGCACCACCTTCTGTGCTACCAATCGCAGCGGCGCTATTGTCGGTAGACTGGTTGACCTTCTCCATGGCTTCGGCGCTACTTGAGCAATATTCCAGTCTTAAGCCTTTGTGCTGGCTAAGATAGCGGCTGCACTGACTGATGGGCTGTGGGTGAGCATAAACAGTTTTGATATCGCTCAGTTTGCTGCCCGGTTTGCCCAGTAGGCAATGGCTTACTTCGATAGTCGTCTCGCCAACGATGGACAGGCTTGTATGTTGCAGTACGTCATACACTTCGTTGATTGAGCCGGACGAAGTGTTTTCTATCGGCAAAAAGCCATAGTCGGCGTGGCCTGACTCAACGGCTTGGACTATCTCATCGAAACTTTGGCAGCCTAAGTCGAGCATCTCAACCTGACGACGTTGGCAATAGCGAGATGCGGCGAGGTAAGAGTAGGAGCCGCGGGCGCCAAGGTAGGCGATACAGTATTGTTGTTTTTGCGTTTCAGGGTTCGCGCGGCCGTGAAGATAAGCCTGTTGATTCAGTACCGAGTCTTCGATAATGCTTTGATACAGCGAGATAACATAATGCGCATCTAAGCCTTTTTCTCGCCCTGCCGTCACTAATCTTGCCAGCAGTTCTTTTTCCCTTTGGGTGTCACGAATGGGTCTCACATCCACTTCTTTACTGCGGGCCACTTCAAGACTTAAGCGGCGACGTTCGGCGAGTAACGAGAGAAGCTCATTGTCGAGCTGGGTTATTTGCTCTCGAGTGTGATTTAAAGGCTGTGGTTTTTGCATTCTGACCTCATTTGCCGCCGGATTCTCAAGCGTTTAAGACGAAAAAGCCTCCCAGTGGGAGGCTTTGGATTTTTACTTTCGTTTTTACACAGTAAATCCGCCTCCTAGAGTGGGGGTGTAAAAAAGAAAGTAAAAAACGCTAAGGTATTTGTTTTCATAGGGACTAAAACTAAAGGGCGAGGACGTGGCTGTCAATCAAAAAATATTCAATAGCAGTATTCTTTCACATCTAGGTTGTTAACTCTTCTCACGCAATCAAATTGAATGAACAGATAGTTAATCGTATTAGTCTCAGTGGCATTTCGCTTTCTTTGCGGCATAAAAAAGGCGAAGAAATGTTTCTTCGCCTTTTGGTCTTGTTAGGGATTATTCGCCTAATTCGACGCCAGCACGGTTGATCAGGAACTGAGTCAAAATCGGTACTGGGCGGCCGGTTGAACCTTTATTGGCACCGCTGTTCCACGCCGTACCTGCAACATCTAGGTGAGCCCAGTTGTACTTTTTCGCGAAACGCGAGAGGAAACAAGCCGCAGTAATCGCGCCCGCTGGACGACCACCTAAGTTGGTCATATCCGCAAATGGGCTATCGAGCATATCTTGGTACTCATCCCACAGTGGCATGCGCCATGCGCGGTCACCACTTTGCTCACCTGCATTGAGTAGCTCGTGCGCAAGTGGATTATGTGATGAGAACAGACCCGATGCATGTTTACCTAAGGCAATCACGCAGGCGCCAGTGAGCGTAGCAGTGTCAATCACTAATTCAGGATCGAAACGTTCAACATAGGTTAACACGTCACACAATACTAGACGGCCTTCGGCGTCGGTGTTCAGAACTTCAACAGTTTGCCCTGACATGGTGGTTAAAATGTCACCTGGGCGGTAAGCGTTGCCCGATGGCATGTTTTCACAACCTGCGAGAATACCGACGACGTTGATTGGTAGCTTCATTTCACAAATGGCTTTCATGGTGCCGATCACACCAGCAGCGCCACCCATGTCGTATTTCATTTCATCCATGGCTTCGCCCGGTTTTAATGAAATACCGCCTGAATCGAAGGTTAAGCCTTTACCTATCAATACGATAGGTTTTTCCGTGCTGTCGACGGCATCCTTGTATTCCATCACTGTCATAATGGATTCATTGGCGCTGGCGCGACCTACGGCAAGGTAAGAGTTCATGCCGAGTTTCGCCATTTGCTCTTCACCTACAGTTGATACATGTAGATTTTCGTGGACTTCGGCCAATTGGCGAGCTTGAGAGGCTAAATAGGCTGGATTGCAGATGTTTGGCGGCATGTTAGCCACATCGCGGCATAAATGCATACCGGCAGAAACGGCCATGCCGTGCTCAATCGCGCGTTCACCTAAGGTCAATTCGCGACGAGTTGGCACATTAAATACTAATTTACGCAGTGGACGACGGGTCTCACCTTTACGGGTTTTGAGCGCATCAAAGCTGTATAAACTGCTATTGGTGGTTTCGACCGCTTGGCGAACTTTCCAATAGGTATCGCGACCTTTAACGTGTAACTCGGTTAAGAAGCATACCGCTTCCATTGAACCGGTTTCATTTAAGGTGTTGATGGTTTTAGTGATGATCTGCTTGTACTGGCGCTCGTCTAGTTCTCGTTCTTTGCCGCAACCGACTAACAGCACTCGTTCACTCAATACATTAGGAACGTGGTGCAGTAATAACATCTGCCCAGGCTTACCTTCTAAATCGCCGCGACGCAGTAGATTACTGATATAACCTTCGCTAATCTTGTCTAATTGCTCGGCGATACCGGATAGACGGCGGGGTTCATAAACACCGACAACGATGCAGGCTGAGCGTTGTTTTTCGGGGCTACCGCTCTTTACGCTAAACTCCATGAGCACTCCTAGATTCTTAAAGACAAATTTTTATATTTATTGGATAATGTCTGCTTGTCCCGAAAAGGGCCTAAGTTATTACTCCAAAGGTGATTTATTCTCGGCACTTGAGTCACGTTTTTGTGAAAAAGCCGTGACATTTAATGTAAGCCAGGAACCCCTGAAGTTGGTCAGAAAACTACCAAAAGTAAACAGTTTACATGAAAGTTAGTCTGTTACCAGCAAAAAGATAAGTTTAGAGACCGGATCCTACCTGTGATTGTATTTAGATACCTTATTCGAGAAGTTTTAAAGGCGCAAATTGCGGTACTTTTTGTACTGTTAACTATTTTTATTAGCCAGCATTTCGTGCGCATATTAGCCGACGCCTCAGACGGTGAATTTCCCGCTTCTCTCATCGCCACCTTGATAGGCCTTAATTTACCCTATCTGGTTGTTCTGGTTTTACCTTTAAGCTTATTCCTTGGGATATTAATGGCCCATGGTCGCATGTATGCCGAGAATGAAATGGTCATTCTGCACGGTGTTGGTGTGAGTGAATGGTATGTTACTCGAGTAACTTTGATCCTCGCCGTTATTAACATGTTGTTTACTGGATATTTATCCCTTTATGTTGCGCCTTGGGCGGAGGAGCAACAAAACCAAGTGCTGGAGAAAGCACAATCTGAAGCAGGCCTTGCCGCGCTCGTGCAAGGGCGTTTTCAGGCCAGCCCCAATGGCCGTGCGGTACTGTTTGTCGAACGCATTGGCAAGGATAATGAGCTTGAAAAAGTATTCGTGGCCCAACTCCCCGATCCAAATGACGAAATTGGCTTGACTAACGTCGTTGTTGCCAAGGGGGGACGCGTTAATGAAGATCAAAATGGCTCACAGCAGTTACAACTCAATGATGGGGTGCGTTATCAGGGCAGCCCACAACAAAAAGACTACCAAATGATTGAATTTGGTGGCTATAAGATGCAAATCAAAGAACAACAGGTTGATGAACGTCGCCGTAAACTTTCAGCTTTACCGGTGGCAGACTTGATGAAAGTGGAAGGTTCTGAAGCCGTAGCTGAGTTTCATTGGCGTCTAGCAATTCCGTTGGCGATTCCTATTATGACCTTAATTGCAGTGCCTTTGGCTCGGGTCAATGTGCGACAAGGCAAGTTCGCCAAAATGCTCCCCGCTGTTCTCTTGTACCTAGGTTATTTTGGTCTGATGGTTGCGGGTCGTAAAGCGCTCCAAGATGGCGTTATTCCACAGTATTTAGGCATGTGGTGGATCCATTTGTCGGCACTGATTATGGGGATTTTACTGCTCGGTAAAGACAGGCCCCTATTTGCCCGTTTATCAGCGGCAATGGCGCGTAAAAAGGTGGCTGCATGAAGATTTTAGACCTTTATATCGCCCGAGTTTTATTAAGCACTTCGGCGTTATGTTTACTGGTGCTGACAGGTTTGTCGGGCATTATTAAGTGGGTAGACCAACTGCGCTTAGTGGGCCGCGGCACTTACACTATGATGGATGCGGGGATTTATGTGCTATTCCTTGTTCCCCGCGATATTGAAATGTTTTTTCCGATGGCCGTGCTGTTAGGTGCCTTGATCGGTATGGGGATGTTAGCCTCTAATTCGGAGCTTGTCGTCATGCAAGCATCGGGCATGTCGCGTTTGCAGATCACGCTATCGGCGATGAAAACTGCCGTGCCGCTGATGCTGATGGTAATGGCATTGGGTGAGTGGGGCGCCCCAATTGCGGAGCAAAAGGCTAATGAACTTCAGGCCATCAAACTCTCCGGTGGCAGTTTGATTAAATCTCACCGAGGTATTTGGGCAAAAGATGGTGATTTGTTCGTGAATATTGGTGAAGTTGCGGATATCGATAAGCTCAATAATATCACTTTATATAAGTTTAACAGTGAGTTAAAACTCACCAATGTAGTGCATGCTAAAAGTGCATTGTTCAGTAAAGACAGCTGGCATCTCTCGGATGTTAAGCGTACCGATTTAAGCTATGACGAAGTGAAACTTGAGCATTTAGATGAAGATATTTGGCGTTCAAGTTTAACGCCTGACAAGCTCAGTGTGGTATCGGTTAAGCCTGAGGCCTTATCGATACGCGGCTTAATGGGATACTTAGAGTATCTTAATAGCAATAGCCAAGACCCAAGTCGTTACGAATTAGCCCTTTGGCGCAAGGTGATGCAGCCTGTTACCGTAGGGGTGATGATGCTGGTGGCGTTATCCTTTGTATTTGGACCGTTGCGGACAGTGACTATGGGGGCGCGGGTGTTACTCGGTGTGGTTGCTGGATTTAGTTTTTATATCAGTAATGAGATATTTGGCCCCATGAGTATTGTTTATGAACTACCTGCGTATGTCGGGGCGATGGCGCCAAGTCTACTGTTTACGGGTATTGCCTTTTACTTTATCCGGCGGTGATAAGCGCGGGTAATAAAAAACGACGCAATGGCGTCGTTTTTTATTGGGACAATTTTATAAGCGACTAACAGTGAGATTTAACTGCTAAATTTAAGCGCCATGCCAATTACGCATTTGGTTAGCTTCTTTGGATAACACGACTACTTCAGAACGGGTCATCATATCCTGCAGTGCGAGTTTATCGTCGTTGATCAGCACCCACAGATTACCAATACCAAGTAATGACCAAACAATGCGAGCGTAAGCGGTGATAAGGCTTAGATTTTGGCCGTTTGGGTGCTGGATCTTAAGGCGCCAGGCGCGCATCCCGAGGGTTTGGCCACCTTTACTCCAAAATAGCGCATAGAAAGTGCCTACACAGAGCGCTAACCAAAGTTGATAAATCCCATGGTAAATCGGTGTGCCATTGAGGGCGTCGGACACATGCTCAAAGCCATTCATGCTAACGAGGCCAGAGGCTGTGAGTCCAAAAAAAATACCAAAGCCAATAGCGCCCGAAAACATATATACGGCTACCGCTAGCAGTAGGTCATAGATCATTGCCCCTAGGCGGCGAAAGAATCCGGCGCGGGGAAAGTTGGCATGTTCAGCATTTAACATCGGCGATCCTAATTCTAAATGGATAAATGACGATAAGGTTTAGGCTTCTGGTTCTTCATCACGTACAAAGTGGATATTGCTAAACCCAAAGCGAGCAAATTCGACTTTGCGATAATCTTTTTCAGCCTTGGCGCCTTTGCGTGAGGTCATGGCAATTTGTTGCTCCATCGCCAGAAACTTGGTTAAGTCTATACCTTCGGCCTCCGCTACGGCCTCGTATAAATCGTGATGTTTAGCATAACTAAAGGCAATGGTTTTCGTCTCACCTTTGAAGGTGTAAGTCACTTGACGCGCCATGGTTTTCTCCTGAAATAAGTCCTGAAATGGTTCTGAAATTAATTAAATTCGCTTCTAAAAATAAAATACACCGCACCGAGGATACACAGACCCGCCCAGAGATAATCGAGTTTCAGTGGTTCCTTCATGTAGAAGTAGGCGAAGGGCACAAACAAGCTTAAGGTAATGACTTCCTGTAGGATTTTTAATTGTCCGACATTCATCACTGTGTAGCCGATACGGTTAGCCGGCACTTGCAGTAGGTATTCAAACAGGGCGATGCCCCAACTGACCAAGGCAGCGATAATCCAAGGCTTTGAGCCTAAGGACTTTAAATGTCCGTACCAAGCAAAGGTCATAAAAATATTGCTAAGACAGAGTAAACCGATAGTCGTCAGGGTTGGATTCATCATTCTTCTCGATGATTAAGTTTATAAATCATGTACATGGCATCATCAGTGTAGCTACCAAGGCATTTATCTATGGCTTTAGGTTTAAAGCCCATTTTGCGCCAATAGCTATCAGCGCCTTGCACTGCCACTAAGGAGAGGGAGCTCAAGTTAAAGCGATCGGCAAGCTGCTTTAGACGCATTAAGGCTTTAGACCCCGCGCCTAAACCTTGAGCCTTTGCCGATATCGCAATATCGTGCAGATACAAAGTATCGGCCTTAGGTAAATGGGTGATTGGCTCATAAAGTGCGGGAGGCATATTGGTGGTCCAAGGATGAGCAAGACAATAGCCCACCACTGACTCATTTACCTCAAATACAAAACAGGATTGAGGTGAGACGTGCCACTTGCTTTGCAATACATGCAGGGGTTCAGGATCCAGTTGAGAATAACATTCTTCCTGGATCTGTAAAATAGCATCCCAATCCTGTGGGGTGATTGCACGCAATAACATGGTCGACCTTTTTCCGTCCAAAACAGTTTGAATAAATAAGTCCGGGATTATATACCCAAATCGCAGCAAAAGCTTTGAAACTCCGATAGTGATGCGATTGCGCCAAGTCTAAGCGCTAGAGTGTTATTGCCAACGCTTTATGACCTAGCGCTACTGCATTTAGCCCAAATAGCGTTGAGTTAAATGCTTAGCCAGATATTGACTGTTTAACGGCTCGCCCGTGGCTTGAATGATGAGTTCATCCGTTGTCAGTAATGAGCCTTTGGACCAAATATGCTTGCCAAGCCAGTCAAATACTTGGGATAACTGACCGTTATCGATAAGGTTTTCAATGGGGCCTAAACTTCGCTCCATTGCAAAACGGCACTGAGCAGCATACATGGCGCCTAGGGTATAGCTAGGGAAATAGCCAAGTTCACCGACTGCCCAATGGATATCCTGCATACACCCATCGCGATAGTTACCATCGGTATTGATCCCGAGCAGTTGTTGCATCTGGCTTGACCAAAAGTCGGGTAGATCATCCACACTCAAGCTACCGTCGATAAAGGCTTTTTCGGCCTCAAAGCGCAATAAAATATGGCAAGGATAGGTGACTTCATCGGCATCGACGCGGATAAGCCCTGGATTGACGCGGGTGTAGTGTCTTGCCAAGTCTTGGGCGCTGAAATCGCAGCCTAAGTGCTGTTTAATCAGTGGCTGCAATTGCCGTAAAAACGCGGGATTGGCACCGAGCTGCATTTCACAAAATAAGCTTTGGCTCTCATGGACGCCCATGGAACGAGCCAGTCCTGCGGGTTGACCGCGCCATTGTTTCGGTAAACCCTGTTCATAACGGGCGTGGCCAGTTTCATGCACTATGCCCATGATAGCACTACTAAAATCGGCTTGGTTATAACGCGTCGTGATGCGCACATCACTCGGTACACCGCCGCAGAATGGGTGGCTACTGATATCGAGCCTGCCATGGTTAAAATCAAATCCTAAATACGCCATCACATCGAGGCCAAGGGCTTGCTGCGCCTTGATATCGAAGGGGCCGTTAAGCTTAAGTGTTGGCTCACCGGCTTGTTTTTCGAGTACATTTTGGATGAGCGTGGGGAGCCAAGTTTTTAAATTACCAAAGGTTTGCTCAAGCTTTGCGGTAGTCATGCCAGGCTCAAATTTATCGAGCAGGGCATCATAGGGGGAAATATTTTGCGCTTGGGCGCGGATTAAAGCTTCTTCCCTCGCAAGGGCGATTATCGCCTTAAGATTAGGTTTAAAGCCTTGCCAATCATTGTTTTTACGTTGCTCACGCCAGGCATTTTCACACTGATAGGCCATCTTGGTTTTGGCTTGAACCAGCTCACCCGGCACTAGAGTCGCCTGTTGATACTGATATTGCATTTCCCTTAGGTTGGCGTGTTGTTCTGAGGTAAGCGCTTCTTGCGCGGCAAGAGCGAGATTGTCACCAAGGTGAGGGGACGTTTTAAGGGTATGGATATGCAATGCGAGTTCGGCCATGGCATCGCCACGCTCACTGCCGCCGCCCAAGGGCATCATTGCTGCCTGATCCCAATCGCCTAGCGCACTCAAATGTTCAAAATGTGAAATTTTCTGGAAATGCGCCGTAAGTTTATCGTAACTTGGCGTAGGTTGTTTGGTGTTCATAGCGGTATCCATAGACTCAATCTTAAGGTGCGGTCGTTATCTATTAGCACGAAAAATAACAATAACAGCATGATAATATCATGCAGTCAAAAGCACACTAGACCCCTAAAGGGAGGACGTGAATATTATTGACCATAACGGCTCACGCCATTATGGCGTAATGAGGAGTTATTCAAATCTACTTTAGGATAAATTTTTGTTTGGAAACTAAGCTTGCCTTGCTATGCTGTCACTCGTAAGTTGATAATTACAGTGAAGTAAATGGACTGCTGTATCGTTCAAGGAGATGACTATGTGGGCGTTTTTAGTTGAACAGCCTAACCTACCTTACACTATTGCCTTCGCCTGTGTGCTTGTCCTTGGTGTTTTTGAAGCCTTATCACTCGTCATAGGATTAAGTATGATGAGCGCCTTAGACCAGTGGGTGCCTGCTGATGTTGAGTATGATGCTGATATTGGTGGTAGCGGACTCACAGGGATTGCTGGCTGGCTTTGTCTCAATCGTTTGCCGCTACTTATCTGGTTTGTGCTGGCACTAACCAGTTTTGCCATTGCAGGCTATCTCGTTAATTACATTAGCTTAATAGTCTCGGCTACCTTGCTGCCGCAACTATTTACCTTACCTATAGCCATAGTCGGCAGTGCATTGTCTTGTCGCTATCTTGGCCGAGTACTGGCCGATTTGCTCCCCAAAAATGAATCTACCGCCATCTCCCTTGATGACTTAAGCGGTTATGTCGGCACTATCACCTTAGGCTGCGCCATTAAAGGCATGCCATCGGAAGCGGTTGTTCGCGATAAACATCAACAAAAACATTATGTATTAGTCGAGCCTGAAACTTCAGGTATCGAGTTTGCTAGTGGTACTCAAGTGGTGCTGCTTAAAAGAGAGGGAAGAGTCTGGTCTGCGACTCGCTTTGATAATTAATTTTCCAAAGCTATTAACGAAGAAGGAAAGCAAATGGATGTGTTAAACGAAGTCACCAGTTCGAGCAATTTTGTATTGTTGGTTGCCGCAATGGTATTGATTGGCCTGATTGTGATTGGTCTGATTTTCGCCAAGTTATACAAACGGGCAACGAAGGAAATGGCCTTTGTGCGTACTGGTTTTGGTGGTGAAAAAATCATTAAAGACGGCGGCGCAATCGTCTTGCCCGTGCTGCATGAAACCATTGCAGTGAACATGAATACCCTGCGTATCGAAGTGGAAAAAACTCAAAAAGATGCACTGATCACCAAAGATCGTATGCGAGTTGATGTTAAAGCAGACTTTTATTTGCGGGTGGCACCTAATGCTGATGGCATTTCGATGGCGGCACAAACCTTAGGTACCCGTACCACGCGCGTGGAAGAGCTGAAAAAGCTGATGGAGTCTAAGTTTGTCGACGTGTTGCGTGCGGTCGCCGCGGAAATGACCATGACAGAAATGCACGAGCAGCGAGCCGATTTTGTACAACGGGTGCAGAACAACGTTGCGAACGATTTAGAGAAAAACGGTTTAGAACTTGAATCAGTTTCCTTGACGGGATTTGACCAAACCGACTTGCAGTTTTTCAATGAAAACAACGCATTCGACGCAGAAGGTCGCGCGCGTCTAGCTAAAATCATTGAAGAAAAGCGTAAAGAAACCAACGATATTCAGCAGGAAAACCGCATTAAGATTGAGCAGCGTAACTTAGAGGCTGAAAAAGAATCGCTGGAGATTGAAAAGTCGGAAGAAGAAGCACGTCTTATCCAGCAACAGTCACTCGAATTTAAGCGCGCAGAGCAAAAAGCTGAAATTATTAAGCAAAAAGAAAACAAGGCGCGTGAAGAACGTGAAGCCGAAATTGCCAAAGAACGTGCTATCGAAACCGCGGAAATTGAAAAGACCAAAGATATTGAAACCCGCGAGATTGAAAAACGTAAATCTATCGAACAGGCGCGTATTCAACAGCAACGTGATATCGAAGTCGCCGAGCAGGAAAAACACATCGCGGTAGCCGCTAAATCGGAAGAAGAGTCGGCCGCCCGTGCCCGCGCAGCAGAAGCGGAAAAGCTGAAAGTGGAGAAAGAGGAAGCGGTTATCACAGCGCGCCAAGTGGCGGAAGCCAATCGTCGCAAAGAAATTGAAGTGATTGATGCCCGTAAGGAAGCGGAGCGCGATGCTGTTGGTGTGACAGTGCAAGCTGAAGCCGAGAAACGTGCCGCGGAAGACAGATCGAGTGCGATTTTGATTGAAGCGCGTGCCAGTGCCGATGCGAAAAAACTGCAAGCCGAGGCGGATGAAAAAGTCTATGCCGTTGAAGCGGCTGGTAAACAAGCTCTGTACGAAGCCGAAAACGTGCTGCGTGATGAGCAGATTGCGCTGCAAAAATCCCTTGCGATCTTAAAAGCCTTGCCAGAAATTGTTGCTCAAGCGGTTAAACCATTGGAAAACATCGAAGGTATTAAAATTCTTCAAGGTTATGGTGCTGGTCATCAATTTGCTACGGGTGGTGATAGTTCCGCCATCAACCAAGGTGGTATCGCTGAACAAGTGACTAGCGCAGCCTTAAACTATCGCGCCAATGCGCCAGTTGTCGATGCCATGCTACGTGAATTAGGCTTAGTCCAAGCGGATTCTGGCACTTTGAACGATCTGCTCAATGGCAATAATGCACTGACGACCGAGGCCTTAAATGTGGTGAAATCGGCCAACACTGGGCTGAATGGTTATAGTCAGCAACAGGCCATGATTGAACCAAAGATAAATAATTAAGAGTGGTCAATCACCAAAGACTAAAGCGCCTACGGGCGCTTTTTTATGCCTGAAACGGCTGTATCGATTTGTAGTATTCCACTATTACCCTAAATTTAATGGTCGGAGTAGAGTGAAATCCGCTGTTGCGTTTTCCCTTATCGAATAAAAGGAGTTTCTCATGGCCAATATTTTGATTATCGCCGGTGATTTTGTTGAAGATTACGAGTTAATGGTACCGTTCCAAGCCCTGCAAATGGTGGGTCACAGTGTCACGGTTGTTTGTCCCGATAAAGTGGCGGGGCAAACCATTAAAACGGCAATTCATGACTTTGAAGGCGACCAAACCTATACCGAAAAACCAGGACACTTATTTGCCTTAAATGGCAATTTTGCTGGTTCGAACGCGAGTGATTTTGATGCGCTGTTGCTTCCAGGTGGTAGGGCGCCAGAGTATTTACGCCTAAACCCTGCGGTGATTGCCCTCGTGGCAGAATTTGCCGCCCAAGATAAACCGATTGCGGCTATTTGCCATGGCGCGCAGTTACTCACGGCGGCAAATGTGGTTCGCGGTAAAAAAGTGTCAGCCTATCCCGCTTGCGCGCCCGAGGTGAAACAAGCTGGCGCTGAATATTGTGATATTGAAGTCACTGCGGCAATTACCGATGGCAAATTAGTTACCGCGCCCGCATGGCCAGCGCATCCTGCATGGTTGGCGCAGTTTAACAAGTTATTGAATTAACGATACTCATCCTGTGTAATTTATGGCATAACAGTTCGGGTAGAGGCTTAAGTTGAGTATTCGCTGGGGACTTAAGCAAGGCGCAATGGCTGGAGCAAAGCGCAATAGCTGCTTGGGGAGTAATATTGTGTGTGAAATCTATTCCGGTGCCGAACCCGAACTGTTTGAACTCAAAACCCGCTCCATTCGCATCGATGGTGTGGTGACGAGCGTTCGCCTCGAGGCGATTTTTTGGCAGATTATTGAAGAGATTGCCGAAGATGCCGAGCTGAGTGTCGCGGTATTTTTAACCCGTATTTACCGAGAGGTGTTAACTCGCCACGGAGAAGTGGCTAACTTTGCTTCTTTATTGCGGGTCGCCTGCACAACCCATCTTAATCAGGGGCAGCGTTTGGTGTTAAAACCTAAGGTTGCACTAAACGCGAAATCCTCTTGAATATCCATTGCATCTTTGCGATTTGAAAAGACTAAAGTTGCTGCATACTTGCCGCGTTATTGCAGAGCCATTTTCTTGTGAGTACTTGGAAACATGAGCTTTTATCGATTTAGCTTGCGAAGGCTTGGGTATATTTGTTGATAATCTGCTCTACTTTTCCATTGGCTTTTAGCTGCGCTATTGCGTGATTGAGCGCAGGTAGTAGAGCAGCATGCTCTTTCCGTAGCCTTAGCACCAGTACGCCATCAGAATGCACCGCGGCTAATCCAACGGGGATCTTAAGCTTGTTTGACCAATATAAGGCGGGATAGTTACCCGAGATAATGGCCGTGATGCGGTGTTTATCTAATGCCTTAATCAACTCTTGTTCAGAGGTAAAATCGACACGGATAAACTCCTTGTCGTCATGGTACAAATATCCCCTGACGGTACCGATTTGCTTGCCTTTAATTCCAGTGATTTCTTTAAAGGATTCAACATTTTCGGGTCTGGTCACTACGTACTCAGTGATAGGCATGATGGGATCGGATTTCACGAATAAGGGACCAAAATCTTGGTTTTCAAACCAACTGGGGCTAACCACATCAAAATCTAATTGACCCGTTTCAAGGGCGTTGTTCGTCCGTTTGGGCGGCAAGGACAGATTTTCTCCCTCAATATTCGCTAAGGATAAAATCTGCGGAATTAATTCAGAAATTATTCCCGGAGCATCGGGTTGATTGGCAATAAAATACGGATACCAAGAATATGAGCCAGTAATGTTGTACTTGAGTTGTTCTGCATAGGACTGAGGGGCAAACAAAATCAGTAATAAAACGCCTTTAACGAGGCAACGATAGAGAATACTTCCTTTACCCATCGAGTCCTTCACTCCTTGGTTGATCGAGCTTAGTGGTTACTACGCTACATTGTATTCTTTCGTTGTGAAAAAATGGTTATCTGTGGCGCAGTTTACCTATTCAAGCAGTTTTCAGCCGTTAAGCCAACAGTTGGCACAATGCGGGTTGCTGATTGTGAGGATAAATTCGATAGGTTTTATGGTGTTTGATAAGACTCGTTTTCTTATTACCTTGGCTGACAAGCAATCCATGGGAAAGGGCGATTTTCGCCAATAACTGCTCATCGGCACGGACATATAAGTTGATGGGTTTGATGAGCTGATTATCTTGGATATGCTGGTTAAATTCTTTAACATCAATGACTAAGCTAGATTGGCCATCACCGTCTAGCTTCAGTTTCGTATTAATTTCGGTATCGGTAAACACTAGCCATTCGAGCTGTGTTAACTCGGCAATCATAGCGTTTAACGCCGTACCTAACTCCACGTGCGAGTTTTCAACGCTCTGATATTGATGAACAATTCTTTCCAATAACCGCTTAAGTTCGGCGCCAGCGCCTTGGCTGCGAGCCATACGGATCCACGTGGTCAGATCTTCAGCAACCAATTTTGAAAAGCGTTTTTCCTTCAGGGCTTCAACCATCCAGTTGCATAAAAAATGGCTTTCCTGAGCGGGGGTGCGTTGGGCTTTTTTGGCTTGAGCTGAAGTGGTTAAATCGGTAAGCCCCGCCAGTGCGAGTTCGAGTATGGCTTGATTATAGGTTTGAGAATTCATTGTGGCTCCGCCGCGGGCTAAAGGGATTGATCTGATTAAATTGGGGCGATATTTATTGCGGCGGAGCTAGTTTAGCAAAGCAGTCGCTAAATCGATAACGATTCTTAGCGGCTGCTTGGGTGGGATATGGATTATTATGGCGCACCGACGAGGCTAGCCGCCGTCAGAATCAACTTAGGTGCAGGTCTCACCTTGTAGTTGGGATTCACATATTGGAAATGGATTAATCCTTGAGTATCAGCAATATAAATTGCCGGTACTGGCAGGACTAATCTTTTATCGCCTTCGGGCGTTGTCCAAAGTGGATTATCCAGTTTTAAGCGGCTCAGGTAAGTCTCAGTAACTTGCTTGCTGGTATAAAAGGCAAGCCCAAAGGCTTGCGATGCAAGCATTTTTTCATCTGAAAGTAATAAGTATTTCAGCTCATTTTTCGCCGCAGAGGCTTTTAACAGTGCTGGCGTATCGGGTGATATACCCACTAATTGAAAACCCATTTCAATGAGTTTTGGCTCGATCGCTTTTAATTGTCCCATTTGGTTGTTGCAAAACGGGCACCAGCCGCCACGGTAAAAGAAGAAAATCGTTGGTTTTTGTGCCGTTAATTTGGCTAAATCAACATTTTGGCCATTCATGTCTTGCAAAGTGATTGCGGGGATTTGCTCGCCATTGAGTAGTGGGCTAACCGAATATTCATCTTTGGCGATAGGTTGAGCGAGCGTGCTAAAACTGCCGAGCAGTAGGCTTATGGTCAGTAAAAAGCGCTGTAGTGTGGACTGCATTAGAGCATATCTCCTTGTCATTAGTTTTTGTTTCAATTAAATATTCTGCTGTTAACGGTAAACCGTTATTAGCCTGTGTGCTTGGGTGGACTGAGCATGGGTAGTAAACGTAGAAATAAGAACGGCGAGATGCGAAATTTATTGCAGTATTTGTCGTTATTTATTGGGTTTGTTAATCAGTGCTATCACTCGGATATTGCAATAAGAACACGATGCCCGAAAATCACTCTGAGTCAGATAGGTTTTAAATGGTAATAAAAAAGCGTCCGTTTAAGGACGCTTTGACATTATTATTAGTGTATTAAATTAGCGCGTTAAGATAGTTATCAACACAACATTATTTGAGTTTTTTGCCTTTGCTTGGGGCTTGACCAACTTTCATTTTCACGCGGCGGCCCTGCATGCTTTTTTCGGCGATGATCTGCTCGCTGACGTTGTCGAGTCGCTGTTGTTTTTTGGCAAAACTGCGACGGGTTTGCAGCTGTTTTAACAACAACTCACGGCTACCGACCTCATATCCTGGCACGGTAATGCGGCGAATTTTTTGGCCGATTAGCTTTTCAATATCCGCTAGGGTGCGCTCTTCTTCACGGCTCACAAATGAAATAGCAACCCCAGATTTACCTGCACGGCCAGTACGGCCGATACGGTGAACATAGTCTTCGGCAAGGAAAGGTAAGTCGAAGTTGACCACATACTCAAGGCTGGGAATATCTAAACCGCGGGCGGCCACTTCGGTCGCCACTAGCACACGTACTTTACCGGATACAAATTCGCGCAGCGCACGGCGACGGCTACCTTGGGCTTTTTCACCGTGGACAACTTCAGAGGGAATACCATCTAAATTTAATTCTTTAACCAGAGTATCCGCTGCATCGCGGGTCGCGGTAAACACTAACACTTGTTGCCAGTTTTTCTTACCAATCAACTCCGATAATAGCTCGCGTTTACGACGCTGCTCTACCGGATACACCACTTGGCTAACGGTATCGGCTGTCGTGTTTTGTTTATCGGCGCTGATCACTTGGGGTTTGACCATCATCTCGTTAGCCAGTTTTTTCACTGCGCTGGAGAAGGTAGCTGAAAACAGTAGGTTTTGACGCTTCTTATTGACCGCTTGAAGAATTTTTTGAATGTCGGCACTAAAGCCCATATCCAGCATGCGATCGGCTTCATCGAGCACTAAAAAGTCAACGCTGGACAGACTTAAGTTACAGGCGGTAAGGTGCTCAAGTAAACGGCCAGGGGTCGCGACAATAATATCGGCACCGCGTTTTAACTTTTGCGCTTGAGTCTCAACTTTTACGCCACCGTAGATCGTTAATACGCTGAAATTTAAATACTTGCTGTAGGCTTCAACGTTTTCTGCTACTTGGGCGGCAAGTTCGCGAGTCGGAGTGAGGATTAATACCCGCGTGTTAGATTTTAAGGTTTCACTTGGGTTTTCAACCATTTTTTGTAGTATCGGCAGTGCGAAGGCGGCGGTTTTACCTGTGCCGGTTTGCGCGCTGGCGAGCACATCTTGGCCGCGGCGGATGGCTGGGATCGCTTGCTGCTGAATCGGTGTCATTTTTTGATAACCGCAATCTGAGATAGCGCGTAAAATCTCGGGGCAAAAACTAAAAGATTCAAATCTCATTTTGGATTCCTGTCATTCACTCATTCAATCATTCAAGCGCCTCACCCTATTACAGACACTTTTACAGCAAAGTATTCTGCCATGGGCGAACGTTAACGCACTTGTTTGTGCCTTTCTAACGCTTAGCGGTTAGAAAAATGGCGGGCGCGGAGTATAGCAAAATTTTCGGTTAAAACCTGTACTTTTTAACCCTTTGGCTGTTTATAACGATATTGCTGCTGTTTTGCTGATAATAGAGGATTAACTTAAGGCGTGGATTGGGTTGGATAAAGGATGCCGCGCTATTGTGTGTCGACAATCGCGCGGCATTACAGCTAGCCAAAGGCGCGGCGTAGGCCAAGTGCTTTTTCAGCGCTGTGTTTTAAATGATTGGCGGCATCACCAATCTGATGCGTTGCCGCGAGGTTTTCACTGCTGCTTTGGGTGA
Source organism: Shewanella sp. 8A (assembly GCF_023475945.1). Classification (NCBI taxonomy): domain Bacteria; kingdom Pseudomonadati; phylum Pseudomonadota; class Gammaproteobacteria; order Alteromonadales; family Shewanellaceae; genus Shewanella; species Shewanella sp. 8A. The sequence goes on from NZ_JAMDJP010000001.1 coordinate 66,866, forward strand.
TGAAATGAATATTGTTGGTGATTTCATGCACCACTTGGCGCTGCTGATCGGCGGCCACCGCATTTTGCTGTGCAAAGGTGTGGATCTCGCTGACTTCTTGGTAAATGGTGTTGACGTTTTCGGCGGAGGTTTGAATGTCGTTAGCGCATTGCTCTGCATGTTGGCGGCTTTGCTCCATTTCTTTTGCCCACGCATTTAACATGCTGAACATCTTATCGACACTCTGCGAAATACTGTTGGTCGATAACTGAGTGCGGCTCGATAGGGCGCGCACTTCATCGGCCACCACCGCAAAGCCGCGCCCTTGTTCACCCGCTCTCGCGGCTTCAATGGCGGCATTGAGGGCAAGCAGGTTAGTTTGCTCAGCAATAGAATCAATCTCACCCATGGCACTGGCAACTCGTTCAGCTTCTTGATTAAGCAGATTGGCATTATTCGCGGCATCGGCGACGGATTTAGCCAGCTGTTCGACCTTTTGGGTATTAGCCTTCATATTCGCGCTGCTTTTTAGGCAGAGATCATAGGCGGTATTAATGCTGGTTGAGGTTCGTTGAGTGTTTTGAGCAACTTCGGTAATCGTCGAACTCATTTCTTCCATTGCACTTGCTAGTTGCTCGAGCTGATTTTTCTCTTGATCTAGGCTGGCATAGGTTTGTTCAGTGGTAACCACAAGTTGATCGGCTATCGCATGCAATTGATTGGCTTGATCTTGAGTGCGGCCGAGTACGCCATTCATCTTGGCTTGTAATAAAATCAATTGAAAATCGAGAATCGATGAGGTGTCAGCTCCCGAGTAGATGTAGCGACTTATAGAATCGTATTTTGTTTGCATATCAATCAACTTGGCCGGAATACGAAAGGCTTCATCGTAGAAGATAGCTAAGTTAAGGCCCATTAAAATCGCGCCAGCGATAATCACTCCCCAACCCCAAAGGTAACCCGCAATTAATAATCCTGTCGATGCAACGACAGCAGAGACAACACGTTTTTGCATTAAACTAAGTGGCTTAGTAATGGATTTATTGTCCAATAACCTGCGGTAAATAGCTGTTGCTCTAGTGACATAGGCTGCCTGCGGTTGCAGACGAACCGACTGATAACCAACAATTGTGCCATTCTCAAACACGGGAGAAACAAAGGCATCAACCCAATAAAAATCGCCATTTTTACAGCGATTTTTAACTATGCCACGCCAAGATTGGCCGGATTTTAGTTTTTGCCACATCTCTTTAAAAGCGGCACTAGGCATATCGGGATGACGTACTTTGTTATGCTGATGCCCAATTAATTCTTCGGCACTGTATCCTGATACTTCGGCAAATCGTTGATTAACATAAGTAATAATCCCGCGGGTATCTGTGGTGGATATCAATTCGTCTTGAGGAGTGAGGCGGATCTCTTGTGCGTGATGATGGTTGTTACTGATTTTATTGTGACTAGGGTTACTCTGGCTCATTTCGTGTGTCCATTCTGGGCCGATATTATGATTAGGGTAAATGTAATGCTAAAGCTTGTGCCGACTCTCATGGGGGTCGGCTAATTATGTGATAATGGTATCATTTTTGTGTGGATATTGGAGAGTGGTTTTTAGCATTACCCATAAGAAAAGTAATGTATTTTTCTTTTTATAACTTTTTAAAAATATTAGTTTTTTATTGCTATTTAAACGAGTGTTTATCCTGTCTTGTAGCCAAATTTATGTCATATTCACCTTCATGTGAGATGAAGTTATTCGGGAGAATCCTCAATATATGGCAACCATTCTTGGCGTCTTTGACTAAACTTGTTAGGCGTGTTGATGTTTAAGGATTATTTGGGCGAATTTAATGGCATTTGTGCAAGGTAAAGTCCGTAGATGCAGTGCTTTTGCATAAAAGGGCGCTAAGATAAATAAATGCTGCCTAAATGGGTTTTATGGCAAGCATTTACGCTTACTCAGTCTTAAGAACCGTTCGTTATTTGAATAAAAGAATGACACTTCATTCCTTATTTCGGCGAGCGCTAGCTTGGCAGAAGGAGCCAAATTTAATTTCATAAATGTCAGCAGGCAGTCGTAATGTGAACACATTTTTAAGCATTATGGGTTTTAGTCCGCATTTAATTGGTTTTGTGCAAGTCATTATCTTGTTAAATAAAATTGCGAGACCTAGGTCGATAAATTGTGAACTTAGGCTTTAAATCATCCAAAGGTAGTACTTGATTGCAAAGGGATTTTTATGGCAAGAGCACTGCCGAGTGACTTTGCTCGTTATACATCAGGTTTAACTCATTGGCGCCGAGTGATTTTTAAACGGTTATTTGGGTTTCTTGCGATCCTGTGTGTGCCTGTGTATTTCACCAGTGTTTATCTTTGTATTGCTGCCGATTTATGGGGCATGGCGATTTTTGATACCTTTGCATATTTCTTATTAGTCTTATTGCTTTTTTATCCTCATTTTTCTGATCGGCTTAGATTTAGTTTAGGATGTTTGCTTGCCTATGCCATTGGTGTTGGATTTCTTATTGCGATAGGGCCGTCAGGCGCTGGATTTTTCTGGCTATTTATTTTTCCTCCGCTGAGTAACATTTTTTTAGGCACTAAGGCGAGCATATACGCCCAAGTTTTAAATGGTGTGAGCTTAATTTTGATTGGGGTGGCGTATCATTATGAGTGGCTGATTTGGCCCGTCACTCAAGGATATAGCACTGGCATTTGGGCTGTTGTTTCAATCAATTTCCTCGTAACCAATGCGATGGTAACCCTGACTATTGCTTATCTCTTAGGCAAGTTAACCTCCTCCCTCGATTCTACACTAGCTTCTCGGCAAGCGACTGTACTGGGTTTAGCTAAGCTTGCTGAATATCGAGATAATGAAACCGGAGCGCATTTGTTGAGAATGCGGCAATACTCAAAAATGCTCGCTACCCAGCGAATGTTGGCTGACAATTCGCCTCCAGAATTAGATGAAGACTTTATCCAAGATATTAGCTTATCGGCAATTTTGCATGACATAGGCAAAGTTGGCATTGCCGATGCGATTTTGCTAAAACCAGGCCGGTTAACTCCAGATGAGTTTGAACAAATTAAGGCGCATCCCGTTATTGGGGGTCAGGTGCTGGCCAGTTTGTTAGAGTATGCTCCCCAATGCACCTTTATCAAAATGGGTAGAGATATTGCCTCTGGACACCACGAAAAATGGGATGGTAGTGGTTATCCACTTGGATTAAAAGAAGAAAATATTCCCTTATCCGCAAGAATTGTCGCTCTAGTCGATGTTTATGATGCGTTAACATCGCCACGCTGCTATAAGCGTCCTTTTACTCATGAAGATGCCAAAGCCATGATTCTTGAGGGCCGAGCCAAACATTTTGATCCTGTGTTAGTCGATTGTTTTATGCAAATTCATACCGAGTTTGAGGTGCTTTCAAAAGCTTCGTTGCTGGATGATCCCCAGTCGACTGTAGCGCAGCCTAAGATGGTGTGATTTTATTAGGCGAAAACAATAAGCCCAAGACAATCGTCTTGGGCTTATTTAATGAGATTTACCTGTGGGGGTTAGATAGCTTGTGTTGCTTTTGTCAGCCACTCAAGCTCACTGCCTGACATTAATGGCGACAGGGTATTAAACACTTTCTGATGGTAAGCATTAAACCAGTCGATTTCGCCTTGGGTTAACAGGCTCTTATCGATAAGGCGGGCATCCATGGGGATCAGCGTTAGGGCATCGAATTCATACATTTCACGCTCGGCACCCTTTAAGGCTTCGCAATGCTGCACTACCACTAGGTTTTCGAGGCGAATGCCAAAACTGTCGGCGCGGTAATAACCTGGCTCATTTGATAACACCATGCCAGGCATTAAGGCGATAGCATTAAGATTTTTACCGATGCGCTGTGGGCCTTCATGCACACTCAGGAAATGACCGACGCCATGGCCTGTGCCGTGGTCGTAATCAAAGCCATGTTGCCACAGATATTGGCGGGCAAAAGCATCGAGTTGTTGGCCTGTCGTGCCTTTAGGGTAGCGGGCTTGATCTAAGGCGATATGGCCTTTAAGTACCAGTGTCACCATCTTTTTCTGTTCATCACTCACTTCGCCAATGGCTATGGTGCGGGTGACGTCTGTGGTGCCGTCCAGATATTGAGCGCCAGAATCCACTAAGTAGATGCTGTTCATCGTCATCATCGCAGGCGTGCCATTGTTATAGTTATAGTGACACATGGCCGCATTGGCGCCAGCGGCGGAGATGGTGTCGAAGCTTGGCTCGCGATACTTGGGATCTTCGAGGCGGAAACTCTCTAACTTGTCGGCAAGAGTGGCTTCATCGTGCAGACGATTAGCCGCGACTTCAGCATCGAGCCATGCAAGAAAACGACTGACAGCGACACCATCACGGATGTGGCTGGCGCGCATACCTGCTAATTCGGCGGCATTTTTTTGGGCTTTAGGCAGAGAGACTGGGTCGATACCGGCAATCAATTTGGCGCCAGCATCGCGGGCAAGATTTTGCGCCCAAGCGTTAGCAGAGTCGGGATCGGCCAGCAGTTTCACGCCCTGCAAACTTGCCAAGGTATCGGCAAGGGCGGCTTCACTGTTAAAGCTCACACCCGTTCCAACGTGTTCCTCAATGCCTTTTGGGAGTTTGCTCAAATCGGTAAACAGCTGCATATCACCATTGGCGTGAAGTAGCGCGCAGCCGAGCACGACAGGCAGACGCGGCACGTCGTTGCCACGGATATTGAGCAGCCAGCAGAAAGAATCTAAAGCGGCAATCAGCGCAACATCGGCGCCGGCTTTTTTGACTAGTGCGCCAATCTCGGTCCGTTTTTGCAGGCTGGTCTTACCCGCACTTTCATTACTAAATAAGGTGATAGCAGCGCTCGACGGTGCAGGTCGATTTTGCCAGTGCTTATCAATCGGATTCTGTTCGACGGCAACCAGTTCAATTTGGGCTTTCGCTAACGTCGCTTTGGCGTTTTCAAACCAGGCTAAGGTGTGTAAACGGGCATCAAATCCGACACGTGAACCTGCGGGTAACGTGTCGCATAACCATTCGATTTGCGGAGTGTCTGTCAGGCTTTCATAGCTAAAGAGGTTTGCATCGACCTGTAAACGCACTTGTACCGTATATCGACCATCGGTAAAAATGGCGGCTTTGTCTTTTAGGACAATAGCCATGCCGGCTGAACCGGTAAAATCCGTCGCCCAATAAAGACGCTCATTGTGCTCTGGCACATATTCGCCTAAATACTCATCGGCGCGCGGAATAATAAAGGCGTCTAGGTTGGCGTTTGCTAGCTCGCTACGAATGGCGGCAAGACGGTTGGCAATCTTATTTGATTGCAATGGTTGTGACGACGAAAGTAACGACATAGGGGCTCCAAATTGATGGCATGGGCTACAAAGGTAGGCTGCCAAATTATCATGGGTAATGCTGGCGAAAAGGATGCAAATTGACAGCGATTATCGCAAGCTCAGCAACGAAGTTGCAAGGTATGGAATAAAGGATTTTGTATACAATTTTGTTTTTTAGGCAACATTTTGTGATGAAAATGGCTGTGATCTCTCGCTAATAATCAAATTGAATTGTTATCTTAATCACTCTGGAATCATGACTAATTCTTACAAATTAGCTACTTAAGTTTTATTCAATCGCTAATATTGACCCATTATGCTAACATTCGCCATCTCCGCTCGGGGTCAGAGGGGAGCACATGTATCAGTGGAGTTGGCGATGCAAACATTAACAATAGACGTGGGCGGTAGCAAAGCCCTGTTCGAACTTCAACTCAAGGGGCATACAGAACAATATAAAATCCCCACGGGTGACGGCTTTAAAATAGAAGACTTAAATAATCAAATCGCGGCGTTGGAACGGGATTATGATTTACAGTATTACCATTTAGCGATCGCTGTACCAGGGCTTGTACAACAGAATCGTTTGGTATCTTGTAAATCCTTGCCCGGTTTAAATGGGTTGAGTTTTGATACCTTGAAAACCCAAGGTCAGCTTAAGTTTATCTGTAATGATATCGATGCGGGCATGCAGGCAACCTGTGACGAAAAATATGCCTGTGAGTTGTTAGTCATGTGTGGCACCGGTATCGGTATGTCGATTGCCTTTAACGGCAAAGCGTACACCGGTGCAACTGGCGTCGCTGGTGAGTTAGGGCATTGCCGAGTGATGACAGAATCGGGGGAGTTCACTTTAGAGCAGCTTGCGAGTGGTGATTCTATCCGTAGTCGGAAGATTTCTACTGCCGATGATGTATACCGTGCAGGTACTTATCTTGGTATGGGACTCGCATGGGCGGTAAATCTCTTTAATCCTAATCGGATCTGGTTAGCGGGCGGCATGATGAACAGTGCGCCTTACTATAAAGGATGTCTGGACAGTTTAAGACGCATGGCCTTGAGTGCGCCATTAGCCGAAATGAAGATTAATCGCGTCGATGATATGGAAACCTTGGTTTGCCGTGGTTTATCAGTGATCTTGGCAAGGGATTTTTCGGATAAAGCTGATTCGTAAACAGCGGATATAGCAATAAACAAAGCCCTGCAATGCAGGGCTTTGTTTTTAATGCAGAAATTAATTTATCTTCAACAGTTCAACATCAAAAATCAGTACCGAACCACCGCCAATTTTGCCTGTACTACGATTGCCGTAGGCAAGCTCACTTGGAATAAAGAAGCGATACTTATCGCCTTCGACCATCAGTTGCACGCCTTCGGTCCAACCTTTAATCACCCGATCCAACGGGAAGGCAATGGGCTCACCGCGCTCGACCGAGCTATCAAATACGGTACCGTCGATCAAAGTGCCATGGTAATGCACGGTCACTGTATCGCTCGCCTTGGGATGAACAGTGCCTGAGCCTTGATTTAACACTTGATATTGCAAACCTGAAGCAGTGCTGAGTACACCTTCTTTGGTTTTGTTTTGCGCTAAAAACTCATTACCTAAACGGATATTTTCTTGGGCCGCTTTTTGGTTATTCATCGAGGTAAAGAAGTAAAAAATCACCCCAGCAATCACAACAACGGCAAGTAACATTTTCATTTTAAGGAACACCTTAGTCAATTTTGGCTATGTTATCAGTTTTTTAGCGTGAGAGGCTAGCGATGTTCGTGCGCGTAGCCGTGGATGATTCGCGTTACATTTTCTCACGCTTTAAAAGCATCCGAAGGCTTTATCCAGCTTTAGATATCGCTTAACCTGTGGCATTAGACTCTATAAAAACTCAATAAAAACAGATAAGAAGAATAAACAAGGATAGTCCTATGTTAACCAAAGCCGCAAAACCGTTGGTCAAGCTTGTCGACCGTTATTTGCCCGATCCCTATATTTTTGTCTTACTCCTCACGTTAGTCGTGATGATTTCGGCCGTGGTCGCCGAGCAAAAAACACCTATGGACGTCATCAGTTACTGGGGCGATGGCTTTTGGGCACTGCTGAGTTTTTCGATGCAGATGCTGTTAGTGCTGGTGGCGGGATTTATGCTCGCCAGCTCACCACCGATAAAAAAATTGCTCGATGCCATCGCCGGCTTGGCTAAGTCTGCGCCGCAGGCGATTATCTTAGTGACGCTGGTTTCTCTGGCTGCCAGTTGGATTAACTGGGGCTTTGGTTTGGTAGTCGGCGCGTTATTTGCCAAGGCGTTGGCCCGTAAGGTACGAGTGGATTACCGTTTATTGGTTGCCAGTGCGTACTCGGGTTTTGTGGTTTGGCACGGCGGCTTGGCGGGGTCTATTCCGTTAACCATTGCCACTGCGGGGCATTTCTCAGAATCACAAATTGGCATTATCTCTACCAGTGAGACCATTTTTGCCAGTTTTAACTTGCTGTTAGTACTGATTTTGTTTGTGGTGATGCCACTGGTAAACCGTTTTATGTTGCCAGAAGACAAAGACAGCATCTATGTCGATCCTAAGGCGCTTGAAGATGTGAGTAGTGAAGAGAGCAACACAGGACATGTGCCAAACGCTATTACTCGTCCCGCAGATACATTAGAAAATAGCCGTTTACTGGGCTGGAGTGTGGGCGGCGCAGGGCTGGTGTATTTAGGCTATTACTTTGCAGTGCAGGGCGGCAGCTTAAACCTTAATTTAGTTAACTTTTTATTTTTGTTCCTTGCCATAGTGTTGCATCAAACGCCACGCAGTTTATTGCTGAGTCTTAACGAAGCGATTAAAGGCGGCGCGGGCATTGTGATTCAGTTCCCCTTCTACGCAGGCATTATGGCGGTGATGATGCAATCAGGTTTAGCCCAAAGTATCTCCGAAGGATTTGTAGCCATTGCCAGCGCTGAAAGCCTGCCATTTTGGAGCTTTATCAGCGCAGGCATTGTGAACATTTTTGTGCCTTCGGGCGGCGGACAATGGGCGGTGCAGGCGCCGATTATGTTGCCAGCGTCTGAAGCGCTGGGCGCCGATGTGGCACGTGTTGCTATGGCGGTGGCTTGGGGTGATGCATGGACCAATCTTATTCAGCCTTTCTGGGCTCTACCTGTGCTGGCCATCGCCGGATTAAAGGCGCGGGATATCATGGGATTCTGTTTAATGCAGTTGATTATCACAGGGGTCATTATCAGTATTGCCCTAAGCTGGTTTTAAGTACTGATATAGCTATAAATTTCCCCGTTAAAAGAAGTAACGGTTAACGGGGCTAATTTTTTCATTGCGACTTCCGTATTGTGTTAATTCCAAATGTGGCCGACATTTGGTTATGTATGCGCCTTGAATTGGCGTCCCTAAGGGCTCTACAACTTGTAGGCACTCTGACATTCGTATCTTCAGGTTGATTGGGGATTTCAGGTTGATTGGATATGCGCGCTTTAAATCAATCTATCCATCACTCCGGTTTGGAGCCCATAACCCAGCAAGGCCAAGTTGGTTACTACCGTTAGCCAAAATAGTTTACGAAAGGCCGTTTTTACTGATTTATGGCGTAGAAGGTGCTGGGCAAACAGTGCACCGGGCCAGCCGCCCATCAGCGACATGAGGTGCAAAGTACTTTCTTTGGTGCGCCATTTACCTCTTTTAGCGGCTGATTTATCAACGGCGTAGGTGAAAAAAGTGCATAAACTCAGCGCCAGATATAAACCAGCAATCGCGACTGGCAGCATATGCCACCAAGCCGCGCCAATTAACATGGCGAGAAAGACCAGCGTTAATAACAATGGCATCGAACTCGCCTTGCTGTGAATCACTCTCGGCTTTGAGGCGCGGGGCGAGCGGGTGTGAGTCGTTTTTTTGTTGTTCATTTGTTCTGGTACTTGGGACGAATGGATTTAAAGGCGAGGTGGCGCCAGAGTTTTTCGAGCGGCCCTTGCTTAAAGTAGCGTAAATATACACTCGCAAGCAGCAATTGCAGTAGCGAATAACCCAAGGCTATTGCCATATAACCGCCTCTATTGAGGGTTAACAGTAACTCAGGGGCAAAGTGGCGAAAGATAAATACGCCAACGATAGATTGCAGAATATAAAGGCTAAAGGTGAGTTTGCCGACATTTTGCAGTGGCTTTAGCACGGTCGAGCGGTTTTGGCAGATATAAACCACTATATGGATATAAATCAGCGCCATCGGGATAGCACTCAGCATGACTAGAATGTCTGAAAACATCACCAGTATGGGGTTTTTGGTTAAGCCTAATAGGGTATCCATGGAGGATAACACTAAGGTGGCTAAAGCGAGTTTGAGTAAGGTGTTACGGTCAAAACCCTGTTCAAAGATGCCCTGTTGATAGAGTGCCATCCCCAGCAACATTAAGCCTGCCGTAAACCACATTAAGGTAAAAGGGATCACGAGCGCCATATAGCCAACTTGAATTAAATGCAGCAGCAGTTGGTTGGGGTAACTCGATGTCCAAGCGCTGTATTGCTCGGCAAAAAGCACTGATTCGCGGGTAAACAGTTCGTCACTGCCGCTAAGCGCTATTAAGCTGATCATCACTAAGGCAATGAAAATAAAAATATTGGCCTTACGTTTCAACTCAGTGATGCTGGCATCACGGTAACAAAGTGCTAAAAATCCACTGATCCCATAGGTCAGTAAAATATCACCGGGCCAGATAATAATGCCGTGGAGCAGGCCAAAGACAATTAACCATTTCAAGCGTGAGCTTAGCAGCGAATAAGCGGCCAAGCCCTTGTTGCTAAATCGCTGAAATTGAATATAAAGCCCAACACCAAAAAGGATAGAAAATAGGCTGATAAAGCGCCCTTCAATAAAGAAATTGCTAACGCTTTGGAGGATTTGGTCTGAAAGTAAGGGGATTTGATGGGGCGCATAGCCATAAAAACTTATCCCCATAAAATAGATATTCATAAAAAATATCCCCAAGACGGCTAAGCCCCGAATCGCATCGAGGTTGGCATTGCGAGTACTTGGGATCGAGTGATCGTGAGTGTGATTCGCCTTTGAGGGATTTGCCCAAGGATCTTTAGCAGCTTGAGTGATAGGTTTGATAGTAGGCATCCTTTCTCTACACGAAATGGGGTAAACCGAGTCGGAGCTCAGCTCCGTTCAATTTTATGGTACAAGGCCTTCACCGAACTGGTGCTTAAGGCATATCACTGCTGGACCATTCGATAAGTGCTACAAACAGCGTTGCTATTCACCAATATCTTCGTTCCATAGCTGTGGCTTGGCGGCGATAAAATCGCGCATCAGTTGTTTACACTCGGGGTTGTCCACCACTGTCACGTCGACTCCGCGGGACTGTACATAGGCTTCCGGCCCTTGAAAAGTGACATTTTCACCGACCACTACCTTAGGGATGCCGTAGAGTAAAATTGCGCCACTGCACATATCGCAGGGGGAGAGGGTGGAATAGAGCGTGGCCTTTTGATAATCGGCGGCGGTCAATCTGCCAGCGTTTTCGAGGCAATCCATCTCAGCGTGTAACACGGCGCTGCCTTGCTGCACGCGTTTATTATGCCCGCGGGCGACAATTTTACCGTCAATCACTAATACTGAGCCAATGGGGATACCGCCTTCGGCTAATCCTTGTTTGGCTTCATCAATGGCGGCCTGTAAAAATTCATCCATGTTGTCCCCCTGTTAGATTGTTTTGCTTAGCATAGCAGTCCGTAAGGTTTGGGCAAGACAACTTAACTTGTTATCTTGCTTGACGATTAACCTTGGCTCGGTGGCGTTAACTTATTTTTGCGGCTTTTCTGAAATCCATAATTTGATATGCCCCTTCACGACCACGACGCCTTGAGTGTCGTAGGCGGTTACGGGCACCAGCATATCGCCGGGGGCCCATTGCTCTGGCGTGACTTCAGCCACACACAAAATATCGCTGCCCGCTTTGGCGGTGTAATCCACACTCATGCCCTTAGGGATCCAGCGTAAATGGGCGGGTATCGAGGCTTCGGCCATCACGCCCATTGCCATTTCTAGGCCATTACAAATCGCAATCACGTGCACCGTTTTTATATGGTTATGAACAGCATGACGTTTTTTTATTAAACATGAACAGTAGTTAAGGCGCAATTCAGTGATCAGTGGTTTGATGGTGCCAAAATAAGGCGCCATACGTGACACCATCATTGAGAAGATTTTTTGGCCAAAGGGTAAACCTTGGGTCTTGTGGTAAAGCGCAAGCACCTTGTTAGGTTTGGTACGGGTTTCTTCGTGAGTACTCATGTTTATCCTTCATCGGAGTGCAAACTAAGGGGGATAATCTTTGGCCAATGATGATGTTAGGTCTTAGTGGCGCGGTTATCTTTTTCTGGTCGGATGAGTGTAACATTGAGGTAACAATAATTGCCAGTCGGCTGAATTAAGTAAACTTCATTTCGCTGTTTTTAGGCTAACACCGTATAATCACGACAAATTTGTCATCAATGACACCACATATTGATTTAGCAACAAGGACTTACATTGAAATATTTGCTGACCTATTTTAAGGGCATGGCCATGGGCGCCGCCGATGTGGTGCCAGGGGTTTCGGGCGGCACCATCGCCTTCATTACTGGCATTCTTGATACCTTGCTTGAAAGCGTTAAGCGCATCAATCCATCCCTTTGGGGTGTGATTAAGTCGCAGGGGCTAAAAGGCGCTTTTATACATATCAATGGTGGATTTTTAGTGAGTCTATTGGCGGGGATCCTGACCAGTATTTTTAGCTTCGCTAAGCTGATTTCGTGGTTGCTGGTGGCGCATCCCATTCCGATTTGGTCATTCTTCTTTGGCTTAATCATTATTTCTGTGGTGCATATGCTCAAGCAGGTGAGCGGCTTTACGCTGGCACGCTTAGGTTTATTCGTGCTCGGCGTGTTGGCTGCTTGGGCAATTACTGTGCTTAATCCTGTGTCGGTGGAAGCCAGTTACTTAAATATCTTCTTTGGCGGTGCGATTGCGATTTGTGCCATGGTGTTACCCGGGATTTCGGGCAGTTTTATCTTATTATTGCTTGGCTTATATCCTGTAGTACTCGCAGCGGCGAAAAATATTCAACTGGATATTCTAGCGTGTTTTGCTGTGGGGGCCGTAATGGGGTTACTGACATTTAGCCATTTATTGTCGGCGCTGCTACGTAAATACCATGATGCCACTATCGTGTTTTTAACCGGATTGATGCTTGGTACCTTAGGCAAAATTTGGCCTTGGAAACAAACCTTAACCTGGCAGACCAACTCCCATGGCGAGCAAGTGCCTTTGCTGGAACAAAATATTTCGCCACTTAATTTTGAGCAAGTGACTGGCCAGCCCTCACAACTCTTGTTTGCTATTGTGTGCATGTTAGCGGCGATTGCCTTAGTGTGGGGCTTAGAAAAGGTTGGTAAGCGGGATTAGCTAATTCTGTGGATGATGTGAATAAAAGCAGCGAATATCGCTGCTTTTCTGTTTTAAGGGCGATGGAATATCTCGACTTTAAGGCAATGTCATTTTGCTCGTTCTTTAGTTACAATCGCCCCATTATAGTGAGTGCTCAGCCATCGATGTTGTGCATCCGTTTAAACTCAGTGAGAGTTTGTCGTTACGATAAGGATATAGTTGTGGAAAAAAAACAGGTTCCCTGGGTTGGTGTGGCGCTAGCAATTTTTGCCTTAGGTCATGTAGTTAACTTACTCATTGATAAACAAGATTCTGAAATATCACCTGAATTAAAGCAGCAAATTTCTGACACGATCTTAGCTCATCGGCCATCATCCGCCGTGAATAATGTTGTCACTTCCACCCCGAACAACCTTGAGCTGGTTGACGATTCGCCCAAAATCCCGATGCCCGCTCAGTTAGCCCAAGTGAGTCAAATCTACAGTAATCTCAGTGCATTTGCGGCGCTCAAGCAAGATGGCACTGTGGTGGCATGGGGCGAGCCTGACTGTGGCGGCGATATCAATAATGCCGCCGAGCCTCTAGTCAATGTAAAACACCTATATGCGGCAGAGGATAGTTGTGGTTTTGCGGCCTTAACCCATGACGGAAAGCTTATTCCTTGGGGAATGGCGATGAAGCAAGTGCTGACAGGTGTTCGTTCTTTTGTGTTGGGAGAGGTGCTGTATGCGGCCATCAAACAAGATGGCAGTGTAGTGAGTTGGTCTAACTTGGATTCAACGCCTGCCGAACTGATCTCGGGGCAATATGCCGCGCCTGCTATGACCAATATTGACACAGTGTTGATTAACAAAGGTGCCTTTGCTGCCTTAAAGCAAGATGGAACTGTAGTCACTTGGGGGGGCGCCGATTATGGCGGCGATAGTCGTCACGTAGCCTCTGAACTTACCCATGTCGATTTGCTCTATGCTAATGATAATGCCTTTACCGCGAGGACAGCGACAGGGAAATTAGTGTCTTGGGGCGGGCCCAGCGATGAGCAAAAAGGCCGTGAACAATTAGCCAAACTTAGCCAATTAGCGCCTGCTGTGAAAGTTGTTAACACCGATCATGGGTTTGCGGCACTGCTGGCTGATGGCAGCGTATATTCGTGGGGTGAGGGCGAATTGACTGAGTATCATGCCACGTTTCCAGCGCGTTTATCTACCACAAGTCGCGCTAATAAAGTGATTGATATTTATGCAAATCGTGGTGCGTTTGCCGCTCTAACCATTAGTCGTCAACTGTACGTATGGGGCAGTAAATTCAATGGTGCCGATACGTCAGTCATACAGGAAAAGTTGCAAAATATTGATAAGGTTTATCCCTTTGATGAGGGATTTGTCGCGCTACGTCGGGATAATACAGCCGTTGCTTGGGAAGGTTGGGACTTGGGACAGCATCAACCACGTTATCAAGAAATCCCGCAGGTGGACAAGGTGGTGACCTATGAGCGGGAGTTTGCCTTTTTAAAACAGGATGGCACTGTGGTTGATGGTCACTCTGGACCTAAAACTCAAATCACTCAAGCATCGGATATTTTCCCGACAGGCTTTGGGTTTACGGTTAAACGCCAAGATGGTTCCATTGCTGTATGGATGGGTGAAGAGCCTGCGATGACGTTAGATAAGCAAGCCGTTGATTTGAGTCAAATGCGTGAGATTCGAAGCAATTTGTTTGATGCCATTGCGTTAATGGCCGATGGCACTGTACAGGCATGGAATATGATGGGCTTGAGCGGACAAGACACACAATAACGAGCGCAAAACACTAAAATGCAAGGACTAAGGTTATTAGATCTTAGCCCTTTATTTTAGGCTGAGGCTTTGTCGTTTTCAGCTTGATTGGCTTTGATTTCACGCAAATAGCGGTAAATGGAATGCACTGAAATCCCCAATCGAGTAGCTGCTACTTGGGCGCTATCCTTGAGTTCAAAAATCCCTAATTCATGGAGTTGATTGACGATTTCGCGACTTTTTTGTGAAGGTGAAATCGCAGCGTTAGCACGAACTTCGTGGTTCACACTGTCAATCGCACTATGTAGCGCCTCATCAATATTGCGTGCGAATACTTCGGGTGAATGGGTCTGCTCATTACTAAACAGTTGTTCTGGCATCATAGTGCGCAGGACTGATTGCAATGGGGCATCCATATCCGTGTTGATACAGAGCAATCCAATCGGTTGCTCTTTGCTATTGCGGATAATGGTGGTGGTTGATCTGAGTGTTTTACCGTTGGCACATTTTGTCAGGTAAGCGTTAGAAATATCTTGTCCCGATTTTAGTTTTTGTATCGCAAGATTGGTAATCGGCGCGCCAACTTCTCGCCCGGTTATATGACCATTGGCAATTTTGACCACCGAAGGATGCTTAGCATCTAAGCTGTGCAGCACTACCTCTGTATGCTGGCCATACATGGCGGCAATCCCATCGACGATATTTTCGATCGACTTGAGTATATCCAGATCGCTTTGGGTTAAGTCATGTAATTTCATCATGTTAGCCTTTATTCAGAAGCCTATCAGGAATAACCGTCTTACTCTGACATGATGTTAATAATGGTGACATCCGTTGATGACATACCATTAAGGACCATTCTGCCAATGTTTTTGATGGTCTTCTCAACATCTTTGGCAATGATGCCTTGCCCAGAAACGTTTTGGCTGTTGAGCGCCATTAAGAAGGAGCGCACCGCCGCACTCGATGAGGTACTGACCTTCATAGCGCAGGAGGCTTTCGCACCATCACAGACCATACCCGAGCTGTCGCTGATAACATTTTGAATCGCAAAGCAGGATTGCTCGAAACTGCCGCCTGCTAAATACACCATCGCCATAGAGGCCGCCGCGCTGGTCACGGTATTGCCACAAAATGCCGATAATGGCGGGTAGTGTGACTTAATATAAATCGCCCCTAAGTGGCTCATAATTAAGGCGCGCGCCAGTTTTTCTTCACTGACTTTATAACACTGAGCCGTGATCACTACCGGAATCGTGGCCGCAATCCCTTGGTTACCACTGCCTAAATTGCTCATGGCGGGCAGGTTAGCGCCGCCCATACGCGCATCTGAAGCCGCCGCAGTTAGCATCACAATTTTATTGAGTAGGTCTTCGCCAATAATCCCCGCGGCAATACCGTTTTTCATGGTGCGGCCGACTTCTAATCCATAGGGTTTGGACATACCTTCATCGGATAATTTGCTATTTAACTCAGAGGCTTTAAGGATAAATTGGATTTCTTCGAAGGGGACTTCTTGGGCGAAGTGGTAAATCGATTCAATATTGATATCGACGCCGTCGCAGATTGAGCCTGTAGCCTTGGCTTGGGCGTTATCGGCGGTAAATACTAACTCACCATTTAGGCGCTTCTCGGCTATTAAAGTATGGCCGCCGCAGATTTTCACCATGGCTTCTTGTTCACCCGCGGTTAAGGTCACACAGCAATAGATAAATTCATCGGTCGCGGTACGCTCGACTTTTACTTTACCCGCATCAATAAGGGTTTGTGCTTGCGCCACTTGCTCTGGGGTGACGCTGGCAAGGACTTCTAAGCCCGCATCGGCATTGCCCGCAAGTGCGCCAGCGGCGGCGGCAATTGCAAGACCTATTTTACCTGTTCCAGGCACATAGACGCCCATTGAGTTTTTATACAGATTATCAGAGACCTGCACTGCAATTGCGTCTGGATCACCAGTCAACAATGTGCGTGCAACCGCCGCCGCGTAAGCTGCGGCAATCGGCTCTGTGCAGCCTAAAGCAGGTTTAACAACTTGGTTGATGATGTGAATATACTGCTGCCATTGGGGTTTCATCGGGCTACAACCTTACAGATGCTTAATCGTTAACGTGGGCGATGGCTTCGATTTCCACTTTGACACCCAGTGGGAGATCCTTCACCGCAAAACAGCTGCGCGCTGGGCAGTCGGTTTTAAAATAGGTTTTATAAACGTCGTTAAAAGCGGCAAAATCACTGATTTCGCTTAAGTAACAAGTGGTTTTAAGTACGGTTTCAATGCTGCCGCCGCCAGCTTCGAGCACGTATTTTAGATTCTCAAGGCATTGCACCGATTGCTCGCTGATGCCGCCATCAACCACGCCACCTTTGTCTTTGCATACTGGCAGTTGTCCTGAGGTAAAAATAAGGTTGTTATAGCGAGTGCCGTGGGAATAAGGGCCAATGGCCAGAGGCGCGTGTTCTGCGTGAATAATGCTTTTCATGATTGAATCACCAAAGTCTAAATTTGCAACATTATTTGCATTTTTTGGCGATAGAGCAATCGTTATTGCAAATATTTTTGTATCCTTAGAATGTTTTTGTGTTTTTTATTTAGCTATATCAGATTGTTATGTTTTGTGATGGCTGCTATTGGAAACACTCAACTTGGCTTTGACTCAAATGAATTTGCATTAGATAGCGGTTTTATGACTCGGTAATACCCTCGTTAGCCTCAACTCTGGTTAATAGGATTAATAGGATTAATAGGATTAATAGGATTAATGGGGTTAAGAGGGTTACGATTGGTAATCAACTCAGGAAAAATTCAGTCGTGCCCTTAAATTTGTTCTTTATGCCGATTACAAGGTGAGTTTACGCGGTAATCGTGAGCTTATTGCAAGTCCATTGAACGTAGTTATCATTGCAATAAGCTGTTTGATATATATTTATTTATCTGAGCTTGGGGTCTTCTGGCAAACGCTTGCTCTTACTTTTTGCCATAAAAGTTGCTCGACACTGAAGTAGAATAACTAGGCGTTATTCCTTGTTTCACGAGCACGATCTTGCCATAACGAACAACATTTAATCTCGAAACATTCCATACGCCCGAGAAATGAGCACACCCTCAAAGCTTGTTTGAAGGTGTGCGAATCAAGCTAAAGCTTAAACTGCGAAGTCGCATTCTTCAGTTCATCGGCAAAATCGACTAAGCCTTCTGACACATTTCGCACCTGTGACAAAATCTGTAAGGTTTCGTCAAAGGAAGCATTCATACTAACCACATTATTCACAACGAGAGAGGCGACAGAAGCTTGTTCTTCGGTTGCAGAAGCAATATTCGTGTTCATTCCATTAATACTGACGATTTGCTCTTGGATTGATTTTAAGGCGAGGCCAGTATTTTTCGCGTTGGTTTCATTTTCTGAGGATTTGGTTAAGGCGGCATTCATGGTATTGACGGAAGAAACCGCGGCGGTTTTAAGATTTTGTAATACTTGACGGATTTCAGTGGTTGCATCGGCGGTTTTAGAGGCTAGGGCGCGCACCTCATCGGCGACGACCGCGAAACCTCGGCCTTGTTCACCCGCACGTGCGGCCTCAATCGCGGCGTTTAGCGCTAACAGATTGGTTTGTTCTGCAATCGAGGTAATCACATTTAAAATTGAGGTGACATTTTCAGTATCTCTAGCTAACTCATTAATAGAATTTGAAGCAACTTGAATTCCTTTGTTGAGATCTTGGGAGATATCTATGGTTCGTTGCACCACATTCATGCCTTGCATGGCTTCTTTTTCGGCAACTTGGGCGGCACTGGCGGCTTGTCGAGCATTTTGCGATATTTCAATCACGGAATGACGCATATCCTCCATTGAAACTTGCACTGTACTCGCATCTTGGCTCTGTTGCTGAGTCGCTTTAGTCGCATCTTCCATCCGCTGTTTTAACGAATGTGAACTCTCTAACAGCGGGTCTGTTACGTTCACCACTTGGAGGATGGAATCGGCAAGTAATCTTAGAAAACGATTGAAGTTGCTGGAGACTTGGCCTAACTCATCAGTGCCAGAAACAGTGAGTTGATGATTTAAATCCCCTTTGCCATCAGCGAGTTCTTCAAGCGAGCGGGCAACGCTATGGGCGGCGGAGCTAATCGAGCGAGCAATTGCAATGGTCACAATAAACATCACGATAAGTAATGCAATACCAGAGGACACTGTTAGCCACAGGCTTTGCTCTGATCTGTCTGCGGCTTCTTTGATCGCTTGTTTAAACTCAATGATTTTACTCTGTTTGTAGGCTTGTACCTCATTGAGAACCGCTTCAAAGGCTTGGGACTTTTCTTGGCTGATTTGGCCAATATTTGCCATATCGATAGTCCCAGCCAGCATGCCTTTAGCTAGCTTTAGCGTCATGTCATTGTAGCGGGTGAGTTTATTAGATAAGCCGTTTAACTGATTTGCCTGCGAGGGATCAACGCTATCAAGCTGTTGTAGATTCTTACGAACTGACTCGTACATATTTTCCGCGTTGGTCAATAAATCTTCATCTGCAAAGGAAACCGATTGGGTATAAAGTTCATCGAGTCGTTGCACAAAAAATACGTTTTGATTGGCTAACTCTACTCTTTGATAAACTTGTTGCTCCATATAATTAAGCGTTGCGCGATTTTTATTAATTGAAATAACACTAATGCTTAAATTTAATGTGAATATAACGACAGCTAAAATAAAAATTGCGCCAACTTTTTTAAAAATAGAAACGTTGTTAAAAAAATTCATTATCAGCCCCCAAAAGGTGCCGGAGTATACTCCGGCACACCAACTTAAAATTCGGCAACCACTTTGACCGAATCATTGGCCTCACTACTATCAATATAGCCAATAATATTGGGGTTTGAAGAAACAAGTTTAATCATTTCTGCCCCACTAGTGACTTCTTTGGGCGGTGTTCCTTTACCGGTAAATACTTTTTGTGACCAATAGGATTTGAGTTGACTCGATGATTTACCTAAGACTTTTGAGTCAAAGATTTCCCTTAATGGTACGGCACTGTCCAAATTCACTGGAACAGCTGAAGCACCGTTAGGAAAGGTTTTTGTTTTTCCTAGATAAATGTTTTCTATTGCTTTTTGATCAATAGTATCGCCATTGCTCGGATGAACAATTACCACCACGCCAGCCCAAATGGGCATTGATACTAAGCTAAGTAGGATTGAGCAAAGTAATTTTTTCATGTCTCTCTCCTAAAATACCAAGTCAACGCCGAGGCTGATGGATTGCGAGTCTCCGGCGACCTTCATGCCTGGGCCGCCTTCATCTTTTACATCATCGTATTGAATTTTAAAGGCTGCTGAGGGATGGAAATCCCAGCGAATTCCCGCAGATGTAGTGTGATGAACTTCCCCACCTTCACCATCATCAAAGTCAGAATACGAGACGAAAGGCATAACTGAATTAATGCGGTATCCCAATGTGACCAGATAAGTATCTAGATTACTACCATCGAGATCTAAGCGATTCAGCTCAGATAAAAATAAGAAATTGTTATAGTCAATATTTACAGATAGGCCGTAAAATTTGCCTGTTCTTTGTTTATTGCCGTTCCATTCTTGTTGTACGCCGCCAATATAACGTTCATTGGTATATTGCATATGGGTTAAACGAATATCTAACCAATCACGGTTAAATTGTACTACGATGCCGCCAATATCTTTCCAAACTTCACGGGTGTTCTCTAGGAAGAAGAAATCAGAAAGTAATTTATTGGGGTCACTATCTTCACTGCCGTAATAGACCTGTCCTGACATAGTCCATTCACCCATTAAATAGTTATATAATGCGCTGACACCCGTGTAGTTAAAGACTTGCCATGTGTAGTTATCTGCTGGTGGACGGATCCAAGGATAGGCATATCCCACGTCGAAAAAGTCACTGTAATAATAGAGTGGCAGTCTTTTTTTACCGCCTTGTACCGTCCAGTGTTCATTTAATTCGTAGGATAAATAGGCCCACTCAAAATCGGCTGAAAAGTCATCGGCACCTCGGGAAACCACCTGAGCAGTGGCGGATAATCCTTCAAGTAAATCGGCTGAAAATTGAATACCAAAAAGTGTGTCGGGTTTAAAGCTGATATCTTCATCGTATGCGCCCACGAGTGGATAATCAGCTAGGAAGGTTGGGCCAAGGTCAAACTCTGCAACGCCAGTGCCATCTATTACTCTACCCGCAACCACTGAGGCAAAACCTGAAATATTCACTTCGGCTTGGGCACTGGTGGCAAGTAAGAGAGAACAGAGACTGAATAACAGTTTATGTTTCATAGATAAACCTACTTTGTAAGGTATGTGCATTTTTAAGCCTAGAATGAATGTGGTTTTTTACCATTATTTTTGGAACAATTTTGCAACAATTACGTCTAAGTTTCATTTTCCGGCAGAGCTTCAGGGCTTTTTTACTTTGATTTTGATTTATTTGGTGTTTAGTCATTTTGACCATGCATCAGTTAAGAGGCTGTCGAGCCAAACATGGATAAGTAATGTGTGACAACGTTTTTAAGAGTACTGAATTGATCGACCGCTAAACTCAATACCTTTGCGACAAAATGTCCCACTTATCTTAACTATTCTTGCATTTATGTGCTCTTTAAGGGGTTTTTGGTACATCGATCCCATTCCTATCCACGACACTATTGAGGTGCAGATGGGACTTTCTATAATCGCTATCAAGTACTTTAGTGGTCTCTTTTTTTCTAATACTTATCCATATAAGGAATGTCTAATGCAAAGGCGTGATTTTTTGAAAGGTGCAGCAATTCTCTCGGCAGCGGGAACCGTGATGCCAGTGTTGGCGGCGTCGACCCAAGGTTCAATGGTCGATAAAGCCTGCGGCCGTCGCCGTTTTACCTTAACCAATACCTATCAATTAGTCGCGCCAGAAGGCTCATCAGGTGTGGTGAAGTTATGGGTGCCGCTACCCGAAAACACGGCCTTTCAACAGGTTGAAAAACTTAACTTTAGCGGCACTTATCAAGATGCTTATATCAGTGCTAATAACCATTATGGCGCCAAAACCCTGTTTGCGACTTGGCCCGATGCTAAAGGTAAAATGACCTTAACATTAGAATTAGTGATAGAAACCCAAGATTGGGAACCCCTTAAAAGCGGCGAGTTAAGCCATTATCGCGCGCCAGTAAAACCTGAGTATCCTGCTGAAGTCGCTATCTACCTTAAGCCAACCAAGCATATGCCAGTGGACGGTATCGTGAAGCAGACCGCCGATAAGATTGTGGGTAAAGAGACCGAACCACTCAAACAAGCACAACTCATTTATAACTGGGTGAGTGCCAATATGTACCGTGATAACAGTGTGATAGGTTGCGGTAATGGTGATGTGGCCGCGATTCTTGAAAGTGGCAAACTCGGTGGAAAATGTACTGATATCAACTCAGTGTTTGTGGCGCTGATGCGCGCAGTGGGTGTGCCCGCCCGTGAGATGTTTGGTATTCGTTTAGGCCAAGCGATCAAGATGGGGAAATACTCTAAAAAAGCCTTTGGCAGTGCTGATGAAAAAGGGGCTGCGGATGTCACTGGTGGTCAACATTGCCGTGCCATGTTCTACCTTGCTGGTTATGGCTGGTTACCCGCCGATCCTGCGGATGTGACTAAAATGCGCCTCACCGAGAATAAAGAACATAACGACCCTGCAGTGCAAGCGGTGAACGACTACCTATTTGGTAACTGGGAAATGAATTGGGTAGGCTTTAACTATGGCCGTGACTTTGACTTATTCCCCGCCGCAGAGCAGACTCCACTCAACAATTTTGGTTACCCTTACGCTGAAGTGGATGGCGACCCTGTCAATTACTATGAGCCAAAAGTATTTGCCTATGACTACCAGTCAAGCGAACAGCGTTAAGCAGCTGTTAGCCACCATGACCGCAGCAGTGATTGCGGCGATCGCCTCCAGCCTTTGTTGTATTGCGCCCTTAATCTATTTAGTGTTTGGCGTCTCTGCGGCGGGGCTGTCGGGGCTATCGAGTTTAGGTTGGTTACAAGTGCCTATGTTGATCCTGTCAACAGGGCTTATCTTGCTTGGGTTTTGGCGTTTGTACTTTGCCAAAAAGCCGCTTTGCACCGGCAAGTTTAGCCGAGGACAAATGTTGCTCATTTACTGGCTTAGCGTGCCGATTGTGCTGGCCTTTCAGCTGTATCCCTTTGTTTTACCTTGGTTGCTTGAGGTGTTTGAATGAAGCCACTATCACGTATCACAGGATTTACCACACGATTAACCACACTATCGACCCTATTAGTCATCACATCATTAGGATTTACGCCCTCCACTTGGGCAGACAATCTGTTGGTCACACTCGATGTTAAAGGCATGACTTGCCCATTATGCGTTACCGTCGTTAATCAAGCCCTGCGCAAAACCGATGGCGTGATTAAGGCCAAAGCCAATTTGAAAACTGAGCAAGCGGTAGTGACAGTCGCTGAGGATTATAACCTCGACAATCTGCTAAAAGCTGTTGATGCCACCGGATACAAGGGCAGCATCAACAAGGTTGAAAAGCAGAGTTGAGAAACTTTTAGCCGTTCGAGTGAGTCGTTAGAGCAGGCTAATCTTGGCTTTCTAGAACGGCTTTTAAGCGCGCAAAGGTTTTCATTGAGTCCGTGGCTAACATTGTTTGATAGGCTGGATTTTGGGCGTGTAGCTCATATTGATTCGGTGCTGTTTTTCTAACAACGCGGAGCAAATACTGGTTATCACCCGTATCGTCTTGGGTTTCAATCGCCATGGTCAGGTTTGAGATCGACCCTGCACTTTCTGGCGTAACCCATTCCAGCAGCAATAAATCGCCATCTTGAATTGGATTTTTACCCCCATTCATCGAATTGCCCGATGCGGGGGCAACAAAGTGCCGTTTCGGATCAAGTAAACCATGGCCTTCAGGGACACAATATTGCTCGGCATTTTGCGCTGAACCGTGCTTAAAGTGGCCACAGGCGATTTTCAGTTCAGGATAGAAGGGCAGCAATGTTCCTTCGGTAGTTGGAGTTGACTCAAAAGGTAACACCTGCGCCAGTGGTTTTGCTGTCGTGTTGGTATTTCTGGTGTTGTTAGTGCTGGCATTGCTCTTGTTCGCCGTGGCTTTTTGCTGCGGGCGCTGTACATATTGCGCTAAACGCAAATCGACTAGCTCTTGTACCCAGTCATGCAGCAGTTCGATATCTGCTTCATCTATTACAAATGTGGCCACAAAACGCTGCTTAGCGTCTATTTGAAACCACGGCGGAGTTTTACTGTTGGCCTTTGTAAAAGCCTTAATTGGATTGTCTTTCCAATAAGTTAGCCAGCCTTTATCCTGAGCCTTAAATTGTTTGGCTGCCTGCGTTAATTCCTGCGCCATTAAATCGGGTCGGCGACAAAATACGGCATGGCTACGCTCGGCAAGTGCCGCAAGCGTGGGCGGATTGCGTAAACCATCGAGTTCGAGCAGGGCTTCGAGCAAAATGGCTTTGAAGGATTTTGTCATGGTGGTGGTTTCAACTCCATGCAGCAAAAAATCACCATAATGCGCCACCATGTCCGTGAAGCGCGGTTCAGCCTCTTGGCTGGCCACGAGGTGGAACCAGCTTTGTGCTTGTTGACGCACTTTATTCATCTCAACCCCGTGATGGTAAAACTCGCTGGCGGTGGGACGATGGGCTAACTGGTTCGCAAGTTGTTGATATTCTTCTTGCACAGAAAAGCGCAACTGTTTAACTAAGTTTTGCCAAAATTCAATCAGTTCAAGATCAAAATTGACATGGCAACCTTTGGGCAGCGCGTTGACTTGATTGAGATTTTTTAATACTTCCCGCAGACTGCCAAGGTTGTATAGCGTTGTCGGCCGATTTAAAAATGACTCGTGATTACCAATAAAATCAAGCACAACCAGTTTTTGCTTTTGGGTTTGATGGCTAAGACGCAATCCTCGACCTAACTGCTGTAAAAACAGAATTTTTGACTCGGTTGGACGGATCATCAAAATGGTATCAATCGCTGGCAGATCCGTGCCTTCATTAAATAAATCGACGGAGAAAATAACTTCGATACGCCCTTGTTCTAAGCGTTTTAGCGCTTCATTTCGGCGCACTTTTGAGTCGCTGTAAACGGCGATGGCGTTAATGCCTTTGCTGGTGAAATACTTCGCCATAAAGTCAGCATGTTTTTTGGAGACACAAAAGGCTAAGGTGCGACTTTGCTTACTGTGTTGCCAATGATGTAGAACATGGGCTGCGCGGCGTTGGGTGGCAAGGGCATTATCCAAAGCGTCGGGATCAAACTTGCCGTTTCGCCAAGGGATGTCTTGATAATTGACCGCTTGATCGTAAATGCCGTGATAATCAAACGGCACCAGTAATTTCCCATCAATGCCATGCACTAGATTGCGTTCAAACACGAGGTTGTTATCACATAAGCTAAGGATATCCGCTTGATCCGAACGCTCTGGTGTGGCGGTTAAACCAAGGAGAAATTGGGGACGAAAGTAGGCCAGCAGTTGGCGGTAACTTTTAGCTGCCGCGTGATGGAATTCGTCCACCACAATATAATCGAAATGATCGGCAGCAAAGCGCTGTAGATGCTGTTGCTTGCCAAGGGTGGCTACCGATGCAAACAGATAGTCCGCCTTTTCATCTTGATTCAAGCCATTATACGAACCTGTTTTTGCTTCAGGCACCAATTGATTAAAGGTCTTTTCCGCTTGAATAAGGATCTCTTCTCGGTGGGCAACAAACAGCACCTTTTTGGCCTCAGTTTGCAGGGCATCAAATGCCGCCAACCAAGTTTTACCCATGCCGGTTGCCAGCACTACTAATCCTCTGGTGAAACCTTGTTCACGGCTCGCCTTCAGTGCCGCTAATGCCTCCATTTGTACGGTATTGGGCGTGGGCGGCTCGATATGTTCTTGTTCTTCGTAAAGACTAACGGCGGCAATACCTCGTTGCTGCTTAGTGTGCTGGTAGCGACTAAGGTAACTATCGATCCACGCATGGGTCAGCGACTGACTCTGATTGTGGTTAAAAATTGCGTCAAACTGCTTACGGATATGGGCAAACTCAAGCGCCGCGGGTGAGGTGAGTGGCGGTTCAAAATCATGGCGTAAGGCCCATTCATGGCTGTGTAATAACGCGGTTTTACTGATGTTATTGGAGCCTATCCATGCGCAACCTTCGATGATTTCTTCCTGCTCGCTACGGATAAAAATGTACGACTTCATATGAAAGCTTTGCTGGCCGCACACAAATATTTTGCACTGGGCACCACGTTCGGCCAGTAGCATCAAACGGCGCAGGGCAACAGGATGGCTGATACAGAGATAATCCGACGTTAGCAGTTTTAAGCTGGCACCACTTTGTAAGGCATCGAGCAGCGGATCAAACAGTAAATCGAGACCTGAGGGTTGGATAAACGAGACGGAAATTTCGATTTCACTGGCGTGATTAATGGCTTGGATCAGCCTTGGTAGCAAGGGATCGTTTGCACCGCCGTAGGACAGTTTTTTGCCTGAGTGGAGTGAGGTTTGTTGTTCTATCATGGTTTACCGCTTAAGGAGTACTGCATTGAGCCACTGTTCGTTTTCACGTCCTACGCGTAAATCGGTTGTTAGCCAGACTTTATCAATCACAAGTGGCGAACCAGTTAATAGCTCGGCTAAGAGTGCTTCATCACAGTGGGTAAAGCTGCGTCCATCACGTTCGACTTCACCCTGTCCATATTTGAATGAACAGTAAAATGCACCGCCAGATTTCAACATACTGGCAAGATGCGTGAAGGTATCTGGTAGTGAAGCTTTTGCGACATGCAGCAGCGAGGCACAGGCCCAAATACCGTCATATTGCTGAGTCGAAGTGAACTGCATAAAGGTGGCAACCCTAACAGGCTTGCCGAGCAACTGCTGCGCGAGCGTGGCAAGAGCTGCACTGGCATCAAAGGCATCAACGTGAAAACCAAGTTCAATCAATCGTTTACTGTCTCTACCTGAGCCGCAACCCGCATCAAGCACGCTGCCAGTTGTCGGTAAGTAAGGGATAAACTGTTCAAGCAGGGAAGAAGAATCGACTTCTACCGTCGAGGCATAAAACGAGCTGGCGTTTTGGTTATAAAAATCGATGGACATAAAGACTCCTTATCAGCCTGTCGATAGTAGCTTTTTAGTCTTTATTGTTCAATGTGTTAGAAAGTACGATGTTCAGCCTGAGTTTGAAAGGGTGAGTTGTTAAGTCTCGCGCTGGCGGGGAATGGCAAGGGGTTAACAGGTGAGTGTTAACCCCTTTTTTGAAGCGTTTTACTTCAGTTTTTTAAATCATTTTTGACTAATTTTTAAATCATTTTTTGAAGAAGGCTTCGTTGGTGCCGTATGGGCCTAAATCTAAGTCGCGTTTGCGGATGGCATCTACACGGTCGAAGGCTTCTTCGGCCACGCGTAGGTTTTTCACATCTTTACGCCAGTAGTATTTAAATCCATCAAAGTGGGCGTTGTTTGGATACCAGTAAAACACACCTAAACCTTCTTTATTGAGGATTGGGGTGTTGTGAATATGGGCACCAGGAATATAGAAGTACTGACCTTTTGCTAAGGTTTCAAATTTATTGTTTGCCAGTGTTTTACTGCTGCCGTTGACCACGTAGTAACACTCTGGTTGACCATGGAAATGTGGCTCATGGTCTGATTTCAAACCATTGGTGATACCGATAACCATTGGGCTGTCTGAGAGTTCTTTCCAGATATAACCCACTGGTGAGTTTTTAGGATCGCAGTTTTTGGCTTCGAGTACGTTACCGTGGTCATCCAAGGTTTTACAAAAACGTTGGTCTGCAGCAATGCTGTCATTGGGTTTGATGGTGTTAAAGTCGATTTTGCCTGCTTCCCAATCAGCAATGTAGGCCTCGATTTCTGGGTTACTGCACTGCTCTGGCATGGTGTTTTGCGGCACATAGGGTGTGCTGTCGTACGGCACTGGTGTCATTTGTTGATAGGGCAGTTGCGCATGGTTACATTGTGGGCCTTGAGCCATAACCGCTGTAGACGTTAGTGCGGCTAATCCAAAAAGCATTTTTAATTTCATCATTCCAATCCTATTTTTGCATCGCTTAGTGGCGATATTGTGTTGGTTATGTTGTTACGTGACTAACAATAAAGTGATTGGTTGATGGTAAAGGTGAATTGGATCACGGCATATTTTGAGTGGCAAACTTATTCGTGACTCTACTCGCGAATAATCTTACCGTCTGAGCCGCTTTACAGCTGCAATTGCATGCTGAGCTGGGCATAGTTGGCCATTCCCTGCTGCGCATAGGGATGGGCTGAGCTGTTGTTATCTTCAATTTGATAGCGGCCCACTTCAATACCTAGGGTGAGTGCTTGGGTTAAATTGGTAAACAAATTCACACCAACGTGGCTGCGATCCGTTTGTTCTCTCTCTGTGCGAGTATGACCAAAAAAGAGTGTCGAGCGGGTGTAGTCAGTCCAAAAGTGCCTGTAGGCAAACATGGCTGATGTCGAGGTTTCTAATTCTCCTTCAATAATATCGCGCGCGGCATCGGTGCCGACATAACGACCTAGGTGGCCGTAGTGCAATTGCAGGCGCAGATCATCTTGGCCAAAGGTAAGGAGTTTGGCGGCAAGGGAGAGCCCGCCAGCCCATTGCGATGTGCCCGCTGGATCTAAATAACGCACTAAGCCTGAGATAGACACATTGCCCCACTCGCCGGATTGGTTGTAGCGGGCAATCATATCTGGGATGTAGTCATGGCTGGTATCAATCCAGTTTGGTTTGGCTGCTGTAACGCTGGTTAGTCCATCCGTTTGGGCTTGGGTGCCGTAGGTGTAGGGATTTTCGAGGGCGAATTGCCATTGTTCGGTGCTATAGCGGATAAGTGCTTGTCTTACCATGGCTTGTCCTACCAATGGCCCGCCTAAATCGGCTGTTTCGGCAAAGGTACTGGTATTGACTAAGGTTGACCAGGTTTGCCCGGCGGTGATGCCTTGATAACTGATATAGGCATGCCTAAGCCGTGGACTGTAGGAGTTGGAGATAATCGGATTTCCTTGGCTGGAGCCAACAAAATCGATTTCGGCAAAGGCTTTGGCCTCATCGGTGTTAAGTGTCAAATTAAAGCGGCTTTCTTGGGCGCCAAATTGGGTGCGTTTGCTGTGCTCGACAACCTTGCCTCCACCTGTCCAACTGTCTTGAAAGGCTAGATTTCCTTCAACAAAGCGAGTGTTGGCCTTAATAAAGCCGCCTAATTGCACATCGGCGGCATATAGTGAGGATGAACAGATAAAATAAACAGCAAGTCTAGGTAAATATTGTAGTTTCATCGTTCACTCTATAAGAAAAAAACATAAAAAAAGCCCTAACGAATAGGGCAAAAAAAGGTATAGCAGTCTAAAACGGCAGGGAGGAGGGACGTTCTAAACTGCGCAAATATTAGAAGTAGTAACCAAAGTTGATGTTGATACGTTTATCCCAATCGTTACCGACTTCTGGTAGGCCAACGTGGTCGTTATTGGCGGTCGAGAAGGTCATGTTTTTACCCATGACAAAGTCAATCATGGTGTAAGTTGGGCCTGCAGAAATCGCCATACCGGTGACGTTTTGCATGCTGTTGTCGTAGCTATCGTCATCAACATCAGGCGTCATTAAACCAAAGTCGTTATAAAACTTAATGCTGCCCCAATCTGTGTTAACCGTTTTGGCAATGTTGATGTTATAGGCTTGGCCTTTTGAGGCGATTTCGTACTGCCAGCTCACCACCGATACGCCAATTTTGTTGTCGTCGATAGCATCTGCAGCATTGTATTCATACTGCATGGCTTGCATTTGTAGGTTCCAGCCGTTGTAGCTGCTGTCTAAATGCAGTGCGACAGCATAGCGGTCGCCATTATTACCGGTTTTGCTGTTGTAGATTTGGCCGACCTGTACTGAGCCACCAAAAGTGGTTGCGCCACCTTCGTATTCGGCAGTGTAGGTTTGGCGCACGTTGAGTTGGTTGGTTTCTTCGTTGTTGTATTCAGTGCCATTGATGGTGCCGGTATACAAGTCAGTTGAATAACGCTTGTTTTCGGTTGGGCCGTATTCGGCATTTTTATAAAACGCTAAATCCGTGTGCCAGCCGTTTTTCTCATAGGTTGCTTTTAAGCCGATGTCATGGTCATCCTCAAAGCCTAAATAGTAAGGCAGACCAAACCACCAACTGTTAGAGATAAACTCGCGGTTACCAAAGGGCACTTTGTTGATACCAAATTGCAGTTGCCAATCTGGGTCAATGTTGTAGTAGCCATAACCATACTTGATGTAGTTAGTGCCTGAGGTAAAACGGTATTCTGCCGCTAAACCGAAATCGCCTTTTTTACCATCAAATTTGATGGCGGCCATGTCGAAGTTAAAGTCGCCGCCTTTATCCTTCGATTTTTCATCATAATCGCGATAGCCATAGTTAACGCGCACGGCGCCGCCAACATTGATGCCATCTTCTTGCTCTGCGGCAAAGGCGTTAGTTTGAGATAGTGCGATAGCGGTTGCCACCATGGACAACATAAACCGGGTGGATTTTTTCATCATCATTACCTTTCTTAAGTTTTTGTATTATAAAAATTAAATTACATTTCTTTGAACCAAGTGCGGTGGCATTCAGCGCACACTGGAGCCTTTTTCTCATGCTCGCTGTGACAGGCTAAGCAGCTGGCACCTTGGTTGTAGTGCAGTGATTTGTGTGGATGGGCTTCAGGGATGGCAAGCTTGGACTCGTCCACCGCAATACTGGTAATTTCGCCATGACATTCAACGCAGGCCGCATCGGTGGCATTTTGTTTACCCGAACCTTGGTGACACCCTTTACAACCATCTTGGTAGATAAATTCGTGGTTGGTTCTGCCTTGGGTGCTGCCTTTCATCTTGACGAGGTCTCCGGCATTGGCTGCGCCAGTGAACAGAGTTGCAACAACGAGTGTGAGTAGTAATGTTTTCATCATGATTTAGGCCTGCATGTCAGATTTGATGGTTTCAGCAACGATAATTCCCATCGTTAAGCACTCTAGACAAGCTGTTGAACTTAAACGGGTTCCACCGTGAGTTCCGCCTGTCGCTTCGCCGACGGCATAGAGCTTTTTGATGGAGGTCAGTGACTGGCTGTGTATGACTCGTGCACCTAAATCGGTTTTTAAGCCGCCCATGCAGTAGTGCACTTTTGGCCAAATACGCGACACAATAAACGGCGCTTTAAGCTCAACTGCCGTATCCATCATGCGGCCAAATAAAGGGTCAATGCGCTGGGGCACTTGCTTGTTGTACTCGGCAACGGTTTGTTTGAGCTGTGCAAGTGGGATATTGAATTGCTTAGCTAATTGCTCAAGGCTATCGACTTTCCAAGCGATTTGGTCACGTACCGCGCGGGTCACTTCCTCTGCACCAACATGATCGTCATGGTTAAAAAACACCACGGGATAGGCGGGTGAGCCATCTGGATGACGGTTTTTCATAATGGCATCGGAGCAGGTTTTTCTATCGGCGCGTTCATTCATAAAACGCTTACCGTCTAACACATTGACTGAAATTCCTTTATGGAAACCAATCGAGAGCAGAGCATTTGACCAGCCAAAGCCGCCTTCATCGGGCGAGCCCCAGTGACCTGTTTGAATAAAGCTCATATGAACCGGGAAAGCACCGTGTGCCATGGCTGTTAGCGTGACTTCGCCTGTTGCGCCAAGGGCATTGGTACAATCTAAGGTTTTATCTAATGCAGGGTCGACCAGTTCACGTAGTGCTAAGTTACGTGAGAAACCACCGTGGGCAAGGATAACGGCCTTATTGGCTTTGATGTAGATCGTTTTACCGGTTTTGAGATCTGGAAAGCGATAATTTTGACGCACTTTCAAGCCAACAATCTCTTGGCCATCCATGATGAAGTCTTCAACATAGTGTTGTAGACGGTATTCAACGCCTTCTTTTTTACCTGCTTCGTACAGCTTAGTGGTGATATCGCCACCGACACCGTGCTGAGTGCGAATAGCACGTGCTTTATTGTGGCCACCCACTTGTTGGTTAAAGCCTTCGCGGAATTTGACGCCAGTGTCGATACACAATTGGTAGGCATCGAGGGCGCGATTGGCAATTTGTCGCAGCATGTCGGTATTTTGCATACCGCGGCCAGAAATGATTTGATCCTTCACTAGCTCTTCGGGCGAGTCATCGTTGATCCCTTGAGCTAATTGAATTGGGTTTTTAGGGATAGCTAACCAGCCACCGTTGATTGCAGAGTTGCCCCCGATCACCTGCATTTTTTCTAATACCAGTATCGAGCCTAGACCTTGACGCTTAGCATTTAGTGCGGATGACAGACCCGCAAAACCCGAACCCACGACAATCACATCGCGAGTTTCATCCCATTTAATGTTTGAGGCGCATTCAGTGGCTGATGCTGCACTTGGTAGTGCCGCTGCGATACCACCGACCGCTGCGCCTGCACCTAGCTTTAAAAAACTTCTTCTATCATGCATTTTTTGTTAACCCTCTATGTCAGTTATCAGCAAGATAGAGGTTATGAACCGCGCCTAAGGAGAAGTGAGTCACGACTTTTTTTCAGTGACAATTTTATTCGTGAGTTATCTCGTGAATATCTTTTCTTTGAAGTAGATTGCTTTAATAACGAACGAGATGAAGATAATTTAATCTATGAAAGTATGCTGTTGATAAAATGTAAGTTTGAGGTAACTCACAAAGGTTGGTATTTAAAAGGTTTGGATGTGACCTTTATCCCGATTAACTCTTTACTGTCTATAAATATTATTTGTTAGCAACACATAATGTACTTTTTACGTATGTTGGAATAAATGAATGAAATGTCCATCTGATTCACTCTCTATTTTACGTTGTAATCAAATATTGGATGCGGCTGAAAGGCTGATTGAATCACAAGGTATTGTATCATTTAAGTTTTCCCAGCTGGCACATGAGGTTGGATGTTCTACAGGTACTTTATATAAGTTTTTTGAACGTAAAGAAGATGTGTTGGTTTGTTTATTTTTAAGAAGTGCAACATCAAATCACTTACCGATATTTATCCATAAGAATCCAGAGTTAACTGCACAAGAGAAAGTGCTTTTACCGATATTATTTACTTTTGAAACCATTAAGCGCAGTAGTAGCTTTTTTACGCTGCGTTCGGTGTCGGTAAATACCATGGTTTGGAAATTGGCGAGTGATGAAAAAGTTGAACGTTTTAAAAAACGTATTAATGCTTTTTGGGGGTGGTTTACAGACTCATTACATTTAGCGGTTGAGAATGGTGAATTAGTCGCCACTCCATTACAAATAAAAGAATTAGTTCAAGGAATTACCTTTTATCTAACGGGAGCTCTGACACAATTTGAAAGTCAATTGATTGCGCCTGAGTTTTTATCTGGTCGCCGTGAAACCTGTTATCGACATTTGGCAAACCTGATGGCGCGATACGATTGGAAAACGCCTTTAACCTTTGCGCTGTTTGATTCGTTAGAGGCCAGAACCATCAAGTTTTTTGACCAACATTATCGTGACCATATGACCTGCGCAGCCTGTAGCGCGCTATCAAATACCGACACCAAGGCATTATCTCCCTGTACTCGTCAGTGTGGTTAGGGCGTCCTGCAATTCGGGTTTTATTTCACTCGCAGTGAGCGAGCTTTGTCTCACTGCTACTAAGAATTAGGCTAATTAAATCATAAACTTAATTTCAAGATTTATGATTGGCTAGCAACCAAGCAAGTTCGGCGGCGTTACTCACCTGCATTTTTTGCATGACTTTTTGCCTGTGTAACTCAATGGTTCGCTGCGCGATATCCAGCTCTGCTGCAATGACTTTATTCATTTTTCCCGCCAGTATGCCTTCCATCACCTGCGTTTCACGCTGGCTGAGGGTGGCGAGTCGTTTGGCAATGTCTGATTGCAAATTTTGTTGTTGCCATTTTTGCTCAGTATGTTGTTGAGCTTGGGTTAAAAGCTGAAATAGCTTCTCACCATCAACCGGTTTTTCAAGAAAGTTGAGTGCGCCCTGTTGGATGCAGTCTACGGCCATGGCAATGGTGCCGTGACCGGTGAGCATGATGACGCTGATTACACTTTGCGCTTGATTTAAATGGCTTAGCAGTGCGACGCCATCCATACTTGGCATTTTGATGTCGAGCAAAAGTACGGCGGGTTGCTTGATATCAACACTTTTTAAAAACGTATCCGCAGCGTTAAAGCCTTTGCAGTTAAGCCCCATCCCTTCAAGCATCCAGCTTAACGAATCCAGTACATCTTGATCATCATCTACAAGGTAAAGTGGTGTCATTTGAGCTCTCTTAAGCTGATGGCTGGTTGAGTGGCAGGGTGACTTTTACCGTTAACCCCGGCGCGGCATGTTGTGCTTCAATTTTGCCTTTGTGTTCCTCAATAATGCGTTTGCAGATAACCATGCCTAGGCCAAGCCCTTGGGGTTTGGAGGTTTCAAAGGGAAAGAATAAGCGTTCGAGGGCGTTATCACTCAGGCCGCAACCCGAGTCAGTGATATGAATATAGACGCTTTCGCTTGTGGTACCTGTGTCGATAATCAATGACTTATGGGGGCTGTTTTCCATGGCATCTAGGGCATTGCGTAATAAATTCACCAGCACTTGCTGGATCAAACTGGCATCGGCAAATACGGGTAAGGTTTGTAAGTTGACTTTAGGGCTGAGTTTGAGCCGCTGAAATTCAGGTTGCATCAAGGTCAAGGTTTCTTCTATCACGGCGCGTAAATCACAGGGCTGGTAATCACTGCTTTGTTGGCAAAATGTGCGCAGACGATGGATAGTGGTTTGGGCTCTATCGACCTGGTTGATGACCTTATTGAGCGCGGTAGCAAGTTCGGCTTGGGTGTTATCTAGCCGATATAAACAGCCTTGGGTGAGATAGCGAATACCGGCCAGGGGTTGTTTTAGCTCGTGGGCAATGCCTGAGGCCATTTCGCCCGTCAGCAGTACCCGTTGGGCGCGGTAAAACTGTTGTTGTTGCTCGAGTAAGATTTTTTGGGTGTGCTGATGATGGGTTATTTCGGCAGATAGGGCTTGGGTGCGTTTGACCACTAAACGTTTAACCCTTAAGTGATGAATATAGCCGAGTAACAAAGCAAAAATGAAGCTTGCACCCCAAGGTAAGGCATTGTGCAGTAATCGCTGCCAGTTAGTGACAAATGGCCATTGCTCTAATTGTTTTAACAGTTCAAATACCGGGCTATCGTCCACGGGGGCTGACCAATATTGATATCTTCCTTGCACCGCCGCTTGGCTCTCTGGGGGTATTTGCAACAGGCTGGTGACCACTTGGGTAGCAAGTTTATGATCTGTATGGCCTAATTTGGTTAAGGCATAGCCGGGATACAACTGGGTGGATACTTCGCAGGCAAAATCAGGATGCGGTTGCTTAAGGACCACTTTTAATTTATTCGCTGGAATGAGTCCTCGCTCTTGTGCATTTTCCAATACGCAGCTAGGTAATATCGCAACATCAGCCTCACCCGATAACAGCATTTGCAATAGTTTTTGCTGTGGAAAACCAATAAAGCGCAGCTGGGGAATATCGCGGTAGGCATTGATGCCTTTGGTTGCCATCGTCGCTGCAAAAATTTGAAATCCGCCAAAGGCTTGTGGGTCGCTTGATACTAACTTTTCATCTTTAAGTTGTGCCCATTGGCTCAGGTTGTTGTCAATTCGCGTGACGATGGCAGAGCCGATGCTCTGCTCTGGTGAATGCACGCGGTTATGGACTAGGGTGAGTAAGTGACTGGTACCATAGTTTTTTTTAAATGCGACCGTGGTGAGGGCATTGCCAATTAAAAAGTCGATACGTTGCTTAGCGAGTGCTTCATCTAATTGAGTTGGCGTTAATGGCGTGAGTTGTACCGGACGATGCAACTGCTGGCTCAGCCAATCAGCAGTAGGTTGCCAATTGGCCATGACTTCATCGGGTTCATTAAACGCCATTATGCCTATTCGCACCGGATCACTTGTATGGCTATCGGCGGCAATGGCTGGCAGCTTAAAGCCGATAAAAAGGGCCAGGATAAACATTAATCGAGTGAAGAATTGATACATGATTTAAACCTGGCTGGGCGATTTCATTTAGTGGTTAACACAACAAGACGTTACAGCATCGCTGTAAAATAGGCTGCGCGATGCTGAGCTGATGGCCAAAAATAGTGGCTATATTATGCCCATTAGTGATTGCTGATATATTGAGCCGCTTCACACATTAGCCTAAGGGGTGAGTTTAGCGCGATATTGTTCAAATTGTGGGGTGGCGATTTTGGTGCCTTGTTCATCCAGAAACCATACCGCTTCAATATCGCCAATACGCTTTATTAAGGCTTGCGCTTCAGGCATCGGTAATAAAAACAAACTGGTTGAAATCACATCAGCAAGAATGGGTTTATTCTTCATAATAACCGATACTGAGATACCTTCATTTTTCGGATAGAGTGTCGTTGGATCAATAATGTGATGATATTCTTGACCATCTACAGTGTAATAGTTTAAATAATTACCACTGGATACAATGGTAATATCTTCACCTTGAATGATTTCATGGTAAATATTGCCGCTATTAATCTCGATATTATCTTTATTTTCTAGTTGATATTTGCGGATTAATGGATTTTCGATTGCTGTAATAAATTGGCGGCCATCTGGGTGGGTGCCAAAATGGCGAATATTTCCACCGGCATTAATCATAAAGGCAGTAATATTATCGGCTTTTAATTGGTCGTACACTTTTTCAACCATCCAACCTTTGGCTATACCGCCTAAATCCAGCTTCATTCCTGGTTTCATTTGAATGGTATTATTGTTTACATCGAGTTTTATCTGTTTTATATCAATGTATTTTGCCGCGTTGGCTAACTCGATATCACTGGGTAGTTCGCATGCGCCACCCTGTTGGCAACGTTTTCGATAGCTTCGCCAAACTTCTAACACGGGGGCTAAGGCAACGTTAAATCGGCCTTGGGTAATGCCATGCCATTCAATACTGGTTGCTAATAATTCGGTGAGTTTTGCATCGATATGGTGTAATTGTTCAGGATTGTTATTGATAGTCTGGATATTGGTGTAGCCAGGGTAAGTGCTAAAGTTTGATGCTAAATAATGATATTCCTGCACCACATTAAGTGCATGGCATAATGCTAAATAGGATTTGTCTTTATCCGCTTCGTAAATATCAATGGTAATAGATGTGCCAAAATATTTTAACGTATTCATACTGCCTTTCCCGTGCTCATAATTAAATGTTGCATTGGTATTGCAGTCGAATGGTGAAAAAGTCGCATTTACCATTGTTGGCGTAAAAAAGAGATAAATTAATACAGTAAAAGATAATAAATATTTCATACATCCCCCATCTTGATGACGATTAAATTAGTAGCATGAATTTCAGTTGATGACAGTAATCAATCAGCAAAGTGTTAGCTAACTCAACTATTTTGAATTGAGGTTGGCATATTGCGGTTATCCGCAATTGTCGAATTCTTTCCGAGGTCTATGCTGGCGGCAAGTTCATTAGTTGAAGAGCGTTATATGATGAAAACTGAATTACATTTTAAAAAAAGTTTGCTGGTTAGTGCGGTTGCATTCGCAACATTTGCCTTAGCAGGTTGTGCTAATACCGCACCGCAGGGGAAATATATTGATGGCGTCCATCATGTCAGTGGTAAGGGTAAAAAGAGCGACATCACCCTTGAAGTTAAGGTTGAGCAGGGGAATATCACTCAGGTAAAAACTCTGTCACATAAAGAAACCGAGTCACTGTACCTTAATGCTGAGCGTTTGCTACCCGAGATTGTGAGCCGTAATGGTCATGAGGGGATTGATGCCATCTCAGGCGCAACCTACTCATCCAATGGTATTTTAAAAGCAATCAATGATTTACCTCGTGTAGATGGCAGTAAGCCTGAATATCAAAGCGTGGGTGCTCGCAGCCAAACAGGGGATGATGATTTTAAACTGAAATGGTCTATCCAACCGCGTTTAGGCTTAGTGAAAGGTGATTACTACTTTGAAGAAGCCCGTTTCCGTCAAGGGCATATGGGTAGCATGTTGGTGGTAGTGGATTCAAACAACCTTCAGGATGTGATCCTGGCCGAGTTTAATGAAAGTGGTCGTCCGAATTACTACACTCGCCTTTACCAAAATGTGCCTAAGCGTATGTCTGAATACAATTTCTCTATGGGCAAAAAGAAAGGCACCGCATGGGTACAATCCGCATTAACCATGGAAAAGCTAATGATGGAAAAAGACCAGCTTACCTTTGAGTTAAATCCTCACTACGATCCTAAGTTAGGCAACCAGCTCAGCGAGCCTAACCGATTAAAATATAAAGGTATTGATATTGTTGCTGGCGCCTCAAACAGCATTCAGCAATCGATGATCCCCTTGACAGCTAAGATCCATAGTCGGATTCAAGCAGGAGCGAGTGATGCGCTTTTTTATCAGCAAGCCGAAAAATTGCTCGATGAAAAAGGTCGCTGGACAGGCGTTACCGCGATGTTGCGGTTAGTGGTTGATAAAAATAGCCACAAAATTACCCATGCCCATTACGATGAAATCTTTGCTGACGAGAAGAAAGATATCCAAGACGCCTCATTGAAAGCATTTTATCGCCAATCCAAATATGACTCGATTAATTATGTTGAACCCGCGCGTATCGGATTTAACGTGATGATTGATGCCTTATCTTCGCATCTGAAAGAGGGTGGTTCGCTGTTCAATATTAATGATTTACCTGCGGCAGGTGATACTGGTAGTTACGCTCAAACCGGCTTTACTAAGCGTTCAGATGCCTGGGACAACTATCTGCGACTCGCTGATGTGTTGTACAAGCAAATGCGTGCCGATGGCGTGATTAATGAACATGCCTTACCTGCTCAGTAATATTGGATACCTAACATGATGAATAAATCATTTGCTATTTCGATGCTTACCTTGGCGCTATGTGCTACACAGGCCGTGGCCGATGAACATAAGTTTTATGGTCGTATCGATTATTCGGTAACCAATTCCGATAGTGGCAGTGCGACGCATAAAAATAAAAGCGGCACCGTATTAGAAAATAACTTTACGCGCATCGGTATTAAAGGCGCTAGCCAATTAACCGACAGCACCTCACTGTTTTATCAAATTGAGGTTGGCGTAAATGGTGAGAGCCAAGATAGTGGCGATAAACCATTCTCAGCACGCCCAACATTTATTGGTGTGAAGCACAGCACTTATGGTGCCTTAGCGGTTGGACGGATTGATCCGGTATTTAAAATGGCTAAGGGGATGTCAGATGCAATGGACAATTACTCCTTAAAACATGACCGTTTATTTGCCGGTGATAAGCGTTGGGGGGACTCCTTTGAATACAAATCCGCCCATTGGAATAAGTTGCAATTAGGTGTGAGCTATTTATTGGAGGACAATCATTACACTAATAATGATAACCGCCGTGATAATGGCAATTACCAGTTAGCGGTTACCTATGGTGATAAGTTCTTTAAAACGGGCGATGTGTACGCTGCAGTTGCCTACAGTGATGGTGTGGAAGATATTGAAGCTTACCGTGGCGTTGTCCAATATAAGTGGGATAAATGGCAGTTTGCGACAATGCTGCAACATTCAAAATTGGTGAATACTGATAAAACCGATTGGCAACAGCGTGAAGGTGACGGTGTTATTGTTAGTGCCAAATATCAATTAGGCCAATTATCATTAAAGGCCCAATATGGATTTGATAACTCCGGTACCGGATTAATCGCGAATCGTGTTTATGCCAGTAAAAACACCCTAATTGATGAGGTACCAGAAATCTCTCAGTGGGCGATTGGTGCTGAATATAAATTGAGTAAGTCAACACGGCTACACACCGAAATCGGTCAGTTTGATGTGAAGCAATATGATGATTTTGACGACACCATTATTAGCCTTGGTATGCGTTACGACTTCTAAAATTTATCAATAGTTTATCACCTTGCTAAGTTATGTACTGTATTTAGCAAGGTGATAATTATTTAGCCTAGTTGTTAGTTTTGCAACATGATGTTTACTTTGTTGCGCTGGCAGTATTTTTTGCTTTAAACCACTATTTAGTGATATTTTGAGTTCGGTGCTTTTCTAATTCTTTAATATTCCCTCCTTCTTCAGCCCTCGAAAGATATAGTATTAAGCGACACGCCAAATAGCCGTTAAGCCTGCATAGAAAAAATACTATGCTAATGACTACTATATAAGTAAAAAATAACCTAATAATTTTCTTTATGTTCCATGAACGGGCATAATGCGGCGTTTAATTATTTAGTTACAAGGAATAACCATGAAGTATTTGGTTAGCGTAGTGAGCTGTTTTCTATTATCGGCCTGCTCTTTTGGGGATGCTGATGTGGAGTTTAATCCTAAAAAAGGTGAAGAGCGTGCATATCAAGTGTATAGCTCCACCAAGATTACAGTCGATACGGATAGTCGTACCGAAACAGTGAATACCACATCCCATCAATTGTTGCGTTATAAGGTTCTCGATACGGGCACAAATAGTCGGTTTGAAGTGCATGTCGATTATATGAAAATGCGTGATGGTCAAGGGAGTGGCGTGAGTAGTGGCGAACGGGCTGATCGGAACCCTGAAATGCACGCTATTTTTTCACAGGGTTTTGAATTTACATTAAATTTAGACGATGGCAGCGTTAAAGCATTTAGCGCACTCAACAAGCCTGTATGGCAAGCGCAGTTGGCTGAGCGGGGGCTTGAACTGGAGCAGGAGCTTAAAAAGCTATTTAGTTCATCGGTCTTTCTTAACAGCATACCCGCTAAAGAGGGCGCTATCGTTGCGCTTCCAGCCTATCAAGGCCATGCTAATGCCAAGCTTACCGTGTTAAAAGTCACAGAGACACATGTACTGGCTCAAGTGCAAAGTGACGGTGCCCAAGCCAACATTTACGGCCAACTGATGCTAGAGCGTGAGCGAGGTTGGCTAGTGCAGATGGCTTTAGTCGCTGAAGCGCCATTTGAGCGTTATGGCTTTAAAGGCGTGATGCGCAGCAATGTGATAATGGTGCCCAGTGAGCGAAAGCTGGGTGACCTATCGCAACGAGTGGGTTTTGATTACGATTTCCCGCCAACAGAGTACCCAAAACAACCTGAATTAGTGCTAGAAGATGCGAATAAAACCTTAGCGGAAGAGGCGGTATTTGCGCTTGATGCGGGTTACTTTGACCTAAGTGATGACCAACTAAGCCTTGCTTATCAGCATGATGTTTCAGGTTTAAAAGCCTCTGGTGATTTTCACTTAACCGATATCACCGCCCACAGTGCCGATGGTCGCGTGCTGCCAATACAACTATTTAAGGTCGGTGGTTACAGTTATCCTGAAAAGGATGGTTTTTATCGTTCCCTTGAGCAACATTTGCTTATCGGCTGGAACGAGCCCTCGACACTGTTTGATCAGGTAGCTGAGTTTCGTGCTAAAGCCCATTATCAAGGGGCGAAACTGGTCAAACTGACCTTGACGCCAGATCCAAGCAAAACGGTGACCTTGCAGTATCAAGATTTACAACTAGAGCTGATCCCCGTTGCCGATAAACCCTTCACTTATTTGCTGACATCGAAGGATGCGACCAATAAATCTTGGTTGACTGGCCGATTTGACGGGGCTGAAGGCGCTATGCTGAAGTACCAAACCCCGACTACGACAGGGCCGGATTGGTTAACCCCTGCTGAGCTGAATATGTTGGCGTTAGTCTCATCGGAGCAATATCAATCCACCACCCTGTTTAGCTTTCCTGCTGAGCCGCCGACGCTCACCATTTATGTTAATACTGCCGCGGATAGTCGCGAATTGACTAAAAATGTTCGTTTTATTCCGATGAACGATTACATGCAAAATACCAACTATCCCCCAGTGTATGAGACAACGCTTTACCGTGACGATATGTATGCGCATTACGATGAGCAACCGCAACCCTCAATCCCCGATGATCCCGCATTACTCGAACCACAAATGCTGGCCAAATACGGCGTTGGTTTACAGTTAACCTCCGAGCAAGCCGCGGTGTGTCGTTTGAGCGTGGTGGATGCGCCACAAGTCGATGGTCACACGTTGCAATGGACATCTATAAAATCTGAAAACAGCTTAGTGGAGCAGCTCGATAAGTCTGTACAGTATCAACTGACGAGTGCCGATGGCATCCGTCGCAACTTTTATGGTATCCGTGTGGCCAGCACTTTAGCCTGCACTGGTACTCCTCAATGGCAAGCACTTACCTATCAACCTAAACAAGGTTGGCTGATTGATATCACCCAACTGCCCAATTTAGATACTACTCAAACGGTGGCCGACTTTATGCGCCGTTATCGTTTTTTAAATGCGCAGAATGTAGCGTTAGCTCCAGCTATTCAAGGTGATGGCAGTGATTTTTATCAGCGCCCGTTGCTGCAAGTATTACGTGAGGAGCGCTGGTTTGTGCTGGCAGGGCGAGCTGCCGCGATAGAATATCTGACCATCAGCGGCGATCCAGTGAATAAGCAGTGGATTACCACCTTCCCAGCATTACCTTAAGGAGCCGAATATGAGAGTTTTATTAATATTATCAGTGCTCTTTATGTCATTTAATTTGTCTGCGGAGCGGATCTTACTCGACGAACAATGGCGCCTTAGCGATGTGCCGGGTGAAGCCATCTATTATCAGCAGCAAGCGGCAACAGCGCAAAATGGCGAGTGGCCAGTGCAGCTATTTTATCTGGAGACGGATAAACCGGTTTTTAAGGGCCGCGTTAACAGTCCCAATTTAGCGGAGAGTTATATTGTTGGTGATTTCGAGTTCTTCTACCCCGACGGTCAACTGTCTCGCAAGGGCAGTAGCGATGCACAAGGGCGTTATCAGGGAACACATTTGCATTACTGGGAAGATGGAAAACTCTCGGGAGAGTACCACTACCTGAATGGCCAGTTACATGGAGAGCAGAAAAGTTACCATACCAATGGTCAATTACGCGACCATCAACATTATGTGAATGGTGTGGAATCTGGATTAGCGCAAAGTTATTTTGACAATGGCCAGCTGCAAACACGGGTAACCTATGGCGCTAACGGTATGGAAGGGCTTTATGAAAGCTTCCATAACAATGGGCAGCCGGAGCAAACCGTGAATATGGTGGCGGGAAAAAGAGAAGGTGAGCGACTGTATTGGACAAAGGAAGGTTGGTTATTCACCAAAGAGTTTTATCTTAACGGCAAAATACATGGCGAAGTGTTGGTTTACCAAGCGGCAGATGTGTTACAGGAAATTAAACACTATCAGCATGATAAGCAGGTAGGGATACAGCAGCGTTTTGATCCACAAGGGCGGTTAGCAGCGCAACAATTGTATGATAAGGATGGCCGCGAAATTCAAAATATTAGCTACGATGATGCAGGCAAAGTAACAAGCCAAACTGACACACAGTATCTTGCCAAAGGCCAGCTAACTACTGAAAAACGCTTCGATGCAACTGGAGCATTAACCGCTCAATATCAGCGTGATACTGTAAAGGACTGGAGTCTGCGTCAGCGTTTTACTGCAACCGGTGAGTTGATTGAACGGGAAGAACAACTCAAGGGACTGCATGACGGTTTGTATATTGGGGATGGCTGGAATGGTTATGTCCGACGGATAAACTACAGCAAAGGTAAAATGCACGGCGCATATCGCGAAGATAATGCCTTAGACGGTGGATTTGTCACCGGGCAATATCATTTCGGTGTAAAGGTCGGTAGGTGGGTGACCAAAAGCGCTGATATGACCCGTAATGAGCAGTTTAATCAACAAGGCCAGCTTAACGGTGAACAAACCGAAATCGCCGCCGATGGCACGCTAATGCTGCAAGCGTTTTATCAAAACGAAAAATTACATGGTGCGTATTTACAGCGTGGCTTTGATAAACAATTGCAGGCTCAAGGCCAGTATGTAAACGGTCAACGTGAAGGTAAATGGTTGGTTGATGACAGTAGTTATAACCAGGTTAAGCTCTGGCACGGGCAGTACCGTGCGGGCCACGAAGTTGGTCGCTGGCAAGCGTTTTCGGCAAATGGCCATTTATTAGGGCTGATGCAATATGATGATAAAGGCCGCTTGCAAGGTAAAAGCTACAGCTTTAACGAAGATGGCAGCTTGGAGCGAAGCGAGGAGTACGTTGATAATCAATTACACGGTCAATTAGTGTATTACTTCAATGGTGAAGCCTCATCCGTGTATCACTATCAAAAAGGGGTTGATGTCGGTCAATAGCAGAACGGTAATCGCCCCAAACCCATCTTGGGCGATTTGAGGTGAACTGAACGTATTGGCTCAAGGATGAGCTAATGCACATCAGCGCTAACGGTGTGCTTTAAGCCAGCGTCCTGGTGGCATCCCAAATTCTCGTTCGAATGCGCGTGCAAAGGTTGCACTGCCACTGTATCCACCACTCAGTGCAACCTGAGCAATAGGTTCCCCAGCCAATAATTGTTGGCATGCCATCATCATTCGCCACTGAGTCAGATACTCAAGTGGCGATAATCCCGTCAACAGTTGAAAATGAGCCGCAAAACGTGAGCGAGACATGCCCGCTTCTTTCGCGAGTGTTGCTACTGTCCATTTTTCCTCATAACGCTTATGCATCACGCCAATCGCACGCGCTAGTCGTGGATCAGATAATCCAGCCAATATGCCTTGTTGAGTGTGGCCATTATCAACGATGTAACGCAACAATAAGATAAATACGGTCTCCAACAAGCGAGTGATAATGGGGGCTTGGCCATATTGATTCGCAAATGCCTCTGAAAAAA
Source organism: Shewanella sp. 8A (assembly GCF_023475945.1). Lineage (NCBI taxonomy): Bacteria > Pseudomonadati > Pseudomonadota > Gammaproteobacteria > Alteromonadales > Shewanellaceae > Shewanella > Shewanella sp. 8A. Next base: position 111,253 of record NZ_JAMDJP010000001.1, read on the forward strand.
GTAGGGTGACTAGCGGTTTTAATTCTGGCTGTTCACTCAGCGGTAGCACTAATACATTGGGGAGTGCCATTTGTATTGGGGATTGGTTTCCTTGTCCAAATGAAACGCTCGCACAGACGAGATCACATCCTTTAGCATCAACGGGTTCCATGCTGTGTTTAAGCCCCCGAGGAAAAAGGATTAGGCAAGGTTCTGTTAACAATCGTGGTTCATCAAATTCTTGATAAAGCGTCATCGCACCCGCGTTAAGCAAGTGTAGATGGCCCCCTTCAGGATAATCTTGGCTAAGCGAGGTTTGGCATAAGTTACCAGCGAAAAACATCGAGGCACGTGGCGCTGTATGAGCCAATAGAATTGAGAGAGGATCCATTTTGAGACGATAGGCGTTTAATTAAGGACTATTTGCGATAAATCGTATCATTGTGGGCTGTAAGCTATCAACCGTAACTTACACAATTAAATTGGAGCACGACTATGAGCCGTATTAAACCTGTTTCTCAACCTTCTTCAACTGTTGCACCAAGCTTTGCCGCAATGCAGCGTAACCTTGGTATGGTACCTAACCTATATGCCACGTTAGCTCACTCGCCAGTGTTATTTAATGGATTTTTGGCTTTTGCTGACGCACTAGGTAAGGGGCGGTTAACGACGACTCAGCGTGAATTACTCGCGCTGGCAATTGGCCAAAGTAATGAGTGCCAATATTGCCTATCTGCACATACATTATTAGCGAGTAAGGCCGGCCTATCAGTTGACGCGATAAAGTCTGCGCGCCAAGGAAATGCAGAGTCTCCTCTCGATAATGCTTTGTTGCAACTGGCGACCGCGTTAGTTCATCAACGTGGAGTGCTCACCGATGAACAACTTGCTAATGTTCGTCACGCTGGCGTTGATGATGAATTAATGCTCGAAGTACTCGGCCAAGTTGTAGTCAACACCCTGACCAACTATGGAAATCATTTGGCCGCAACAGAAATTGATTTCCCAATAGTTCCTTTGCGTCCTTAGCTAAGGAGCATTTATGAAACAATATGATAAAGGTTTTTTGCTTGCTCTTGGCGGTGTGGTACTGACACTCCTCTGGATTGGCATATTTAAGTTTACGCCAACCGAAGCGGCAGCAATTCGTCCTCTCGTTGCAAGTCATCCTTTGATGAACTGGCTCTATAGCATTTTATCTGAACAGGGAGTATCTAACTTAATTGGTGTGGTTGAGATAGTCACAGCAATAGGGCTGGTGATAGGGATTTGGCGCCCACGTGTTGGTTACTGGGCGAGTTTGAGTGCACTCATCACTTTTGTCATGACGCTGAGCTTCCTGTTGACCTTACCCTCGGTATGGAAGTTGGTTGATGGTGTACCGGTTACCGAGTTCTTTATTCTCAAGGATTTGGTATTTCTGGGTGTGGTTTGGTCTTACCTTAATCAAAATAAGGCGCAACTCATTCGGGCATCTTGAGCTATTAGCATGACAACGTAAATATATGTGCAGTGCATATCGTCCATTTAAATAAAGTCATTGATATAAGCACAGCCAACTATTTTTATCGCAAATATAAAAAATGCCGAGTGATAATTCACTCGGCATTTTGATATTTTTGATAGGAAAAGTTTACTTAGTAAAAAACACGAGTGTCCAAGGTATTATGTATGCTTGGATCACTGTGAGTAAACCAATAAAAGTACAGAAAAATAGACTGTGCTTTAGAGTAAAGCGGAAAAGATCAGATTCTTTGCCCGCTAACCCTGTAGCAGCACAGGCAACCGCAATAGATTGTGGCGAAATCATTTTTCCTGTTACCCCACCAGTCGTATTTGCGGCGACTAATAACTCCGGTGTTACACCAATTTGGTTTGCAGTGTTGGCTTGCAGCGCACCAAAAAGAGCATTTGATGAGGTGTCTGAACCGGTTAAAAATACCCCTAGCCAACCTAAGAATGGTGAAAAGAACGGGAAAGCCACTCCAGTGCCTGCCAGTACTAACGCTAAGGTTGAAGATAGACCTGAGTAGTTTGCTACAAAAGCGAATGCTAATACTAAGCCTATGGATAATATAGGGAATTTTAATTCAATTAATGTTTCTTTAAATGATTTAAGTGCATTACTTACTGACATTTTAAGAATAAAAATTGAAATTATTGCGGCTAATAGAATGGCGGTTCCTACAGCGCTTAATATATTGAGTTTATATATTGCGGCATAGGGGGTTTCTTTAGTCACAATCGGGGCCGTTTTTATCACTAAATTATGCAAGTAAGGTACTTCAATACTGATAGTGGCAAAACTTAGTGCGAGTTGTACATCTTTTAAACTCCACAGGGTTACAATCGCGGTAAGAATAATAAATGGAGACCAAGCTTTAAATATCTGACTATTAGAAAACGTAGATTTTGGCGTAATAGCTCTTTGCTTCATTCCTGAAAAAGTGAAAATTTCTTTTGGTTGCCATACTTTTAAAAATAATGTCAAACAAACTAGGCTGACTAAAGCAGAAGTAATATCGGGTAATTCAGGACCGATAAAGTTTGAGGTAAAAAATTGTGTAACTGCAAATGAAACGCCTGCCACTAATGTAGCGGGCCATGTTTGACGAATTCCCCTAATACCGTCCATCATCGCAATAAGCCAGAATGGCACTATTATCGATAATATTGGCAGTTGACGGCCGGCGAGTTGTCCAATATGGAATGGATCAAGTGATGAAACCTGACCTGCGACAATGATAGGAATTCCCATCGCGCCAAAGGCTACAGGCGCTGTATTCGCGATTAAGCAAAGTCCTGCTGCGTACAACGGATTGAATCCAAGCCCGACTAATAATGCCGCAGTAATAGCCACGGGAGCACCAAAACCCGCCGCTCCCTCAAGGAAGGCTCCAAATGAGAAACCAACCAATAGCATCTGTAAACGTTGATCTTCTGTCACTGAAATTACAGAGGAACGTATAATCTCGAATTGGCCTGTTTTAACGGTGATTTTATATAAAAATACCGCGGTAATAATGATCCAAGCTATAGGCCAGAGACCATAACTAAAACCATATATAGCAGATGCAACTGCCATCGTGACAGGCATTTTATAAGTAATTATTGCAACCGCTAGGGCAATCAATAAAGTTAAAGCTCCGGCAATATAACCTTTGAGTTTTAACACCGTCAAAGCTAAAAAGAAAAATACAATAGGCAGTAAGGCGACTATTGCAGTTAGCCACAAGCTACCAAGTGGCGTATATGTTTGGGTCCAAGTCATAGGGAGGTAGGTCCATGTAGTTATAGTATGTTAATAAACGGTATTGCATACGCAACGTCACAGATACTAATGTTTGGTGATGTAGATGTAATGTTTCTTGTTGTGATAAGTGACTTTGGTCACGCTATATGTGGAGGCATAGGGTTTTAGTCAGATGGCTGGCGAGTGAGTGCATAAATTTAGCGCATTAATGCTATTTAGCTAAATTAGTTTTTGTTTGTTATATTGAAAGAGTTTTATCTTTATTAGAGTAGCTGAATTTTAGCTAGTGATAACCTTATATTAATTCACATATCTGGTTATTATTAATTTTAAATTAATTTATTTTAGTGGTTAATTAATTTTAACTTCTTCTCTATATTAGAAATCTAGGATTGTTGAAATGTGATCAAAATATAATTAGTCTTAGTGAATGTTGGATTTAATCAAAACAACTTTAATACAATAAATTAACCATTTCAGTTTCTTCTTCTGGTTTTATTTTTTTAATTTTATTACTTTCAATGTATTGGATGATTTTTGAGAATGATTTTCTTTTGTTTTTTTTAGTGATCTAAGGCAGGTTTTTAGCGGTTTTTAGATGTGGGCTGGCTTATTTGATGTTTATTATTAACAATCGTTAACCTTGGTTTCTTTGTGGTTACTATAAAAGTGGATTTTCCACTGCTAAGTCATGTTAACCATAAGGCATTAAATATGAGATGGCGTAAAATTAAAACTCTGATAATGGGAGCGAGCCTGTTCCTTATATTATCTCCATCTGTTAAAGCTCAAGATATTCCATCAAGTCACAAACTGGGAGAGCAAATAGAAAAAATACTCACAGATAAGTTTGCTGAAGGTAAATATTCCGCTAAAGGCGCAGATACTTGTTTAATGTGCCATCGTAAAAATAACACCGTTATGGCTATTTTTGATGGGGTGCATGGCGATATCAATAATAGCAAATCCCCAATGGCAGGATTGCAATGCGAGGCATGCCATGGGCCACTCGGACAGCACAATCAAGGAGGCAAGGAGCCAATGATTAGCTTTGGTTCTGACAGTCCATTGTCAGCACCGAGCCAAAATACCGTTTGTTTAGGTTGCCATCAAAAAACTGAGCAAAGTGGCTGGCATAGCAGCTTACATAACATGGAAGAAATAGCCTGTGCGGATTGCCATAAAGTCCATGCAGCTAAAGATCCGGTACTGCAAAAGCAACAGGTGAGCCAAGTGTGCACTTCTTGTCATACTCGGCAGAAATCCGATATGAATAAGCGTTCATCTCATCCATTAAAGTGGAATGACATGACCTGCATCGATTGTCATAACCCCCACGGTTCATTTAATGAGAGTGCCTTAAAAAAGACCTCAGTTAATGACACTTGCTATAGCTGCCATGCGGAAAAACGCGGTCCTTTCCTGTGGGAACATGCTCCTGTGACCGAAAACTGTTCCACTTGCCACAATCCCCACGGCAGTGTGAATGACGCGCTCGTCAAGCAACGCGTCCCTCAACTATGCCAACAATGTCATGCCGATGATGGACATGCTAGTCGGGTGGTCACTCAGCCAGGTTCTGACGCGTTTGGTGCTGGTATGGGATGCCTCAATTGTCATAGCCAAATCCATGGCTCCAACCACCCTAGCGGCAGCAATTTTGCCCGTTGATTAAGGAGTCTGCCATGTCTTTTAAACTTAATATCATTACCTTGGGATTGCTTGCTGCTACCAGTGGTGTGAGTGCTGCAGACTTTTCTGTGCACAAAGCTAATCTGCAAGGGCTAAAGTTGGATGCTTATCAGTGTAAAAGCTGCATAGGAGAGAAGCGTTATCAAGGTGAGCTGCAGTTAAGTGCAGGCTGGGCCGAGAATGATGATATTCATGCGGGGAATGCCTTTGGCGATGCCAGCGATGGATTGCGCGCGGCTATGGATGCGGACGTAGGTTATCGCAATGCGGGTTATGAAGCTAATGTTCAAGCATATCAATTGGGACTAGAGAACAGCTATGCCCACCTTGATGCGGGTCGGTCTGGACAGTATGCCCTGAACCTTGATTATCAATTATTAACTCGATACGACAGCCGAGCGCAAACGCAGTTGTGGCACAACAATGGCCTACTTTTGCCAGACACTGCGACTCGAGATGTCGATTTACAGCTGGAACGCGAAAAGGTGGGCTTGGGATTAGCCGCGCAATATGGCGTCATGCAGGCGTTTATTAACTACGACCACGAACAAAAAACGGGTAATCGTCGCAGTAGTTTAGTAACTCCTCGCCCTGTTAACTTTGCACTGCCTGTTGATGCTAACACTGAAAACCTCAATGCTGGCCTGAATATTTCGGGTGAAAATTGGTTAAGCGAGCTGGCTTACCATGGCAGTTTTTACCGAAATAATATTAATAACTTAAGCTTACCTTATTTGCCCGATGTTTATGCTGCTACGCCTGATAATGATGCCCATCAAGTCTCGTTATCTGGGCAATACATGCTTGGACGTGGCAACGTCAATGGCCGTGTCGCCGCTGGACGGATGCTTCAAGATGGCGATTTAATCCAAGTCAGTGGTAATCCGTTACAGAGCTGGGATGGTCAGGTTGATACCTTAGATGCGCGGATCGGCTTTAGCAATATGTTAAGCCCGCGATGGCGTGTTAACGGTCAGGTTGACTATAGCGAACGCGATAATAAAAGTTCGGTATGGGAGTTTGCGCAATTAGAGTTTGATAATGTCAGTGGTGCATTTAAGCAAAATGTCCCCATGGACATCGAAAGGCTGATATACAAACTCCACAGCAGTTACCGTTTTAACAGTGAGTATCGCCTCATGGGAGGCTACGACCGTAAAGAGGTAGAACGCAGTTACCTTGAGCGGGAACAAACCCATGATGACGCATTTTGGGCCAAGCTGAATATCAGATCCTTGGCAAACACTGTGATTGATTTTGGTGGACGTTACGAGAACCGCAGCGGCTCGGTCTACAACGCTGTCGAAAATACCTCGATTGAAGAAAATCCACTATTGCGTAAGTTTTATCTCGCAGACCGTGAGCGTCAGGCGGTTGATCTGAAGGTGAATTATGTACCACTTTCGTGGTTGACTATTGATTTAAATGGATATTATGCCAAGGATGATTACGCTAAAACCATTATAGGCCTCACTGAATCGACCGATTATGGTTATGACCTGCAATTGGGGATGCAACTCTCTGAGCAATTGCACCTCTATGCCTCAGCAAGCCAACAATGGATAGACTCCACCATCGCGGGTAGCCAATCGTTTTCCTCACCAGACTGGTATAACGATGTTGCTGATGAATTTATCAATTTAGGTGCAGGGTTTACCTATAGTGGTTTATTCGATGACAGGCTGACACTTGGTGGGAATTATCAATTCTCCAACTCCGCAAGCGATATCTTAGTCACCTATAACGAGGTCCAGCCATACGGCGATTACTACTCCTATCACCACAGTGTCGAGCTCTATGGTCGCTACGCTCTGAGTGAGCGTATGGGGCTCAAGCTAAGTTATCAGTACGAGCGTTATTACGACACTGACTATAGCCAATCCGCAGTCAATAGCATTCCTGGGTTAATCACCCTAGGCGACTTAAACCATAACTACAACGCGCACTTGCTGATGTTTACCTTCAGCTACCTGCTGCCTTGATTGATAAGAGGTAAAGACAATGGAACGCAGAAGTTTTCTAAAAATGAGTGCAGCCATGGGCTGTGCAGCAACGGTCACTGGCTGTAATTCAGGTTCTAGTGATGTGAATGTGGTGCCACCTAAGCCGCCAGTAGGTGATGAAGTACAAACTTGGTCATCTTGTTTGGTTAACTGTGGTTCAAATTGCCCCATCAAAGTATTTAGTCGTGATGGCATCATTACCCGTATTGAAGCTGATCATGAAACTAGCGATGAATACGGCAACCACCAGATCCGCGCCTGTGCCCGTGGACGTTCACTTCGCAGCCGAACTTACGCACCAGATCGCTTACGTACACCTATGAAGCGTGTTGGTAAGCGTGGAGAAGCTAAGTTTGTGCCAATATCATGGGATGAGGCTGCTTCAACGATTGCGAGTGAAATTCAGCGTATTGCAAGTAGTTACGGTAATAAGTCGATTTTGAAACACTACGGAACAGGGGCTTATTATGGATTTGCTAGCTCAGCGTGTTTTGATCGTGTGCTCAATCTGAATGGGGGATTCCTGAAGATTTATGGTAACTATTCTTGGGCACAACAAAATGAAGCGGCCGCAGCAACTGGGTTTGGTAGTACATCAGGTTCTTCTTTAACGGCGTTATATGATAGTGATCTGTTCCTCGGTATTGGCTACAACCCAAGTGAAATGCGTCAAAGTGGGTCGGGTGAAGGATATGATTTCTTAAAAGCGCTTGAGGCGAATGCGAACCTTGAAGTGATTATGGTGGACCCACGTTATACGGACTCAATGGCGGGTAAAGAAAGCCAATGGTTACCGATTAGACCAGGAACCGATGCGGCATTTGCAGAAGCGATTGCCTATGAAATGATTAGCTCTGGATGGGTTGATACGCATTCCAAGGCATTTTTAGATAAGTATTGCGTTGGATTTGACAAGGCCTCTCTTGAAAAACTTGTCGCTGAATTTACCGCAAGTGGCGATCCTAAAAAGACTCAATATTTGCCTTATATCGACGTTGAAGACAACTATCGCAACTACATTCTTGGTGAAGGTAAGTTTGTCGATAATGGCCCAAGAACCCCCGCCTGGGCAGCTAAAATTTGCGGAATATCAGAAGCAAATATTAAATCTGTCGCTAGCAAGATTATGAATGCTAAAGCACCGTTTATTGTGACTGGTGCAGGCGTAAACCGTCATGCTAATGGTGAACAAGCCATGCGTGCTTGCTATATGCTTTCGTTCCTAACCGGCAAAGTAGGGCAGCCAGGTGTTAGTAATGGTGCATTGCCTTATCAAGGCAGTTTAAACCGTGCAGGTATGAGCGGTGGTAATAATCCGGTTAAAGAATCCATTTCTTTCTTTACTTGGGCAGAAGCGATAGAGCGTGGCCATGAAATGACGGCGCGTAAAGATGGGATCCGTGGTACAGCTGATTTAGATACTCCACTTGGCGCAGATATCAAAGCGGTATTTGCGATTAACAGTAACGCATTAATTAACCAACATTCAGACTGTAACGGTACCGCTAAAATCCTCGAAGATGACAGCAAATGTGAACTTATAGTCGTGTGTGATTGCTGGATGACACCGAGCGCACGTTATGCGGACATCTTACTACCAGATACCACTTGGTTAGAGTCGAATGACTTAGTCAATGATAGCTATGCATCCGGGATCATGGGTTATCTCGTTGCCATGAAGGCTGCCGTTAAGCCGATGTGGGAAAGTATTTCGATGTTTGAAATGGGACGCTTAATTGCTGCCAAAATGGGTAAAGAAGCGGAGTACACAGAAGGTAAAGATGAAGCCGCTTGGTTAGAGGAACTATACCAAAAGACTCGCACAAATAGCGCGAATACGGATGCACAACCTGCATTCCCTAACAGTTACGCTGAAGCGCAAAAGATTGGTGTGTTCCGTGCGTTTAGTAAGACGCCAGTACTTGCACTCGATAGCTATATCAATGGCGGTAAAGCGGTGAGCACTCCATCCGGTAAGGTAGAGATCTACTCATTGTCGATGGCGCAAAAGGGTAAAGATTGGATCTTTAATCCTAATGTTAAAGGCGATTACATCACTGCAATCCCCATGTATCAACCCACATGGGAAGGCTACGACGATGAAGATACTAAGGATGATTATCCTCTGCAATTAATGGGTTATCACACCAAGGGGCGTACACACTCAAGTTATCATAACGTGCCATGGCTGCGCGAAGCCGCAGAAGATGCAGTATGGATGAACCCAACTGATGCCTTAGGTCGTGGTTTAAGAAGTGGCGATAAAGTACAGATGTGGAACGATCGTGGCACAGTTGAATTACCTGTACGGATTACCCCAAGGGTTGCCCCAGGTGTTGTGGCTTTAGGTCAGGGTGCTTGGTATCAACCTGATATCGCTCGGATTGGAAGGAGCGGGCACTCAATTGATGTTGGTGGCTGTATAAATACGTTAACTCGTTACCAACCAAGCCCTTTCGCAAAGGGAAACCCACAACACACCAATCGCGTGCAGATCGTCAAGGCATAAGGGGTAGATGAAAATGACTCAACAAACACAATATGGTTTCTATTTCGATAGCAGCAAATGTACTGGCTGTAAAACCTGTCATATTGCCTGTAAGGATCGCATGACTGGCTTGGTTCGCGCAAAAGATGATGTGATGAATAATGGTGTCGCTAATTTGCCCGGTATTATTTGGCGTCGTGTTTATGAATATGGTGGTGGTAATTGGTCGCAAAACATCGATGGTAGTTTTGAGCAAAATGTCTTTGCTTACTACATGTCTATTGGTTGCAACCATTGCAGTGAGCCTGTGTGTGTTAAAGCCTGTCCAACAGGTGCAATGCATAAGCGCCGTGAAGATGGATTAGTCCAAGTTGCCACTGAACTTTGTATTGGTTGTGAAAGTTGTGCGAGGGCTTGCCCATATGATGCACCACAGCTGGATATCGAGCGTAAGGTGATGACCAAGTGTGATGGTTGCAGCGATAGACTCGCGGAAGGTAAAAAGCCTATTTGCGTTGATTCTTGTCCTTTACGGGCACTCGACTTTGACACTATGGATAATTTACGAGCGAAATATGGAGAGGGGGATGGTCATATTGCCCCCTTACCATCGCCATCGATTACTTCGCCAAACTTGATTATCAAGGCCAATCGAAATGGTCAACCTGTTGGTGGTAGTGGGCAATTATTAAACCCCGCAGAAGTGTAATAGTGAAAATGTGGGGGGCTTAGCCCCCCATTTTTCTTCGTTTGTAAAAGGAACACTATGTTAACAATCAACACGAGTGATTACCAAACCTGGGGTGCAATCGCCAAAGTGCTGCATAACATCCTTTACTCGTACCCTAATATGCCGTTACTGACACAATTTAAGCGAGATGAGTTAGCAACACAGTGGCCAGAGCTTGAACTCTCGACAGGTGAACAGTCAGGAAAAGCTTTGCTAAGTAGCTATTTGACTCAATGGCAGGACGATGAATCGCAATTAATCGAGCTTCAATTAGATTATGGGCAGCTGTTTTTTGGCCCCGGCGATCCTAAAGCTGCACTTTGGGGGTCTGTATATACCAGTGAGGGGCAGTTACTTAATGAAGCGTCGACTCAAAACCTGATTAGCTTTTATAAAACCCATGGTATCGAGTTGTCTCTGACACGAAATGAACCCGTAGACCATTTAGGTCTGATTTTATTAGTGTTGCAATACTTATTTGATGAATTAGCGTTAAATCCCAATGATACACATAAGGTGAGAGTCTGCACGCTATTGTTGCAACAACATATTTTACCTTGGGTGGGCCGCTGTTTAGCGTTAGCTGAACTTCATGCAAAAACGGATTTTTATCGTGGCATATCTATGCTTGCTCAAGTGTATTTTGCACATTTAGGTACAAAGTTTGATGTGATACCTCAACCTGTAAAACTCTATCGCTAAAGGTTAGCTAATGACGTTTGTGACAGCAGTGAGTCATCAATGGCTAAAAGCACAGCTTGCCTATCGACTTCAATTGAGTTTGGCTGCTTGTGAAAATATTCAAGATTTATGTTGTGGCGGTACGTCATTAGCGTCAGTCACTAATATTATGTCTGCGATTATTTTTATTGAAGGTCAGCCACAATGGTTAGTTCTCGATAAAACAATGAATGAGCAGAAACTACAGGATAATATTGTGCTACATTGCTTTTTTGAATGCTGTAGAGTTTTATTTATCAGAGAGTTATCACATCAATCTATAAGTCAAGCGGAACAACTTATTTTCACTTTAGCTGAGGTTTGGCGGAGAAAATATATCAAGACACAAGAGGTTGATAGTGTTTCTGAATCCATTTGTTCAATGATTGAGCGTTTATCTAAACAGCTTATGATGCATCGTCTACAATTGCGCACAAATACCCGAAACATGGGGGGATTGTAATAGTTCAAAATCCATTGTTTGGATAATTCTTAAGCAGAGTCTGTCATCGTCAAATAGGTTATATTCTTTATCCCTTGGTTTTGCCGTTTTGATTTCTTTATCTGTTAGGCGAGTAGTGACAATGGTCATGATGGGTACACTGTAGTTTCGAAGTCAAGGCCGTGTACCCTCAGGTGTACCCAAAAATCAAAGCTGTAGTTGGACGTAATTAGACGTCAATGTACCGTAAGTCATTGATTTTAAGTTGTTCAAGACAAGAAAAAAGACGTCCTGAGACGTCTTCGTTCTTATATTTGGTGGAGGCGGCGGGACTTGAACCCGCGTCCAGAAAACCTACATCCAAGGCGCTACATGCTTAGTCTTTCTATTGTTTAACCGTTTGAACTCCGAAAGACAGGATCCCAAACGGTGAGTCCGGTACTGTTTCGCGGTTCACCCCCGGACAGGGTTCCCTCGCTAGCACGATGTGAGATGACCATCAAATCCACTGCCCATGTGCGAAGCGTGTGGTAGATGGCTAGCGGCATTAAGCGGCTAGAGCGTAGTTATCGTCGTTTGCAACTATAACTTTGCGGCTTTTAACGAGGCCAACCGCCCCTCGGCATGCTCCCAGGGTTTCGTGAATCCTGTCGAATCCAGAATCGCCCCCAAGAAAGTTGATTGTAACTCGTAGCGTAAAGATAACCTAGTATCATTTGCTGCAAGTTCAATCGTTTGTTCATTATCCGCGCGTTTTTTCCTTTTTCATTACGCGGGCTTTTTCGACTTCCCATTCGCGCGCTTTAGTATCTTCACGCTTGTCGTGATCTTTTTTACCTTTACCTAGGCCGATTTCCACTTTGACCCAAGCCCCTTTACGCCAGTACATGGAGATAGGGATAATCGAGTAGCCTTGGCGTTCCACTAAACCTGCTAATTTGTCCAACTCTTTACGACTTAACAGTAATTTTTTGAGTCGTATAGGGTCGCACACCACATGGGTAGAGGCGGTATTGAGCGGAATGATGGTACAGCCGTGCATAAAGGCTTCGCCATTTTTCAGGAAGACGTAGCAGTCCGATAGGTTCACTTTGCCCATGCGGATAGACTTCACTTCCCATCCCATGAGGGATAGGCCGGCTTCCATTTTTTCTTCGAAACGGTATTCGAAGGTTGCGCGCTTATTACGTGCGATTGTCGCAGGCGCGGCTTTTTTTGAGTTTTTCTTTACCATAGTGGCGCCATTATACGCACGGTGAATCAATTTGAAATGGATATAAGGGTTTATTTGAGCTATTTCAAGCCTTCATTAGTTTGTTGCTGGTTTTTTATACGGTTTTGGCGGTGTCATCATAGGGATATGTGAGGGGTGCGTTTTTTAAGTATCGTGGTAGAATCCAAACCAATTTTTGTTAGCTTCCCTAGAGATTAGGGCGCGCGGAGTTCGCTTGAGACAGCGTGTTTCCTTAGATTGAGAGTGCCAAGCTTTATGCCGCAAATTTCTCGAAGTGTGTTAGTTCGTTTTAGTGCGATGCAAATGTATGATTTAGTCAATGATGTTGAGTCGTACAAAGAGTTTTTACCCGGTTGTGTTGGCGGTAAAGTGCTTGAGTTTGATGGTAAAACCATGGTGGCCTCGGTCGATGTGAGTAAGGCGGGGATCCGTAAGACCTTTACCACGCGCAATCAGGTGGTGCCGGGAAAGAGTATCGAGTTAAGACTTGAAAATGGGCCTTTTAAACACTTATTCGGCCAGTGGCGTTTTACCGAGTTGACTGAAGATGCCTGTAAGGTGGAGTTCGATTTAAATTTCGAGTTTTCCAGCTCATTGGTCGATATGGCTTTTGGTAAAGTGTTTAATGATCTTATGGTGTCAATGGTGACGGCATTTACCAGCCGCGCTAAGGTAATTTACAGTGACAAATGAAGCAGATAAGTTCGTCGTCGATGTTATTTATGCGCTGCCGACTCAGCAGAAGGTGATTTCGGTTAGCGTATTGCCCGGCACGAGCGCGATTGACATAGTGCGTCAGAGCAATATGGTGAGTTTTTTCCCTGAGATTGATTTAGAAACGGTAAAGCTTGGGGTGTTTAGCAATGTGATTAAGCATGACCAAGTGATTTTACCTGGGCAGCGAGTGGAGATTTATCGCCCGTTGATTGCCGATCCTAAGGATGTGCGCCGTCGCCGTGCCGATAAGGCCAAGGATGAAGGTCGTGCCAATAAAGTGACCGGTGGACGGGTGTCTTAATCTGTCTGCAACACCAGCACACAAAAAAAGCGCCATGGGCGCTTTTTGTTTTTAAGGCAAGTGTTAAACCAGTGTACTTACTTGATTGGCTTTTGAACTTGCGCTTCTGTTTGATTTTCTTTCACTAATGGCTTTTCGTCAGGGCGCTGTGCTGGCACCTGCGGCGCAGATTCTGCGGTGTTTACCATTGGTAACTTACTCTGCTCAAGCGGCGTATTAAACTCTGGGCTTAATTCATAGTCGCCCTTCACTAAGCTTAATTTGTTACCCGTAAAGTGCAGGATCAGTTCTTTGTGGGTAATGCTCGCATCACGGCCACTCTTATAGTGGTACACATAATACCAAGTGTCATCGGCAAAGCTGTCGCGCAATACTGGGCGACCAAGAATGTATTCGGCCTGCTCTTTGGTCATGTCGATACGCAACTTTTCAACCTGTTGCGGTTCCATGTAGTTGCCTTGCGGAATATCGGGCTTATAGATCAGCCAATCAAACACGCTACAGGCACTGAGCGAAACTGAGAGCGCAATGGCACTCAGCAGGGTAAGACTTTGCTTTTTATTGATCATTGTATGCGCTACTTCTGAAAATCTGGCGGCCATCATACCCAAGCAGTCCCCCCTATGACAAGGGTAATTGGGCGTTGCGGCGCTTATCGTTGCAATTGTGTGAGTTTTCGACCTAAGCGGCTAGCTTTAGTTCGCTGTGTGTGAAGATTTTTATAATGAACACTGATTTACGGCGATTGTTACCTGTATCGCTTTTTGTTTTATATGTACCGTGTAGGGCGGTAATTAGGTCAGAAAATTTTACCAAATGCAGTATTGTGCTGTGGCATTGTTAGCTAAATGTGGGTAGAGTTGTGAAAGTTTTTTGTTTTGATGATCTTAGCGATGATATTGGTTTTAGAGAGCGTTATTTCAGCGCTTGAATTTATGTATTAATCCGCCGAGATCGCCTTTTTAGGAGAGACCATTGGGATCACTCGTTTGTGTGGGTACGGGGTTACAGCTTGCGGGGCAAATTAGCGTATTAAGCCGCAGCTATATTGAACATGCCGATATTGTATTTTCACTCTTACCCGACGGTTTTTCGCAGCGTTGGTTGACGAAGCTCAACCCCAATGTCATCAATTTGCAGCAGTTTTATGCGCAAAATGGTGAAGTTAAAAATCGTCGAGACACCTACGAGCAAATGGTCAATGCCATTCTAGATGCGGTGAGAGCGGGTAAAAAAACCGTGTGTGCACTTTATGGTCATCCGGGGGTATTTGCCTGTGTATCCCATATGGCGATAACTCGCGCCAAGGCTGAAGGGTTTTCGGCCAAGATGGAGCCGGGGATTTCGGCCGAAGCTTGCCTGTGGGCCGACTTAGAGATTGACCCTGGTAACTCGGGGCATCAAAGCTTTGAAGCCAGCCAGTTTATGTTTTTCAACCATGTGCCCGATCCCACCACCCACTTATTACTCTGGCAAATCGCGATTGCGGGTGAACATACCCTAACCCAATTTCATACCTCGAGTGATAGGTTGCAGATCCTCGTGGAGCAGTTGAATCAATGGTATCCCCTCGACCATGAGGTGGTCATTTACGAAGCGGCCAATTTGCCAATCCAAGCCCCCCGTATCGAGCGTTTACCTTTAGCGAATTTACCCCAAGCACACTTAACACCGATTAGTACATTGTTAATTCCGCCAGCAAAAAAGCTAGAGTACAACTATGCTATTTTGGCTAAGTTAGGGATCGGTCCTGAAGATTTGGGCTAAATTGAAGTGTGATACTGAGTCATTATTAACAATAAGGAAAAAACATGTCTGCATTATCGGATTTTTTTACCCAGCTAGGCCAAGATGCGCAGTTACTGGAAGACTATAAGCAGAATCCCGAGGCGGTGATGCGTGCCCACGGATTAACTGATGAAGAAATTAACGCTGTGATGACTGGGGATATGGAAAAGCTCAAAACGTTAAGTGGCGATAGTAACTATCAATCCTACCTTATTATTTCATGCGGTATTGGTGATTAATTGAAGTTTTTTAGTGTTTTCATGTCGGCAATCTTGTGCATATTCTGTATGCGCTTGATTGCTGCACCTATAAATTATGATGAAACACTGACTAAGATTGAAACATTACAACATTCTGATTTACCAGCTGCTATTAACCTACTCAAGGACGTTGAGTCTGAATTTGGTTCTATGTCTCGCTTGCAGAAGGGACGAGTTCTGCTCTTTAAAGGCGCAGCCTCTATTTACTCAGGGCAATATCAAACTGCTATTGAGTTATTGGGCCAAGCAGAAGCCTTACTCAAAGACTCGGAAATGCTATTTTCTGCATATAGTTATGAGGCAACAGCCTATATAGCTCTTCGTCATTTCAATGATGCATTTATTGCAATGGGAAAGAGTCTAAGTTTAATCGAACGAATCGAGGACATAAATCTTAAGCGTGCCTCTTATTTACGTTTAGCGAGCTTGTATTCGGCTATGGGGATCTCAGAGGAGGTTGCTACATATGCCACTAAAGCGCTTGCGCTTGCCTCCCAAAGTGATGTTAAGGATATTTGTGGAGCCAAGCTTTATCTATCTGTACACCAATTAGAGATAGCATCGTATTCGCAAGCATTTGATGAATTTAAGTCTACTCGTAGTTATTGTGAATCCAGTGGTTACCCACTAATTGCGAATATTGCATTAAAAGGTATGGGAGAATCGAGTCTTAGATTGAATGAGCCACAGTCTGCTATCTCTTACTTACTAGATTCTCTAAAGGGGTATGAATCATTTAATTTTGAGCTGGAGATTAATAGCGTACATGAGTTGCTCAGTGAAGCTTATTTATTGTTGCAAGATTTTACGAAAGCTGAGTTACATGCTCAATATGTGATGAATCTTTTAGATGATTCTAGCAATACAGAGCTTAAGCACGGTGCATCAGGTGTACTCGCTAAGATTTATGCTCAAAAACAGCAATTTGAGCAAGCCTATGAATACTCCAGAAAAGAGCAACATTATAATCAACTGATTTTTGATGAGTCGAAGATGAAAACCCTTGCTTATCAAGCGGCTAAGTTTAATGCTGATGAGCAGGCGCGTGAAATCAACTTGCTAAATAAAGAGCGCGAACTTTACATCGCTCAGCAAACGGTAAAAGAGCGCGAGTACACTAATATGCTGATGTTTATCACGATATTAGTGGGCGGGCTGTTTTTCCTCGCGATTTTGTTAGTCGTGGGCAATTTGCAAAAACGGCGTTTTATGCGCATGGCCAGAATGGATGCATTGACGGGCGTGCTTAACCGTGGAGCAGGGCAAGATCTGGGCGAAAATCTATTTGTGCAAGCCGCTGCCCGAGGGGGCGATTTTTGCGTGATTTTATTCGACTTAGACCATTTTAAACGGATTAATGATTCCTACGGCCATGGAACGGGTGACTGGGCGCTGAAAAAAGTCGTGGAAGTATTAAAACCCCATGTGCGCAATGGTGATGTGTTTGCCCTGATTGGCGGTGAGGAATTTGCGCTATTCTTGCCTTACGCCAGTGAATCTAAGGGGATGGAAGTTGCCGAACAATGCCGAAGCCGAATTGAAGCCATTGATACGCATCTGTCGGGGCATAAATTTACTATCACCGCGAGCTTTGGGGTCAGCGGCATGACAACAGAAGACTTAAGCCTAGACCCTCTACTACACCGTGCCGATATGGCACTGTATGCCGCAAAATCCAATGGTCGTAACAGTGTATTCTGTTATGAGGACGCTTTAGCCTCCGATAAACGCGCCACCAATATTACCAGCCAGTTGGTAAGGCCGTAGGGGGTAGAGTTGTATTGTCTGTGTAACTGACTGTTTAGGTTAATGTAACGCGTTTTTTTTCTTTCGCTGTTTCGGTTATTTCTTGCGTTTTCTCGATGATTTTTAGGTCAATTTTTCACACTTTTTCCTGCATAACTAGAGTATGATTGCCAGCGGTAGCCGAAGCTTTTTCGCTTAAGGTCATACCCCTATTTTTGCCTTTCGCTAACATTGTGGAGCCCTAATGGAAGAGTCGAGTCTGCTCACTTCTGTACTGTTATTTTTATTGGCCGCGGTGATTTTTGTACCCTTGGGCAAACGTTTTGGCGCAGGACCTATTCTGTCTTACCTCGCTGCTGGGGTGATTTTAGGGCCTGGCGGCATGGCGCTGGTGTCTGATCCCGCCGCCGTGCTGCATTTTGCCGAGCTGGGTGTGGTACTGATGCTGTTTGTGCTCGGGCTTGAACTCAATCCGAGCAAGTTATGGGAGCTGCGCAGCGCCATCTTTGGTCTCGGTAGTGGTCAGTTACTCCTTTCTTGGGCGGCAATTGGCGGTTTAGCTTGGGGATTTGGCTTATCCATTGAGGCAGCATTAGTGGTTGGCGCGGCGTTATCCTTGTCATCGACGGCTTTTGCGGTGCAGTTGATGAGCGAACATAGACTACTGACCACCCCGCTGGGCCGCGATGCCTTTGGTGTGTTGTTAATGCAAGATCTCGCCGTGATCCCCATGTTGTTATTAACCGCTTATCTTGCACCTAATTCGGCCCAGATTGAGCACCATGCGGTGCCTTGGTATTGGACCTGTGTGGCCTTAGTGGGCTTTGTGTTGGTGGGCAAATATCTGTTGCCGCGGGTACTTAAACTTGTTGCCAGTAGCGGCGTTCGTGAGGTGTTAACCGCCTTTGCATTATTGCTGGTGATGGGCAGCGCCGAATTGATGGAGTGGCTGGGGCTATCGGCGGGTATGGGGGCGTTTTTAGCCGGAATTATGCTGGCGAACTCCAGCTACCGACATCAGCTCGAAACCGATATCGAGCCTTTTAAGGGCTTACTGCTTGGGCTGTTTTTTATGGCGGTCGGCATGAGTATGGATCTCAAGCTGTTTTTAACCGATCCCTTACTTATCCTCGCGATTTTACTGGGCATGCTGCTGATTAAGACCCTAGTGCTAATGCTGCTTGGCCGTTTACGGCACCATACATGGCGCCCGAGTATTGCCCTAGGGCTTATCTTGGCAGAGGGCGGTGAGTTTGCCTTTGTGTTGTTATCGCAGGCGCAATTATCCAGCATAGTGGATGATAAAATCGCCCAAATATTAGTGCTCGCCATTGGTTTATCCATGGCAGTCACGCCGATGATTTTCACGCTTTTTAGAGCCACTAAACCTAAGGTGGTGGATACTCGTTTACCCGATACCATTAATGTGACTGAATCTGAGGTGGTGATCGCCGGATTTGGACGGGTGGGGCAGATCACTGGGCGGATTTTAGCGTCATCGGGTATTCCGTTTGTGGCCTTAGATAAGGATGCCAGCCATGTGGATGTGATCCGCAAATACGGTGGTGAGGTCTATTTTGGCGATGCCAGACGCTTAGATATGTTGATGTCGGCGGGAATTGCGCGCTCGCGCTTGTTGCTGCTGGCCGTTGATAATGTTGAGGATTCGATTGAAATTGCCCAACAGGTGAAAACCCATTTCCCCCATATCAATATTGTTGCTCGGGCGCGGGACCGTAACCATGCCTATCGATTAATGAGCCTTGGGGTGACTGATGTGTTCCGTGAAACCTTTGGTTCGGCTTTATCTGCCAGTGAGAAGATTTTGCAGGGCTTAGGTTTATCACAGGTGCAGGCCAATGAAAGGGTGAAGATTTTTGCCGAGCACGATAAAAAGCTGGTGATCGCCAGTGCTGCCCATCAACATGATTTAGCCAAGCTGATTGATTTATCCAATAAGGGGAAAGCTGAGTTGGAGTCGCTGATGCGTGGCGACCGGGAAAACGTTAGTTAAGTCTGCCAGCTAAAACAACAAGAGAGCCAATGGGCTCTCTTGTTTGTTTATGGGCTTAAGGAAAACGCTTAGAAGCTGTAGCTATATTGCAGCTTCACATTACGCTCTTCGCCCGGCATACCACCGAGGAACATCGCTTTGCTGTAATAGTCTTTATTGAATAGGTTATTGATATTCAATTGTAACTTCCAAGAGTCGGTGGCGTAGCTGATGGCAGAGTCCACTAAGGTGTAGCTCGGCACATATCCATCAGGGATGCCAAAGTCTGTTGAGTGCGTGCTTCTATCATCCACATACTTGGCGCCTAAACTCAGCTCAATAGGGCTGGATAAGGCAAACCAGTCTGCACCATAGGTCACCCAAGCACTGGCGGTCACATAGGGTACCCCTTTTTGGCGGCTGTTGTAGGTTAAACTATTTGGGTTTTGTTTATCCCTTGCATCTTGGTACATGCCATTAAAGTTAACTCGCCACTGATCATTTAGGTGGGCATTAAGATCTAACTCGACCCCTTGGGTATCTTCGCTGCCATCGTAAAAGTACACGGGTACCTCGGCACCAGATACGCCAGCGTTATAGTCTGGGTTGTTGTAAGGCACATTCGTGCGTGAGCTTTTAAAGAACACCAGCGATGCTAGCATCTGATCATCAAAGGCTTTAAAGCGCATACCAAGATCGTTACTGACGGATTCTGAGTCTTCGCGGTCGGTATTTTCCCCAGTGATTGAGCCTAAGATGCTATAGGCGGTGCGGCCCTTTGAGTGATTGACGAAAAATGATAAATCATCAATGGGCATATAGGTTAAGCCCAAGTTGTAGGTGACACCATTATCTTTGCTATCTTCCTCAGGGGTAGGGCTCGCTTGACTCGCGCTGTAGCGCTCATCCACACCTAAGTGCTCATAGCTCTGTTTGATTTCGTTAAAGGCCACGCCAACACGGGAGGTAAAGCCATAACCTAAATAACCCACATGTTGCACGCCTAAGCCCCAAGCGCTGACTTTTTTGTTGTAGTTGGCGGTTTTGAGTGGATCGTAGTCGGCAAATTTACCCGTTCCCCAATTTGGATTGCGAATATCGTAAATGTACGGTAGCGAACCACGGTAAATCACTTCGCCTTGTTTGTTTTTAATGACTTGATCTGCATCGTAAATTGAGAATTGCTCGAGGCGAATATCGCGGTCTTCGTAGTTAGCGTTCACCAGTAATTCGTTGTCGATATTGCCGATTTGGAAGTCGTAACGTAGATCGGCAAAATACTGCCATGAGGTTTCTTCGGCATCGAGTTGGCGGTATTCCTGACGTCTGGCGGCAAAGGGATAGATCACGCCATTTTCAACCAGTGGCGCGCGGGGATCCTGGTTAATCACATCCGTCGATACGCCACCAATCTTGATGTTTCGCTTCCAGTACACATAGTTGTAAGCCCCTGTTTGACGGGCAAAACCTGTGGTGTAGTCGCGATATTGCAACTGCTGATTAAGGAACAGATTATCGGTAAAGTAGATATTGTGGGTCAGCTTGAACCTTAATTCTTCACCTTCATTATCTTTTGCCATGGGAGAAATTAATCCCGCGTCACCAAAGGAATAAGGAGTTAAACCATCACCACTGGCGAGTGATGCCGCTAATTGCTGACGCTGCTCGTCAGTCAGTTGTATGCCCAGCCCTTTAGGATCGTTTATCAAATCTTGCCAAGTGACTTCGCTCGCTGTTTTGCCGCCGACTGAATCGGCATTGTAGATGCGAATTGGATGGCCGATGGAGTCAACGGCAATGGCGTCTTTGATATATGCGCCGGATAGCATCAGATCTTGGCTATCACTTAATACCCACTTGAGTGAGCCGAACACTTCATCACGGTCGGCGCCTAAATCACGGTAGCCTTCACTGCGGGCGGTTTTGGCGACTAAACGATAAGCAAGATCATCGGTAATTCCACCCGTGCTATCGATGGCGAGCGAGTAGGTATCCCACTGGCCAACTTCAGTGGTGAATTTGTGCTTGGACTCAAATTGCGGTTTCTTTTCAATCAGGTTGATCACACCGCCAGCGCTGCCCATGCCATAGAGTCCTGTTGCTGGGCCTTTTAAGACCTCCACGGATTCCACATTGGTTAGGGAGCGAGTGGGGTTAAAGGTATTGCCAAGGCCGGCACCGCCATACATGCCGTCATAGGTGTAGTTTGCGCCGAGGCCGCGAATCACTAAGTTATCTCCAATGCCGTAGTTATTGCCCGCTTGAGTCACCCCGCTGATATTGCGAATCAAGTCCTGCAGATTGTCGACTCCTTGGCTGTTAATCAGCTCCTGGTCAACGATAACAACCGCCGCAGGGGTTTCCATCAAGGACATATCTGACTTAGTCGCAAGCCCAGAGTTTTTCACTACGGAGTTTTGTCTGCCGTAGACTGTTATGCGTTCGATGTTTTCATCGCGAGCAGAAGGTGTGTCATCGGCAAAAGCGGTATGTGGTAAAGCACTGAGGCAGGCGAGTGCAATAAGTGATAAACGAAATATAGGTTGTGATACTGACATATAAAGTTCCCCCAAACAGAATGGTCGCGAATGATAATGATTTTCATAACCATTGCAACCTTTGATTGATAGGTCTTGGGAGTTAAATGTTTGTCATCTTTACGTATGATTAACGGTTTGTGGATTAATCCTGTGGTGAGTTTTGCCGCCACTAGGCGCGCAACTTGAAGCAACTCTTAGCCAGATTTCTAATTTGTTTCATTTTTTTTATAAAAAAGTGATTTATTTTTTGGGTTAACCACATCGACTCGGCTTTTTGATCGAGAAACATAACCCGTGATCCCTATCACTCTCATTCTATCCCGATGACTGTTTACGTAAACGTAATATTTAAACGAGTGTTTAAATTTTTGTAATGTTTAAATTTTGTTAACTTATTATTTTTATTGGTTTTACTCGCTTTCCTTAAGGTGGAGTTCAAAACACTGTCTGTTTTCTACTTAGGTCGAATAAGGTAAAAGTGGTGTATATATTAATTTTCATTATGTAATTTAATTACGTATAAAATTACAATGCACTTGAAGTGGTAAAGTTGTCAGACAAATTTCATCACTACCAAAATAGTAATTATCGCTTAAATATAAAATTATTTTAAATCAAATATTTATATTTGAAAAATCACTTTGGTCAGACCAATTTTGTCATGGTTTTTGGTCAATTTTTTTAGCTGTCATGACACTTTTGGATAGTTGCAAATACAAATGTTTGTCTGTAAGTTTTGGTTCTAAACGAACATTTGAATGTTTTTCGGTGAATGTTTGTACATGTTACCCATGTCTTTACTGGTAATGAGTCGTAAACGAGCAAGAGTTTTGCCTCTTGGGAGGGTGAGAAGATGACGGAACAAACTTTAAGTGAGCAGCAATTGAATTCGGCACAGAATAAGACCACTGCGAATGGCACGCTGACCATAGTGGGAAATACTATCCCTGGCCAAGAAGTGATTTTTACCGAAGGTGCGCTGGCGTTGCTTGAGTCACTTTGCCGTGAATTTGCGGCTGAAGTGCCCACCTTACTCGCCAAACGTAAAGACAGACAGACGCGTATCGATAAAGGGGCTTTGCCAGACTTTTTACCTGAGACTCGGGCTATTCGTGACGGCGCATGGAAGATCCGCGGTATTCCGAACGACCTGCTTGACCGCCGTGTCGAAATCACTGGTCCCGTTGAACGTAAGATGGTGATCAATGCACTTAATGCTAATGCCAAAGTGTTTATGGCGGATTTTGAAGACTCCTTAGCACCGAGCTGGCAAAAAGTAGTGGAAGGTCAGATTAACCTGCGTGATGCCGTGCGTGGTGAAATTGAATACACAGCGCCTGAAACCGGTAAACACTACAAGTTAGGCCCAAATCCTGCGGTATTGATCTGCCGTGTGCGTGGCCTGCACTTAAAAGAGAAGCATGTTGAATTTAACCAGCAGTCCATTCCCGGCGCGTTATTCGACTTTGCGATGTACTTTTACCATAACTATCGCCAATTGCTGGCGAAGGGCAGTGGTCCTTACTTCTATATTCCTAAACTCGAGAGCCATATCGAAGCACGTTGGTGGGCAAAAGTGTTTGATTTTGTTGAAGAAAGATTCTGCCTGCAGCCTGGCACCATCAAATGTACCTGTTTGATTGAGACGCTGCCTGCGGTGTTTGAAATGGACGAAATTCTCTATGAATTACGCTCAAACATCGTCGCACTGAACTGTGGTCGCTGGGACTATATCTTTAGTTATATCAAAACATTAAAGCGCCATAGCGACCGCGTATTACCTGACCGCCAAGCGGTGACTATGGATACGCCTTTCTTAAGCGCCTATTCAAGACTGCTGATCAAAACCTGCCATAAACGTGGCGCACTGGCGATGGGAGGTATGGCGGCCTTTATTCCGGCGAAGGATCCTGTACAGAACGAAGCGGTGTTGCAACGGGTGCGTAAGGACAAAGAGCTTGAGGCTCGCAATGGACACGATGGTACTTGGGTCGCTCACCCTGGTCTTGCGGATACGGCGATGGGGATTTTTAACGAATATATCGGCCAAGATCATCAAAACCAATTGCATATCACCCGTGATGTGGATGCACCGATTCTCGCCGCTGAGTTATTAAAGCCCTGTGATGGGGAGCGCACTGAGCAAGGGATGCGCCTGAATATTCGTATTGCACTGCAATACCTTGAAGCGTGGATCAGTGGCAACGGTTGTGTGCCGATTTATGGATTAATGGAAGATGCGGCAACCGCTGAAATCTCCCGCGCCTCGATTTGGCAATGGATCCAACATGGTAAGTCACTCTCCAACGGCAAACCCGTCACGAAACAATTGTTTAAAGACATGCTGGTGGAAGAGTTAGCAAACGTGAAAAAAGAAGTGGGCAGTGACAGATTCACCCACGGCAAATTTACCCAAGCGGCGGTATTGCTTGAGGATATTACCACTTCGGATGAGTTGGTCGACTTCTTAACCTTACCCGGTTACGAGATGCTAACTGCTTAATTATAAATGCGTTAACACTTAATGCGTCCTATGGAATGCGTTATGGCGGTGAAACCGTCAATTAAACCAATGGGCAGGGTGACGCGGTGGGGCAGCGTCACTTGCTACAACATCATACAGAAAGGAGTGACACTATGACTAAGGCAACACAGACTTCACGTCAGGCGCAGATTGACGCGATCAAAAAAGATTGGGCAGAGAATCCACGTTGGAAAAATGTTCGTCGCCCATACACTGCAGAAGAAGTCGTGGCACTTCGTGGTTCAATTGTTCCTGAGAACACCATTGCCAAACGCGGCGCTGCTAAATTGTGGGATTTAGTCAACGGTGGCGCAAAAAAAGGTTATGTGAACTCGTTAGGTGCACTGACTGGCGGCCAAGCTGTACAGCAAGCAAAAGCCGGTATCGAAGCGATTTATCTGTCAGGTTGGCAAGTGGCGGCCGACGCTAACTTAGCGGGCACTATGTACCCAGACCAATCGTTATACCCAGCTAACTCGGTTCCAGCGGTCGTTTCACGTATTAACAACTCTTTCCGCCGTGCCGACCAAATCCAGTGGAGCAATGGGGTTAATCCGGAAGATGAAAACTTTGTCGATTATTTCCTACCCATTATTGCCGATGCGGAAGCCGGTTTTGGTGGCGTACTGAATGCGTTCGAATTGATGAAGTCAATGATCGACGCAGGCGCCGCCGGTGTGCACTTTGAAGACCAATTAGCGTCAGTGAAAAAGTGTGGCCATATGGGCGGTAAAGTATTAGTGCCAACCCAAGAAGCGGTACAAAAACTGGTTGCAGCACGTCTGGCTGCCGACGTAAGCGGTGTTGAAACGCTGGTTATTGCCCGTACCGATGCGAACGCAGCGGATTTATTGACCTCTGATTGCGATCCGTACGATCGTGACTTTGTGACTGGTGAGCGTACCAATGAAGGTTTCTACCGCGTAAAAGCGGGTCTGGACCAAGCGATTTCTCGCGGTCTAGCCTACGCACCTTATGCGGATTTAATTTGGTGTGAAACCGCTAAACCAGACTTAGAAGAAGCGCGCCGTTTTGCTGAGGCAATCCATGCTCAGTATCCAGACCAATTATTGGCCTATAACTGCTCACCTTCGTTCAACTGGAAGAAAAATCTGGACGATGCAACGATTGCCCGTTTCCAACAAGCACTATCAGACATGGGCTACAAGTACCAATTCATCACTTTAGCGGGTATCCACAACATGTGGTACAACATGTTTGACCTAGCTTACGATTACGCTCGTGGTGAAGGTATGAAGCATTATGTTGAGAAAGTTCAAGAAGTTGAGTTTGCGGCAGCGAAGAAAGGTTACACCTTCGTGGCGCATCAACAGGAAGTGGGCACAGGTTATTTCGACCAAGTGACTACGGTTATCCAAGGTGGTCATTCATCAGTGACTGCGCTGACTGGCTCGACTGAAGAAGAGCAGTTTTAAGCGAAGTCTGTTGTATCGCGAATAGGTTCTACCCGTAAGATGTTGTACCCGTAAACCCTGTGTTTAGCTGCATTGCAGCTGTTGTCCCCCGTGCAGTTCGCCTACATGTGCTGCACGGGTTTTTAAGTCAACTCTTGTGACTTAACTTCCCACCCAGTCAATACTTTGCTTGCCTGTGCTTGGCGACTCTCTGAGTCGCTATTTTTTTATCTAACTTATTATTCTGGTGCAACTCTGACTCGAGTTGGTGCAATTTTTTAACCGTTTTACAAAGACTTAATGCTATCTCATTGTTATTCAATGGCTATTTATCTTGGCCTAAATAATGCTGTGAATTGGCCGTAAAACTTAGCATTCACAGTGAGGTCACCGTCATGAAATATTACAGTCGTCGTTTAGTCAAACCTGAACATTTAAATCCTGCAAATACCCTATTTGGCGGCCAGTTATTGAGTTGGATTGACGAGGAGGCGGCTATCTTTGCTGCGTGCCAGATGAAAAGCACCAGCCATGTGACTAAGCTGATTTCTGAAATCAATTTTATGACGCCGGCGCGCCAAGGGGATGTGTTGGAATTTGGTTTGGAGCTTGTCAGCCTCGGGCACAGTTCCATTACGGTCAGTTGCCAAGTACGTAATAAGATGACGCAGGCGCCAGTGGTGAGTATCGATAAGATGGTGTTTGTAAATGTGAATGCGCAGGGATTACCGGTTCCCCATGGTATTCGTGCTAATGCGGCATAATGCCTTGAGCTTGATAAGACCTAAAGCTTAATAAAGCAGAGTGACGCACGGGCGTCACTCTGAGTCTTTAGTAAGATCTTCTTTGACCGATTTCACCGCATCTCTTGAAGCATGACCAATGGCTTTGGTGGTGTCGCGGGTGGCATGACCAATCTCTTTAGTGACATCCTTAGTGGTGGTGCCGATAGCGCGCCCCGCATCCTTTAAATCGGCGCAGGCCGTGGTGACAAGTAGCAATGGTAGTATGAGGAGTGTAGCTTTTTTCATGGTTATTCATCCTGAAAACTAACGGTTGCCTCGCAAGATACCAAATAGTTACGCAAAACGCCTTAATAATCTTGCTAATGCAATTTGAGATGGGGATGAATAATGCGACTAATACCTTTAGCAAACATTAAAAGGCTGCCTTTTACCACACCGTGCAGTTCAATTAAATGTCGCCGATAGAGAGAAGTGTAAACAAAGCGAGCGATTTTACCTTCGACCATCACTCCACCGCCGATAAATGACAGCAAGTTGCCCACGGTATGAAACTTCGACAAGTTAACGAGCGACCCAAGATCTTTATAAACATACAGATGACGGGCGTCTTGTCCTGCAAGCAGTAGCATAATATTGTCGGCCGTCATGAGTGCCATTTGCCGTGCTGATTGCCCCCTTGGTGGAACAAAAGTACCGTTGGGTTGTGGGCAAGCAGCACAGTCACCAATTGCAAAAATGTGCGGATCGCGGCTGGTTTGCATATTCTGTTTTACCACCAACTGGTTGATATGGTTGGTTTCTAGTCCACCAATTTCCTTCAGAAAATCCGGTGCCTTTACCCCCGTAGACCAGATCACTAAATCGGCGGGGATCATCTGCCCATCTGTTGTGGTCAACCCCGTTTCATCCACCTGATTAATGCGTGTTTCAGTCATGACCTTAACGCCGAGCGCGGATAATTCTTTGGTCACTGAGTCTGAAATTTCGCGCTTTTCTACTTTAGGTAAAATCCGTTTATCAGCTTCAATGAGGGTGACCTCCAAAAGACGTGAATCGATGTTATAGCCAAACCCGCGCAACTGATCCACGGCATGGTGCATTTCCGCAGACATTTCTACTCCAGTGGCCCCTGCACCTACAACAGCAATTTTAATTTTATCGGCCAGCAGGCTATGGCTGGCATAACGGAGAAACTTATTCAGCAAAATTTTGCGGATTGCCATTGCTTGCTCTGTATTATCAAGAAATTGGCAATGTTCACGTACGCCTGGAATGTTAAAGTCATTAGCGATACTGCCAATGGCGACCACTAAATAGTCATAATCAATATGACGAGATGGGAGTAGTACATCACCTTTATCATCACAAATCGCAGACAGCACTACTTGTTTGTTTTGTCTATCGATATCCGTCATAGCGCCCTGTTGAAAGTGATAGCCATGGGCGGCTGCATGGCTTCGATAGCTTAAAGCGTCGATACCAACATCGAGTGCGCCAGTCGCAACCTCATGCAGTAGTGGCTTCCAAATATGGCTTTCAGCACAATCGATTAACGTTATCTTTGCTTTTCCTTTGCGCCCCAGTTTGTGGCCTAATTTTGTCGCAATCTCCATCCCGCCAGCACCACCACCCACGATAACAATGTTTGCTATAGCCATGCCGCTTATTCCTATTCGTTGTGTTGTTAGATTGTGCAGAGGGTAAGGTTGTGAAACAAAATATTAACCTTAGCTTTATGTCTCAAGCAATGAGGCCATATGTTGGGAAGTGAGTCAGGAATAATGATTATTTATTGATTTTATTAGTCTTATTTTTTTATGGGGGTTGAGTGTATGATTATGCTGATCGCAAATTGTGATATGTGTCGTGTCACTTTTTGGTGAAATGTGCGCTGGCTCACCTGCTTGTGTCGGGAGAGTTCTTTGAACTGAAACGCTTTATGCCGCTTGTGAGCACCATCGTCATCAGTTAACCAAATCCTAGGGCGCATTGATGTATCGAGATTACATTTCATTCCGACAAGCTAGTGCTCGCGAAACGAAGAATAATGCGTAGTTATTCTACTCAAATGACATGCGGCTCTTAATGACAGAAAGTAAGAGCATGTGCTTGTCTGACGAACTCTTCCGGCAGCGTTTCTGCTGCGTTATTGTCCGTTTATGTAGGATGACTACAAGCACGGATTTTGCCTTGTATAAACACTGGCCAAATTGCTCCAAAACTGAAACGTCAACACGCCCTAGGCATGAGATCACAATTGCTTGCTGCAGCTTTGACTAAAGTACTTAACAAAAAGGCCAAACGTTGGTTTGGCCTTTGGGATAATTGGGCATTTGACGCTACATGCCCACGGCGAATGGTGTTCTATGCCTGTTCTAGCTTGGCTAAACGTTGCTGATAGTCTTGGATTAGGTGCTGCATAATTTCTTCAGGAGCGGCCTTGTCGCAACAGGTATCGAGGAAAATTTTAAAGGTGACGAGCGCATGACCATCATTTTTAAGTCTATCGCTTTGCATCGAAAAATAGGCTTCTTCATTTTCGGCTTTGCGGACGACAAACTTACTGGTTTCAAAGGATTTAGTGCCTGAGAGTTCATGCCATTTGGTGATACGGTTTAATGCAATTTCACTCGATTGGTTTAATTCAATGTGGTTTAACCAACTTGCGGTATGTTCGGGATCTTTGTAATGCGGACATCTAACTGTGTAGTTATATACATGAGTAATTGCTGTCATAGCGTACCTACCTGTAGAGGATGTTGCTGCCATCATAGGCATCGTTTTTGAATTCGGTCAATCATTAATTACGCTGATACCGTCCTAAATAAATCACCGTTTTTACAAGTGTTTTTATATAAAAATGAGCGAGTTAATTTATTTGCCATAGCTGTTATTTAGCATGAGTTTTTAACGAATAACTTTGGGCTATCTCTCAGTTTTGCACTCAAATTCGTTTTTGCTTAACTACTGCGCAATAAAGCACCAATTAATGATAGGTATAAAAATGTTTTGATGAGTATGCTATTTAACATTAGCAAAATATGAGGGAAGTGCATGGTTGATGAGGGCTTGAATGGACAGAGGCCCGTTCCTTAAAACGGGCCTCTCAGCTGGCTTCATCTTTTGCAGGGAAAAAGCGAACTGGAACCAGTCTAGCGGATTTGTAACACCATGTAACCCACCAAGATCACGTTTTTGCGCTATTTGATGGAATTTTCGATCTGCGCGATCTCAATTGCCGAAGATTAAGGCGTTACGGCGGTTTTTGCTGTGATCATGTGGTGTTAAAGGTGTCTTTGATGCATAAAAAGAAAGGCCCAAACAAGGGAACTTGTTTGGGCCGATTCTATGTCGTTAGCTTGCGCTAGCCGAACAACATCCTGTCAATTGGCGCGCTGATAGGCGTTAGAGCTTGTATGACTTATAACGCATTCGTGAAGATCTGGCAGATCTCTTCATGGGTTGCCTGTTTAGGGTTAGTGAAACCACAGGCATCCTTCAAGGCGTTTTCAGCCAGCGTTGGAATATCTTCCGCTTTAACCCCGAGTAACGTCAGGTTTTCTGGAATATTTACCGAAACGGATAGGGCTTTAATCGCGGTGATTGCAGCCGCAGCACCTTGCTCATCCGTCATATTGGCAACATCGACACCCATCGCTTTGGCGATATCTTTTAAGCGATGCGGTACCACTTTAGCGTTGTATTCTTGCACATGGGGTAATAAGAGGGCGTTACACACACCGTGGGGCAGATCGTAGAAACCGCCTAATTGGTGCGCCATGGCATGCACATAACCTAAGCTGGCGTTGTTAAAGGCCATACCCGCTAAGAATTGCGCATAGGCCATCTGCTCACGGGCTTCAATATCTTGGCCTTGTTTTACCGCATTCACTAAGTTGCCTTGGATAAGCTCAATGGCTTTAATGGCGCAGGCATCGGTAATGGGGTTCGCAGCGATAGACACATAGGCTTCAACCGCGTGGGTCAGCGCGTCCATCCCCGTTGCAGCAGTGAGGCTTGCTGGTTTTTTCAGCATCAGCTCTGGGTCATTCACAGACAGTAATGGGGTGGTGTGTTTATCGACAATTGCCATTTTGATATGGCGAGCTTCGTCAGTGATGATACAAAAACGGGTCATTTCACTGGCGGTGCCGGCGGTGGTGTTAATGGCTACTAATGGCAGTTGTGGCTTAGCGGATTGGTCTAAGCCTTCGTAGTCTTTGATGCTGCCACCGTTGGTTGCCACAAGAGCGATACCTTTAGCGCAATCGTGTGGTGAGCCGCCACCGAGTGAAATCACAAAATCGCATCGATTGGCTTTTAACAGGGCAAGACCTGCTTCAACGTTCCCGACGGTTGGGTTAGGTTGAACGCCATCAAACACGGTTGAGGTAATACCATTTTGGCCGAGTTTTTCGACCACTTCACCAACTAAACCAATATTGACTAAAGGTTTATCCGTCACAATTAGCGCGTGTTTAAAGCCTAAGGTTTTGATATCACCAATAGCATCATCTACTGCGCCTTTGCCTAATACGTTGACGGAAGGAATAAAAAATTTAGCAGCCATATATCCACCTATTTGCTTGTATATTAAATTTGTTTCTTTCTGGTGACCAAACTACCAATTAAGGGGTAGCCAAGTTGTGATCTAGATCGGTTTAGATAGATTCCTGAGGTGAAATTCGCACTAAAGTTGGAACTAGATAACTAAATAATGAACTTTTATGACAGAGATTAAGGGGTGCATACGCTATGTTTTTTAAGAGTTTTTTCAGCTTTTACTTGTTTAGTTAAACTCAGATTATTACGCGATAAAATTGCCCGCCAAGGTGAGTTGTGGTTGAGTTTCTGGTAAGGTGCGGCCGTTGAGTTGATGAGGAGTATGTGAAGTACGATGGAAAAATATGAACAACTGCTGATTTCACTGCGCCGCGTGATCCGCGCTATCGACATTCATTCGCGGCAACTCAATAAGCATTCCGGCTTGACGGGACCACAGTTGATGGTGATGCAGAAGATTGCCCAACTCGGCGCTCCCTTAGCTAAGCAGGTGGCCGAAGAAATCACCCTCAGCCCAGCCACTGTGACAACGATTATTGATAGGCTCGAAGGGCGGGGATTAGTGATCCGCAAACGCAGCGAGTCTGATAAGCGTAAAGTCCATTTGTATTTAAGTGATGCGGGGCGTGCACTTTTAGAGGCGTCTCCTAAACCACTTCAGGAACACTTTATTAAGCAATATCAAAATCTTGAAGAGTGGGAGCAGAGTCAGCTACTCTCATCGGTGGAGCGAATTGCGGCCATGATGGACGCCGATAAAATCGACGCAGCACCTATGTTGTTAGTGGGTAAAATTCAAGGGGATGAATAATCTCCTTGGGCCGAGAATAATAAAAAGCACTGATAAATCAGTGCTTTTTATTTAACCCCGAGTATTTATCAAGCTTTGGGGCAGTTGGTTTCTGTCACACTATTAATCAAAATCTCAGTCACTGGTGTGTCGTTAAAACCGTTACTGGTTTTGGTCGGCACAATGCTTATTTGATCCACCACATCCATCCCTTCGACAACTTTACCAAACACGGCATAACCATAGTTGCTCGCCGAAGCATCGAGCTGCGGATTATCTAACACATTGATAAAGAACTGTGATGTTGCTGAGTCTGGCACTGTGGTACGCGCCATCGCGATAGTGCCCCGTTTGTTACTGATACCGACCGCGGCCTCGTTTTTAATCGGAGAGCTCGTTGGCTTGCTCTGTAATCCCGTGGTGAAACCGCCGCCTTGGATCATAAAGTTATTAATGGTTCTGTGGAATAAGGTGCCGTTATAGAAGGACTTATCGACATACTGTTTAAAGTTCTTGCCCGTGATGGGCATATGGGTGAGGTCGATGGCTAAGGTTAAATCCCCCTTTGTGGTACTCATTAAATAACAGACATCGGCACTTAAGCTCGGTGGAGTTGGGTCGGGTTTGGGGATATTGGGAGTGAGATCATCTTCGCCACCGCCGCAGGCACTGAGAACCATGCTCAAACTGCTGGCGAGTAAAAGTCCCGTGATTCTTTTCATATCAATTTCCTTATTTTTGCGTTGTTCGCCACGCCTTTGCCTGCTTGGATAATGTAAGCGGGCATGGGTAAATGTTGCGATTAAGTGTTGTTTTTGTTTTGTGCGCGCATAGTGACAGAGCGATGAAGGGGATTTCAAGATGAAAAATGTAATTGATACAAAGTGTTGCAGCTAGTTGTCACTCTAATCTCCCCTGTGCCAGAGAGGCATTCAACCTAAGGGATAAATCTCACTAATGTACTCAAAGATAAGATGTTGTTTTGCTTGCGCCATTTAAGCGCGTTGCACCTTTTTTTATCACTCCCTGCTTCAAACTAGTGCGTTTGCTAGATAGCTCGGTGGACAAAGGCTTGGGTGATAAAGGCACGTATTTTATTCAAGATGCTGATTTATAAGTTTTCTTTGTTGTCACTTGGCTGACACAAATCTGTCTTCATGCTGTTATTTTGCGCTGGCATGGTTACTGCCTATCTAAGGCTATGGATGAGCAGTCGCGGGGGCGACAAATATGGGGCTGGAGAAGTTGCTGTATTTGCGGGGCGTGGGAGCAGACTTTACCGACTGCTTTGGCCAGTACATCCGCATTCCCGAGGCTGACAGGCAAGGGATTTTGACCTGTATGTTGCAGGAAAAAAATACTCAGCCCTGCGAGGCAAAGGATGAACCGTTAACGAGTTTACCCTGTGGCGACGAGCTTGACGCTCAGGTGTATCAACTCGATGCACACCATTGGACACAAGTGTTGCCGGCGTTTCATTGGTGTTATGTCGATGAACCTTGGGTCTGCCTGTATTTACCTCAATCTTACCGTGGCGATCTGCTGCTCACCTTTACCTGTGAGCAAGGGGAGAGGGTTATTCTTGAAGTGCCATTTTTGGCGCTAAAACCGATTGGGGATTATCGGATTCAGGCGCAGGAGTTGGCACAGTTTGGCAATAGTCCCTTTGCCAATGAGTGTCAGTTCCTGCAATACCGCCTCGACCTTTTAGGTCATGAGTTTCATTGCCGTGATGCGGGCGATGCCGCTGCCGCTGAGCAAGATAGCAGCGCTGAGCCGCGCCGTTCATGGGAAAATGTCAGCGCCGCGTCAAACACGTCAGGCAATAAAGACAACTTAAGTGATTTATCTTGCCTCGGGCTTGGGTACCACAAACTGAGTGTCAGTTTGCTTGGGCTGGCGGATGTTCAGCACGGCCTAGCATCGGCAAGCACCTCAGCAGCAAGCAACTCATCAGCAAGCATTTCTGTAGCATGCAAGGCGACTGAGTTCCATGGCACTTTTATGGTGGCACCGAGAACCGCCTATCAAGGGGTGATGAGCGCTGTGGCGCAAGGAAAGCGCCATAAACCCTGGGGCGTGAGTCTTCAGCTTTATAGTCTGCGCAGTGAAAGCCAATGGGGCATGGGCGACTTTGGCGATTTAGAGCAACTGATTGGTTTAGTGGCCGAGTATGGCGCCGATTTTATTCAACTTAATCCATTGCATGCCTTAGATATTGCCGCGCCGGAACATCCGAGTCCTTATAGTCCCTGCGATCGTCGAAGGCTGAATCCGCTGTATATTCATTTACCTAGTGTGCCTGAATTTGAGCCATTAAAGACGGAGTTTGCGGCGAAGGAATGGCAAGAAGCCATTGCCCTACTCAATGCGGAGAACTGGCTCGATTATCCCAAGGTGAGTGAGCTTAAGTACCGCGCCTTTGCACGTTTATACACAATCTTTTGCGAACACCATTTACAGCCAAACACACCAAGGGCGCAGCGATTTGAGGATTTTGTAGCACAGCAGGGCGCGTCGCTCAGGGAATTTGCCCAAGCCGAATCGCTACGCAGCCCAAGGGCCATAGCACAGGATGAAGGCTTTTATTTGTACCTGCAGTTTGTGGCCGAAGATCAACTGCAATTGTGCCAGCTCAAAGCTAAAGAAGCGGGAATGGGCATAGGGCTTATCCGCGATTTGGCCGTGGGCGCTGCGCTACATGGCGTTGAGGTTCAAGCTAATTTGCAGCAGTTCTGCTTAAACGCTAGCATAGGCGCACCGCCGGATCCCTTCGCGCCACAGGGACAAAACTGGGGCCTTACGCCCCTCGATCCCGTCAAGCTTAAACAGCATCAATATCGCCATTTTATTGCGTTAATCCGCGCCAATATGACCCACTGCGGTGCGCTGCGAATCGACCATGTGATGGGGCTGCTGCGGCTCTGGTGGTGGCCACTAGATAAGCGCCTCGGCCATGGCGCCTATGTGTATTACCCGGTCGAAACCCTGTTGGCGATTCTCTGCCTTGAGAGTCAACGTGCTCGCTGTGTGGTGATTGGTGAGGATTTAGGCCTAGTGCCGCCCGATATTATTCATCGCCTGTATCAGGCGGGGGTCTATTCCAACGAGCTGTTCTACTTCTGCAAAGACCATCAAGGCTTTAAGCCGCCGAGCCAGTATAAGTTCCAGAGTTTGATGATGCTGGCAAACCACGATGTGCCGACCTTAGTCGCTTGGTGGACGGGCAGCGATTTGCACCTGAGGCGACAACTCGAACTGTTCAATTCCGACGAGCAATTAGGTGAGGCCTTAGCCGGACGTGAGCAGGAAAAGCACCAGCTGGCGCAGTGCTTAATCTCCCAGGGCTTATTGCCAGAGACAGATATTCAACAGATTGATATTGAAGATTTATTAACGGCGTGGATGCCCTTTGGCGCCTCGGGCAACAGCGCGCTTTATAGCGTGCAGTGGTGCGATCTGCTGGGGGACCGCCATGCGGTGAATATCCCCGGCACTTGGCTCGAGTACCCGAATTGGCAGCGGCGATTGCCAATCAGCCTAAGCGAGGCAGCGGTTAAACCTACGCTGGCTAAGCGTTTGCAACTCATTGCTGCGGCAAGACATTTGCCAGAAACGGCTGCGCATACAGATACCCTTTGACTAAAAATGGAAGCCAAATGATGACTCAAGCCCAGACTTACTTCTATGACGGTAGCGATGTCGCGCTGTTAAACGGTCAATATACGGATGTGTTTTCCCTGCTCGGTATGCACAGCATCAACGAGGGCAAGGCCTTGGTGGTGCGCTGTTTTTTACGCAACGCCCAAAAGGTTGATGTGATAAGTCTTAAGGATGGCCGTAAGGTGGCGAGCCTTGAGCGGGTCAATGAGGCGGGGCTGTTTGCGGGTACGCTAGGCAGACGGGTTAAGCCCTTTTTGTATGCGCTACGGGTGACTTATCCCCTTTGCGAGCTGGATATTATCGATCCTTATCAGTTTGGTTCACTCCTCAATAGTGAAGATTTATACCTCTTCGGCGAAGGAAGCGCTGAGCAGGCCTATCGCTTTTTAGGTGCGAACTGGCGCCAAATCGATAGCGTAGAAGGCGTGCATTTTTGCGTATGGGCGCCCAATGCTAAGCGGGTCTCTGTGGTGGGGGATTTTAATCACTGGGACGATACTCGCCATGTGATGCGCCAACATCTGGCCAACGGCTTATGGGAGATTTTTCTGCCTGATGTTACCGAAGGCGCGCACTATAAGTTTGATTTGATTTATCAAAATGGCGAGCGTCACGCTAAATCTGATCCTATGGCGACCCAAATGGAATGTGCGCCGCACAATGCCTCCATAGTGCCGAAAAAACACCAACACCCTTGGGCAGATACACAATGGATGGACAAACGGGCGACCACGGCTTGGCATCGCGCCGCTATGTCTATCTACGAAGTGCAGTTAGGCTCTTGGCGCCGAAAAGGCGAGTTTGGTGAGCAATATTTTGATTATCAAGACTTAATCGAGCAGTTGATCCCCTATGTGAAAGAGCAAGGCTTTACCCATATCGAGTTGATGCCGATCAGTGAATATCCCTTCGACGGCTCTTGGGGGTATCAACCCGTTGGTCTGTATGCGCCGACCCATCGTTTTGGTGATGCCAATGGCTTAAAGGCCTTTATCGATGCCTGCCATCAGGCCGAGATTGGCGTGTTACTCGATTGGGTCGCGGCGCATTTCCCTAAGGATCCCCATGGCCTTGTGCGTTTCGATGGCACTTGCCTCTATGAACATGAAGACCCGCGCAAAGGCACGCACCCCGATTGGGATACCCTGATCTATAACTACGATCGCGGTGAGGTGCGCAGTTTTCTGCTCAGCAATGCCTGTTATTGGCTGCGGGAATTTCACCTCGATGGCCTAAGGCTCGATGCGGTGTCATCCATGTTGTACCTCGACTACAGCCGCGAACCTGGGCAATGGCTGCCCAATGCCTATGGCGGACGGGAGAATCTAGAGGCGATTCATTTTCTGCAAATGTTGAATCAACGCTTGTATCAAGCCTTCCCCGGCATTTGCATGATAGCCGAAGAGTCAACCGCCTTTGCGGGGGTGACTAAGCCGACGGATAGCGGCGGGCTGGGGTTTGGTTTTAAGTGGAATATGGGTTGGATGAACGACAGCTTAAGCTACTTAGGCCGCGATCCTATTTATCGCCAGTATCACCATAACCAGCTGACCTTTAGCCTGATGTATGCCTATTCGGAGCAATTTATGCTGTCGATAAGCCACGATGAAGTGGTGCACGGCAAGGGCTCTTTGTTGCATAAAATCCCCGGCGATGATT
The DNA here is from genome assembly GCF_023475945.1 of Shewanella sp. 8A. NCBI lineage: Bacteria > Pseudomonadati > Pseudomonadota > Gammaproteobacteria > Alteromonadales > Shewanellaceae > Shewanella > Shewanella sp. 8A. The sequence goes on from NZ_JAMDJP010000001.1 coordinate 148,499, forward strand.
GGCAAAAATTCGCCACCCTCAGGGCCTATTACGGCTTTATGTGGGGGCATCCGGGCAAAAAATTACTGTTTATGGGCAGCGAGTTCGCCCAGCGCGACGAATGGAACCATAACCATAGCCTCGATTGGCATTTGCTTGCTTTTGAACCCCACCAAGGCGTGCAGCGCTGGCTTCGGGATCTGAATCGGCTTTATCGCCAATTCCCCGCTTTATCTGTGCTCGACTATGAGTCGCAGGGTTTTCGCTGGCTCGATTGTGACAATGGTCGCGACAGTATTTTTAGCTTTGTTCGCTATGGCGAGGGCAGTGATGTGCCCTTGGTGTTTGTGGTGAACATGACGCCCACTCTGCACCAAGGATTTCGTATAGGCTTGCCCCAAGGCGGGGAGTTCTGTGAGTACCTCAATAGCGACAGCCATCTCTATGGTGGCAGCAATCAGGGGAATGCGGGCAAGGTAATTGCCGAAGACTTACCTTGGCAGGGCATGGCATCGAGCGCACTGATCACTGTGCCGCCTCTGGGTTGCTTAATTCTCGGGCCCGCGACGGATGCGCCAAGAGATACCTGCCTATGATGAATCCCGTGCCTGCAAATGCTGATGGCTCAACCGCTTATAACCTAAGCGCGGGACAGCCTTTTCCCTTGGGGGCGACGGTCGATGATGGCGGGGTGAATTTCGCCCTGTTTTCGGCCCATGCCACTGGGGTGGAGTTATGTCTGTTCGATGCTCAAGGCGAGGTGGAAATTCAGCGCATCGCCTTGACGGAGCAGACCCAGCAAATCTGGCATTTGTATGTGCATGGACTGAGTGCTGGCCAGCTTTATGGCTACCGTGTCTATGGTCCCTACGAGCCGCAATTAGGGCACAGATTTAATCCACATAAATTGTTGTTAGACCCCTACGCGCGCCAGCTTGTGGGGCGTTATCACCACCATATTGCCAACTTTGGTTATGAGATTGATAATCCCAGTGAAGACTTATCTTTCAGCACCTTAGATAACGCGGACTTTGTCCCTAAGTGTAAAGTGGTCGATACTCGGCCTCTTTTTAATGCCGCTAAGGCGCATACTATTCGGCCGCTTGCAAGCATGCGTGAGCCACTGCCGCTTGAGCAGTGCATTATCTATGAGATGCACTTAAAGGGATTTACCGCGCTGCACCCTGAGATAGATGCGCCGCTGCGTGGCACTTTTGCAGGGCTTGCCTCCCAAGCCGCGATAGATTACTTAGTCAATCTCGGCGTGAATTGTGTCGAGTTACTGCCGGTTCAGGCATTCTTCTCCGAGCCATTTCTGCTTGAAAAACAGCTATCTAACTATTGGGGTTATAACAGCATTGGCTTTTTTGCGCCTGAGCCGAGTTATCTCTCGAGTGAGGATATCGCTGAGTTTCGTAACATGGTGGATGCACTGCATGGCGCGGGTATCGAAGTCATTCTCGATGTGGTCTATAACCACAGCGCCGAGGGTAGTCGCCTCGGGCCGACCTTTAGCTTTCGCGGTATCGACAATCTGAGTTATTACCGCCTGCATCCAAATGATAAACGCTTTTATATCAATGATACTGGCTGCGGTAATACCTTAAACCTCAATCACACGCGCATGTTGCAGTTGGTGTTAGATTCGCTGCGTTACTGGGTCGAAGTGATGGGCGTCGATGGTTTTCGTTTCGATTTAGCCGCCTGCCTTGGCCGTGAAGCCTATGGATTTGACCCCGGAAGTGGTTTTTTCGATGCGCTGCTGCAAGACCCTGTGTTGTGCCGGGTGAAGCTGATTGCCGAGCCTTGGGATATTGGCCCTGGTGGGTATCAGCTGGGTAATTTCCCTGTGGCTTTTAGCGAGTGGAATGACAGATACCGCGACACCGTGCGGCGTTTTTGGCGCGGCGATCACGGCATGTTGCCCGAGTTTGCGCGGCGGTTTCATGGCTCGGGGGATTTCTTTGAGCATAGCGGCCGGCCTCCTGCCGCCAGTATCAACTTTTTAACCAGTCACGATGGTTTTACCCTCAAAGATTTAGTGAGTTATTGCGAGCGGCACAATTGGGCCAACGGTGAAGAAAACCGCGACGGCCACCATGAGAACTTCAGCTATCACTATGGGGTAGAAGGCGAAACTGACGACGCCACCATTCTTGCGCTGCGCGCCCGCCAGCAACGCAATCTATTGACCACATTATTCTTATCCCAAGGGGTGCCTATGTTACTCAGTGGTGATGAGGCGGGCCGCACCCAAGGCGGGAATAATAACGCCTATTGCCAAGATAACCCCTTGAATTGGTTCGATTGGTCAGCGGATGGCATGGATAGCTCATTGCTGAGTTTCACCTCACAGCTGATTGCCTTGCGTAAACGCTTCCCGCTGCTGTGCGCCAAACGTTTTATCCATGAGCAGCTAGTGGCCAATGCCTTCAATTGGTCACCTGAGGCATCTGCAATCCAAGCTGCAAGCCCTGTCTCAACCCGTGCGGGGGTGAGGCTGGATTGGTTTAGCCGTCAAGGTGAACCTATGAGCAAAAGCCTGTGGAGCGAGTCCATTGGGCGCAGTCTTAGTGTGGTGTTATCAGGCAATTTAACTGCCACTCAGCCGCAGACTCAGGGTGACAACCTTCAAGCACTGCTGTTGATGGTTAATGCTGATGAGCACCCTTTGGCCTTTACCCTGCCGGTTTTTGACGGTTTAGGACCGTGGCAATGCCTGCTGCATACCCAAACGGACCCACAATTTTTAACTCCCACTGAGCCGCTGGATGCTCAGTCCTCACCGACGCGGTACTTGCTACAGGATCGCAGTCTTATGCTGTTTCATGCTGATTTTATAAGGAATTAACTATGAGTCATAACAGTGAGCTGAGCCCAAATACCAGCGGCGTTACTCCCAAAAAACGTTCAACAAAGACGGTTGAAAGTAAGAGCAAAACAGCACCCGAACCCTGCGAGCCCTGTGATGCCTTACCCGCTTCTTTTACTCGCCATGTTCGCTATGGATTAAGCCGCGGCGAAGGGGCGCGTGGTGAATTATTTCAAGCGCTGGCTCTCAGCGTAAAAGAGCAAATGCTGGATGATTGGCGTGAGACGCGCATCAAAGATAGCTGTTACGACAACAAACAAGTGGCCTATTTGTCACTCGAGTTTTTAATGGGCAGGACACTGGGCAATGCCTTGTTAAACTTAGAGTTAGAGCAAGATAGCCGCGAGGCGTTAAGCCATTACTCTGTTTCACTCGAGGAGATAGAAGAGGCCGAACATGACGCGGGCTTAGGCAATGGTGGCCTTGGGCGGCTTGCAGCTTGTTTTCTCGATAGTTGCGCCAGCATGGACTTATCCGTGACTGGGTATGGCATTCGTTACGAATACGGCATGTTCGCCCAAAAGATAGTTGATGGTTATCAGGTTGAGCGCCCTGATCGCTGGTTACGTGAGGGCAACCCTTGGGAGGTGCGTGTTCCGCACCATAATGTGACGGTAAAGTTCTTTGGTCACACCGAATCCTATGTCGATAAACAAGGGCGCAGGCACATGATTTGGGTCGATACCCAAGATGTGCTCGCTGTTGCCTACGATATGCCTGTTCCTGGCTATCGCAATGGTCGCGTGAATAGCTTAAGACTCTGGAAGGCCGAAGCGACGGATGATTTTGACTTAGCAGAATTTAACCAAGGCGATTACACAGAGGCCGTGGCGCGTAAAAACCTCGCCGAGCAGATCACTATGGTGCTTTACCCCAACGATGCCAGCGAAAACGGTAAGGAGCTGCGGCTGCGTCAGCAATATTTTTTGTCTTCCGCTAGCTTACAGGCAATTTTAAAACGTTGGGTACATCACCATGGCAATGATTTCACTCATTTTGCTGAAAAAAATGTGATGCAATTGAATGACACCCACCCAAGTATTGCGGTTCCCGAGTTAATGCGGCTGCTGGTGGATGAATATGGTCTCGAATGGGATGCCGCTTGGTCGATCACCAGTCAAACCATTGCTTATACCAATCATACGCTGCTACCCGAGGCATTAGAGCGCTGGCCTGTGCGTATGATGGCATTGATGCTGCCGCGTATTTTAGAAATCATCTATGAAATCAACGCCAGATACCTCGATTTAGTTGCCCACCACTGGCCGGGGGATGGTGCCAAACTGGCCAGCATGTCGATTATTCAAGATGGCCCCGATCCCCATGTGCGCATGGCCTATTTAGCCATAGTGGCCAGCTTTTCGGTGAACGGTGTCGCTGGATTACATACCCAATTGTTAAAGTCGGGTCTGTTTAAGGATTTTTATAGCCTGTGGCCGGAGAAGTTTAACAATCGTACTAACGGGGTGACACCAAGACGTTGGTTAGCCCACTGCAATCCCGCGCTCGCCAAACTGTTAACCAACCATTTAGGCAAAGGTTGGGTGACGGACTTAAGCCAACTGACGGCGCTCAATGCCTTAACCCAAGATCCTAGCTTTATCCAAAAGTGGCGGGAGGTGAAGCAAGCCAACAAGGCGGTGCTGGCCAAGATGATTGCTAAGGAATGTGGCGTCGAGTTTGACCCTTCAATGCTGTTTGATGTGCAGGTCAAGCGGATCCACGAGTACAAGCGTCAGCTACTCAATATTCTGCATGTGATCCATCTCTACCATCAAATCCAGCAGGGGCATACAGAGCATCTGGTACCACGCTGTGTGCTGATCGGTGGCAAGGCTGCGCCCGGTTACTTTATGGCGAAGCTCATCATCAAACTCGCCAGTAATGTTGCCCATATGGTCAATTGCGATCCTGTGGTGGCGCCTTATCTGCGCTTTGCGTTTCTGCCCAATTACAACGTCAGTGCGATGGAAAAAATCTGCCCCGGCACCGATGTCTCCGAACAAATCTCCACCGCGGGTAAGGAGGCCTCTGGCACGGGCAATATGAAGTTTATGATGAACGGGGCACTCACCATAGGCACCTTAGATGGCGCCAATATCGAGATGCTCGAAGAGGTGGGTGAGGATAACTTTTTCCTCTTTGGCCTCAACGCCGAGCAAGTGACCCAAATGCGCTGTGATTACCAACCGCAGCGGATTATCGCCGAGTCCCACGCCTTATCCGAAGTCATGGCTTTACTGAAGAGTGGCCATTTTAACCTGCTGGAACCGGGGATTTTCGATCCCATTATCGCCTCGATTGAAAGCGCGGACGATCAGTGGATGACGGCGGCGGATTTTGACAGTTATCGCCTCGCCCAAGAGGCTGTGGCTAAGGCCTATAAAGATCCGAAAAAGTGGACGCAAATGAGTATTCGCAACACGGCGGCCAGTGGTCGCTTCTCCAGTGATGTGACGATTGCTGGCTATCGGGATGAAATTTGGAAACTGTAAGGGAGTCGTTAATGAGCGCAGGAATACGCAGTTGTATGCAATGCTGCGGCCTTAGGGCGGCAGGGAAGAGTGATTGTGAAGCAATCGGCACTGATGTGCTATTTGGGGAGTAGAGCCTATGTCTAATGTACGTTATATCAGTAATTTAACTCGTGAAACCTATGCATTGATTCTGGCTGGTGGCCGAGGCTCGCGTTTACATGAACTCACCGACTGGCGCGCTAAACCTGCGCTGTATTTCGGTGGTAAGTTTAGGATCATCGATTTTCCGCTGTCGAATTGCATTAACTCGGGGATCCGCCGCGTTGGGGTGGTGACCCAATATAAGTCGCACTCGTTAATTCGCCACGTGATGCGCGGTTGGGGTCACTTTAAAAAGGAATTAGGTGAGTCGGTGGAGATTCTGCCCGCCTCACAACGTTACTCTGAGAATTGGTATCAAGGCACGGCTGATGCGGTATTCCAAAATATCGACATCATCCGCCATGAGCTGCCCAAGTATGTGATGGTGCTCTCGGGTGACCATGTGTATCGCATGGATTATGCAGGCTTACTGGCCGCCCATGCCGAATCTGGCGCCGATATGACAGTCTCCTGCCTTGAGGTGCCCGTGGCCGAAGCGGCGGGCGCATTTGGGGTGATGGAAGTCGATGACGAGATGCGCATCCTCGGATTTGAAGAAAAACCTAAACACCCTAAACATTCCCCAGGCAATCCTGAGAAGTGCCTCGCCTCGATGGGCAACTATGTGTTTAACACTGAGTTTTTGTTCGAACAGTTGAAGAAAGACGCGCAAAATGCCAATTCCGATCGGGATTTTGGCAAAGACATTATTCCCTCGATCATCGAAAAACATAAAGTGTTTGCCTATCCCTTTAAGAGTGCCTTCCCCAACGAGCAAGCCTACTGGCGCGATGTGGGCACCTTGGATTCCTTCTGGCAGGCCAATATGGAATTGTTATCGCCCACGCCCGCCTTAAACCTCTACGATGCCAAATGGCCGATTTGGACCTATCAGGAGCAATTACCTCCCGCCAAGTTTGTGTTCGACGATGACGATAGACGCGGCATGGCGGTGGATTCGATTATTTCCGGCGGCTGTATTATCTCGGGCGCGACCGTGCGTCGCAGCGTATTGTTTAACGAGGTGCGGGTTTGTTCTTACTCAGTGGTTGAGGATTCAGTCGTGCTGCCCGATGTGGTGGTGCTGCGCCACTGCAAGATTAAAAACGCCATCATCGATAGGGGTTGTATTATCCCCGAAGGCACAGTGATCGGTTATAACCACGACCATGACAGGGCAAAAGGCTTTAGGGTGTCCGAGAAAGGCATTACCTTAGTCACCCGCGATATGTTAGGACTGCCGGTGGGCTACGAGTAAGGCCAAACCATTAATTAGCTTGAAAATTAACCCTGTTGGAGTATGAAGTTAGGTGAAACGCATATTAATGGTCGCGGCCGAAAATGGGGCGCTGAAAGGGGCGAAAGTGGGCGGTATGGCAGATGTGATCCGTGACTTGCCCCAAGCGCTGGCGGGGGTTGAGATCCAAGCTGATGTCATTATGCCAAGCTACGGATTTTTAACGGGTCTTGGGGCCAAACTTATCCATGAGTTTGAGGTGAGTTTTGCCGGGCGACAGGAGCCGATTAAGTTGTATTGGCTGGCGCACCCCAAGGTGCTGGGCGCCAATATTTACTTGCTCGAGCATGGGCTCTGGCAATCGAGCCCCGGGCAGATTTATAGCCAAGGCACAAGTGATCGCCCCTTTGCCGATGATGCGACTAAGTTTGCGCTGTTGTGTGCAAGCGTAGCCAAGGCCTTAGTGGCAGGGCTTGTGCCTATGCCTGAGCTTTTACATCTGCATGACTGGCACACGGGATGTTTAGCCATGCTACGGGCGCTAGCACCTGAGTATCAAGCGTTAAAAAGCATAGCATGTGTGTTTTCGATTCATAACCTTGCGCTGCAGGGTATTAGGCCGCTGAGCCATGATTCGTCAAGCTTTGCGGCTTGGTTTCCTCCCTTATTTGCCCAGTTGGATGAGGGCCAACGCGCCCAGATTATCGACCCCCGTTATCCCCATTGCATTAATCCGATGCGGATGGGGATTAGGCTGGCGGATAGGGTGCATTTAGTCTCACCTACCTACGCGAAGGAAGTCTTGCTTCCCTCTCGCCCAGAGTTGGGCTTTTTCGGTGGAGAAGGGCTTGAGGCCGATTTACAACACAAATCCGATCAGGGGCTAGTGCTAGGCATTTTAAACGGTTGCGAATACCCAGAGGCTTTAGCGCAAACCTCCCTAGAACGTATGGGATTAACTGAGTTTAGGGCGCTACTGAATTGCATTGAGTCGGCTTTAGTGCAGTGGCAGGGCGGGCGCAGTCAGGTGAGTGGCGTCGATATGATTGCCTTTACGCGGCTGCAAGCCCTGTGGCGCCAAGCCTCTGTGGGGGAGTTCCCGAACTTTCTGTTGACGTCTGTTGGTCGGCTTACCGATCAAAAAGTATTGATCCTGCGCCATATTTTACCTTCTGGCTTATCGGTATTAGAGACATTACTGCAACAGTTGCAGCAGACGCAGCCCAAGGCGCTATTTGTGCTGCTTGGCAGCGGCGACCCAGAGATAGGGCTGTTTTTTCAAATCCTTGCGGCTAAGTATGTCCATTTTGTGTTTCTGCAGGGATACCATGAGGAGCTCTCCCAGTGTCTTTATCAAGTGGGTGATTTGTTCCTCATGCCGAGTTCTTTTGAGCCCTGTGGTATTAGCCAAATGCTCGCCATGCGTAGCGGTCAGCCTTGTTTAGTGCATGGCGTGGGCGGATTAAGGGATACGGTCGAGGACAATGTCGATGGTTTTGTGTTTTATGGCGAAGATATCAAAAGCCAGGGCGAGGCTATGCTGGCAAAGCTGGCTGAAGCACTCGATAAATTTAATACGCGTGATTGGACGCAATTAAAACGCAAGGCGAAAGCGCAGCACTTCGATTGGCATAGCATCGCCCTTGATTACCAGAAACAACTTTACAACATTTTGTGAATTACCCCATGTAATTAGATCATGATTTGTAAGCAATTCTGCTACACTTTTGGGGGAGAGTTTTCGTAAGATAGACCATTTCCTCATTTTTGGAGTTGCTTCCACATCCATGGATAAAAGCATTTTCTTACCCTTAGTACAAAATGCAGCGTTACTGCTCGCCTTAGTGTTTTTGTACGATGCGATTCCTAAAAAGCATCAGCGGCAGTATTTTTTACTATGGCGGCTGGGGATTGGCTTATTTATCGGTGGCATTGGTGTTGCCATTATGAGCACCCCATGGATGTACGAACCCGGTATTATCTTCGATACCCGCTCTGTACTCTTGTGTGTTTCGGGCCTGTTTTTTGGTGGTTTGCCGACGGCGATTGCCGTTGTTATCACTTCGCTGTACCGACTCAGTATTGGCGGTGTCGCCATGTGGGTTGGCGTTGGCGTAATTATCAGTTCCGGTCTTATCGGTGTGATATGGCGGCATTATCGTAAGTCCTATCTTGCCAATATTTCCGGTAAAGAAGTCTTTGGTTTTGCTTTTTTAGTGCATTTAGTGATGTTGTCATGGTTTTTTTTGCTGCCTAACCAGCTTGCATTGCCCGTATTGTCGAAAATCGCCTTACCAATATTATTGATTTATCCTCTTGCTACCTGGCTGCTAAGTCGTTTGCTATCTCGCCGTTTTGAGCTAGAGCGGGACGAGCAAATTCGCCTGCAAGATGATTTTTTATTCCGCAGCCAATTTAACGTCGGCAATATTGGGATTGCCATTACTGGCGTCGATCAAAAGTGGATCAAGGTGAATCCAAGGTTATGCCAGATGCTTAAATACTCAGAGGATGAGTTGCTGCATATGACTTGGAAGCAGCTCACTCACCCCGATGATGTTGAAGCTGATCTATTAAAGTTTGAGCTAATGCTTGAAGGAAAAATTGATAATTACGAATTAGATAAACGCTTTATTGCCAAGGATAACTCGATTGTTTACACCCATATGACAGTGGCCTGTAAGCGCGCAAATCATCAGGTATTATTAGTGATTGCAGGCTTTTTGGATGTCACGGCGCAAACATTAGCTGACATGGAGGTGCTCGCCAGTCGTGAGCAACTTGAGTTGGTACTGAGCAGTAGCGATCTTGGGGTATGGGATTGGGATATTCGTAATGACCATATCGAGCGAAATGCCCGCAGTGCCGATATTTTAGGTTGCGATATCGATATGCTCAATGCCAATAGTCGCCAATGGATGGACTCGATAGTGGCTGAGGATAGGCCCAAAGTATTGCATTCTATCGAGGCCCATATTCGTGGCGAAACGCCGCAACATAAGATGGAATATCGCTTAAAAACCCTTAACCGCGACATCCGCTGGATTTTAGATACCGGTAAAGTGGTGAGCCGTGATGCCAATAACAATGCGCTCAGAATGTGCGGTACTTATACCGATATTACCGATGCTAAGTTGATTGAAGAGTCTTTAAAACTCTCTGCGTTAGTCTATAACAATAGCTCCGAAGCCATGAGTGTACTCGATGAAAACGGAGTGATTATTACCGTAAACGCCGCATTTACCGATATCACTGGCTATAGCGAGTCTGAAATTCGTGGACAGCATATTCGTATGATGTATTGCGACCTTAATGGTCACGATTTTTATCAGCGCATGAATAATGACATTCGCGAAAAAGGCGAGTGGCAGGGTGAAATGCGCCAACGGCGTAAGAATAATGAAGAGTATGTCATTTGGCTAACCATTAATACGATTAATAATGCCGAGGGTTTGCCTTATCGTCGTGTTGCGCTTTTTTCTGATATTACCGATAAAAAACAAAGTGAACATTTAATCTGGAAACAAGCCAACTACGATACCTTGACTGGCCTGCCTAATCGACGCATGTTGCTTGAATATTTAAGTGCCGAAATCAAGAATGCCGACCGTAATCGCAATCACTTTGCGCTGATGTTCCTCGATCTCGATTACTTTAAAGAGGTTAACGATACCTTAGGTCACGCCATGGGGGATCAATTACTGATCGAAACCGCCAGTCGCTTAAAATCCTGTGTGCGGGATGCCGATGTGGTGGCGCGACTTGGCGGTGATGAGTTTACCGTAGTATTAAGTGCTATGGCTGATCATAAGGGGATTGAGCGGGTTGCCGAACATATTTTAAGGCGTATTGCCGAGCCCTATCTGCTAGGTGAAGAAACTGCTTATATTAGCGCCAGTATTGGTATCACGCTTTACCCCGATGATTCGACCAGTATTGAAGGTTTACTTAAACATGCGGATCAGGCTATGTATGCGGCAAAAGATCAAGGCCGCAACCGCTTTAACTATTTCACGCCTTCGATGCAGGAATACGCTAAGTACCGCATGCGATTAATTCACGATCTCCGTCAAGCCGTGCTGAATAAAGAATTTGAACTGCATTATCAACCGATAGTAGCGATGGCGACTGGTGAAGTGGCTAAGGCAGAAGCCTTATTGCGCTGGTTCCATCCTGAGCGCGGCTCTGTATCGCCGGCAGAATTTATTCCCGTTGCTGAAGATACAGGGCTGATTGTTGAAATCGGTAACTGGGTATTTGAACAAGCAGCACGTCAAAGCGCCCAATGGCGCAAGACGTTGGGCGTGGAAATTCAGATCAGTGTTAACAAATCGTCTATACAGTTCCGTGATGAGGGCACACTGTTACACAATTGGCTTGAATTACTGCAGCAGTTAGATGTCACTGGTACTGGCGTTTGTGTGGAAATTACCGAGGGGCTATTGCTTGATGCTAGCATGGGCGTGACCGAAAAATTGTTAGCCTATCGGGATGCGGGCGTGCAAGTTTCCTTAGATGACTTTGGTACCGGGTATTCATCACTGGCCTATTTGAAGAAATTCGATATCGACTATTTGAAAATAGATCAATCATTTACCCGTCATATTGATACGGATGAAAATGACCACACCCTGTGTGAAGCCATTATTGTGATGGCCCATAAATTGGGCATGAAAGTCATCGCCGAAGGGGTTGAAACCGAGGCGCAGCGGCAGGTGTTGCTCAATGCAGGCTGCGACTATGGCCAAGGTTATTTATTCTCTAAACCCGTCAGTGCCAGTGAGTTTGCCAGCAAGTATTTGCTGACATAAACACCTAGGCGAGAAAGGTTTATCAGGCGTGCGACGTTTTGCCTATAAATCCGCCGCGAATTTTGCTAGACTCCGCGGCCCCATTTAAGGGCATGATGCAGAAAATTAATAATGTTGAAGAGTACAACAAGTCATCTCTTCGATTCGTCTCTTTTTTGCTGCGCATTGAGCAATTCCACCGACTAACACCTAAGAGTTCCTATGAAATTTGACACACTCGGCTTATCTTCACCTATTTTGAATGCGATAACTGAGTGTGGCTATCAGCAACTCACTCAAGTGCAACAACAGGTTATTCCTCTCGCCTTAACGGGGAAGGATATTATGGCCTGTGCTCAGACTGGAACAGGTAAAACCGCTTCCTTCGCCTTGCCCGTGCTTGAGCAACTTGCTGCCCAGCCTGCCGATAAACCCTTGCTGCGCGCCTTAGTGATGACGCCAACCCGTGAGTTGGCAATTCAAGTTTGTGCGAATATTCAAAAATATAGCCAGTTTTTGCCCCTTAAAACCTTAGCGGTTTATGGCGGTGCGAATATGAATCCGCAGCGTAAAGGCGTCGAGCAGGGCGTCGATATCCTCGTCGCAACGCCAGGGCGACTATTCGATATTATTGGCCAGTTCAATTTAGACCTGTCCAGTGTAACGACCTTAGTGATCGACGAAGCGGATCGTATGCTCGATTTAGGCTTTGTACGCGACATTGAAAAGGTGAAGCGCCTTATTGCCCCAGTACATCAAACGATGTTGTTTTCAGCCACCTATAGCGATGCGGTGAAGCAACTCTCCCATAAGATGCTCAATCAACCTGAATGGGTTAATGTTGCCGAAAATACCACGGCATCGACCGTAGAACAGTTAGTGTATCGGGTCGATAAGCGCCGCAAAGCAGAGTTATTATCTGAGCTGGTGGGGCGCAATAATTGGCGCCAAGTGTTGGTGTTCGCCAGTACTAGGGAATGCGCTGAGCATTTATTGCAGGAGTTAACACTCGATGGGATCAGCGCGGGCGTGTTTCATGGGGATAAAACCCAAGGGGCGCGTAATCGAGTGCTCGATGATTTTAAAGCCGGAAAACTGCGCGTGTTGGTGGCAACCGATGTGGCGGCCCGCGGGCTTGATATTCAGGCGCTTCCCTTAGTGATAAACCTAGAGTTGCCTTTCCTCGCGGAAGATTATGTCCATCGTATTGGCCGCACTGGCCGTGCGGGCCTGTCAGGTCGAGCGATTTCATTTGTCAGCCCAGCAGATGATGAAATGCTCGCAGAAATTGAAGCTTTAATTGGTCAGCAACTCCCTGTCACCGTGCAGCCTGGTTACGAGGAGGGCACGCCACTGCCTGCACGTTACCGCGATGCTCCCGCGGCAACCACTAAAACTAAATGGAGTTATAAAGCACCAAAAGATCGCACTATTGGCAAAGTCAGTGCTGCTGGAAAGTCGAGTGAGAGCCAAGCTAGAGCAAGAAAATCTCCTACCCGCGAGGGTAAGTATTCAAAAGATAAGGCGAAATTTAGCCCATTTCAAACTCAGCGTTCTGGTGGAAAGCCGCAGGGCGGCAATAAAGTAAAATAGTGCAGTACGCAGCGCGCCCAAGGCGCGCTTTTTGTTGAGCTTTAACTAGAATATCCCTACACTCGAATGCCCCTAAACGTTGCCCGTTACCCTGCGAGTGTTGTCCATGATCGTCAAAGCCATTCCCACCAATATCATCACAGGTTTTTTAGGTGTCGGTAAAACAACGCTTATAAAACAACTTTTGCAGACTAAACCTGAGGGCGAAACTTGGGCGATATTAGTCAATGAATTTGGTGAAGTCGGTATCGATGCGGGCCTCTTAGAGGCAAACAACAGTGGGGTGCAGATTCGTGAAGTTGCCGGGGGCTGCATGTGCTGCGCGGCGGGCGTACCCACGCAAGTGGCAATCAATCAACTGATCGCCCGTGCTAAGCCTGATCGCTTGCTGATTGAACCTACGGGACTTGGGCACCCTAATGAAATTATTAAAGTCCTCAGTGCGCCCCATTATCAACATGTTATCCGCCTTCAAAGCACTTTATGCCTAATCGATGCCCGTAAATTAATGGATGAACGCTACCGCGGACATGATAATTTTGTGCAGCAGTTGCAAGTAGCCGATGTGATTGTTGCGACCAAAACCGATTTATATCCTGAGTTTGAGGTATTGCAGGGCAGGCAATTAGCTCAGGAATTAACTCATTATCTCAATGCCTTACAACTCGATAATACGCCAGTGGTGGAGCATAGTTTGCCTCAAGGCTTATCGGCTCAATTACTTGAGCTCCTTAAGCAACCCCGCCGTGATTTACCTAAACCGGCCATTAACCTAGCCGCTAGCATTAACGCATTGAGCCAATCTCGGAGTGTGTTGCGTAACACTGCCGACACTTTGGGTTTGCAGGGGCTGTTTACCGAGGAGGCAAGCGAGCAGGTCTACCAGTTTGATGCGCGTGGCATAGTACGTAAGCAAAATCAGGGGGAGGGCTGTTTTAGCTGCGGCTGGGTATTTGAACCTATGCAAGAGTTTGATTTTGATAAATTAATGCAATTTATTACCCTCCAGACCCAAACAAGTCCTACTTTACTGCGTTTAAAAGCGGTGATGATTACCAGCGATGGTATTGCAGGGATCAATTGGAGCAGTGGGGATATGACTGTCACTGAACTTGATGATTGTGTTGATTCTCGGCTCGAAATGATTGCAACCCAAGAGCTGGATTGGGACCACATTGAACTGGCCTTAATGGAATGTTTAGCCGGTTAATTGAAGGGGATTAATCGGTGAGCATTGAGGTGGGAATGGTAACGCCACGTATTTTTGCCAGTGTAGCCAATTCGCCTGTCTCAACCATATGTTGCATAAATAGATCGAAACGTTGTTGAAGTGGTTGAAATTTTACGTCTTTTGGAAAGGCCATAAAGCCATCTTGGATATCAATTCTTGGCATTATAGGTGTGATTGCCTGTGGAATTTTGATTTGTGCGAGCACCGCTTGAGTATTGCGTATGTTGGTGGCAAGCAAATCGAGATCGCCACGGGATAAGCGTTCAATACCACTTTTGAGATCTGCAAATTCATTAATTGTGAGCGTTTTGGTGCGTTCGTTAAACAAATAGCCGTAACTCCAGCCTTGCATTTTGCCAATTCTTAATCCATGGATACTGGCATAACTACCATCCCAAGGCGTGGGATGATTGACTCTGGCATAAAAAACGATTTCATCGCGATAAAAGGGTTGGGCCGAGAAGGCTAAGTGCTTTTGCCGTTCTTCCGAAAAATAGGGGCCAATTAAAATATCTGCTTGGCCGCGCTCGACCATAGATTGCGCTCGGCGCCAAGGCGCTATTTGATAATGAATGGTCACTTTTTGTTGCTGGGCAAAACGATTGAGTATATCTACCCCTAAACCGATGTATTCGCCGTTCGGTTTTTGTTCAAAAATTTGGCTAAAACGAGTCCCCACCGCAAAGAGCTCCTCTGCTTTTATAGGGGCGACTAAGCAAATGAGGGTGAGCAAAACTAACCTTCGCAAGGTGTTCTTTAATGCCATTTCATTCCTGTGATGGTTGCTTCATTCCAAGTGGAATGTGGTGCAAGTAAGGGGAGTTTGTTAAATAAATCGTTACGTACTTTGAATATCAGCAAATTGTACACTGATTTAGATCCCTATCTGCACGTACCTGTCATCAATGCGGATAATCGTGCCTCAATAACAGGAAGATAACTAAATAAAAAGATTGGTAATTTTATAATATGAATCCTTAACCATATTTGTTTCAAATTGTATCCTTTATGGTTAGTGTGATGGCGGAAGACTTATATTATTCAGGCAAGCTCAAGCAAACTGGGTTATGCTGCGCCGCCAATGCGTATTTTGATGAAAAGAGAACCCATGAAGTTACAGCAAATTGATAAATCCCTTTATCGTAGCAATATGAACCTGTTTATGGTGGTTTTAGTATTGGCCTTGATCGTTTGCTCCCTTGGCTTTGGGGCTGGATTAATTGCGCTCTTTGGCGTAGAGGCTTTACCCGGTGAGCCTACAGGAAATTTCCACTGGAATTTACTCGGGGTGATTTTGGCGGTATTACTTTGTAGTGCCATTGTCTATCAGCTAAAAACTCAGCCCTTTTTTAAAGAGATTTATTATGTGTGGCAGTTAAAGCAACTGCAAAATCGCATTTATCGCAAGCTGGCTAAAGTCAAAGCAGCTGCGGCGGACAATGATATAAATGCGTTGATTACATTGCTATTTTACTTCACCAGTTTACGCCAGGTGTATTTGCTGGATGATAATACCTTGACCTTATCAGCGGTTGATAAGGAGCTTGCACAGTTACAGGCACAATGCGACGTTTTAGGATTAGCGCTATCGGCTGAACAATTTGAGGTCGAACTGTTAGCGGTTTTTTAATTCTAGATTTAATGACTTAGTCGCGTATCAAGGCCGTTAAATAAAAAGTGAGTGCATGCACACTCAATTTTTAATTGGAATCGATTAGCGGCTTAGATAACGCAGTTAAGGTATTAGTTCGCTGCCTGCTGCGCACGTTGCAGCGTCAGTAACCACTTACCATAGAAATAAATACCCACCGCCGAAATGGTGCCAATCGCCGCAATAATATACCAAGCCATACCAATGTTGTGGCTGTGGTAAAGCAGCTGAGTGAGGTCATGGGCATTTTCACCGGTAAAGCTGACTAGGGTGGTAAAAGCTTCCCCTTGCGGGATGGCATTCACATCCGTTGCGCTCATGCCGCGCTCGAGTAATAAGTCGCGTGAGAACAATTCTTTCGAGGCAAAAATCTCATAGAGTTTTGGGCCAAAATAACCTTCTAAGCCCCAACCAATCCCTTGAGGTAGCATGACAAAACCAAGGTACATGGCTTTTTTACCTTCGGGGGCTATGTTACCCATAAATTCGTTTTTCTTTGGGCTAATCATCATTTCGCCGATGGAGAACATCGCGATGGCGAGCACAATAAACCAAGCCGCATGGAAGGCACCGATAAACACAAAGGCCAAGATACTGAGTAAACAGCCAATCAGCATCGCCGTGGTGATGCGGTATTTGGCGGTCAGCGCGGCAATTAAAAAGCAGCTGGTCATAATCAGGCCGGCGTTGAGATTAAGCATGCCCTCAGGCATCACTTTCGTGCCTTCGTTATTTAACCCGAGCCAGAACTGTAAAATGCCGTTGCTGGTGCCTTCGCTACCAAACAAACTGGTGACAATTACGCTGGTATCGACCCACTCGGATATGTGGATCGGCAGTACGTCGAACAGGGCGTTAAAGAGGAACCAAAAGCCTGCAAAAACTAGCATGTAATAGATCACAATTGGCTTTTTAAGCTCATGCCAAGCGTCGCGCCATAGGGACTCTTGTTTGACTTCACCTGATTTAATTTGTTGATTACGGATGAGGCGCTCGGCTTTTCCTGGCTCGGTATATGTCAATAAAAACAGGAAGTTTAGTGAGATAATCGCAGCGCAGGCATAAAACACATTATCCCAAGAAAGCTGACGCATATGCACGGCAACGAGTGGCCCTAAAAATCCACCGATATTCACGACTTGGTAAAATATCCCCCAAGCCATGGAGGTATTATTGCGATTGGTGGAGAGCACTAAGGTGCCTTGAATACCGGGTTTAAAGATACCCGTGCCGATGGCGAGTAGCAGTGCCCCCGATAAAAAGCCCCAAAAGGTAGGGAAGAACGCCATAGTCAGGTAGCCCATGATTTTAATCACGGTCGAGCCGAAAATGGTTTCCTTGTAGCCGACCCGGTCGGAAATCCCGCCAGTAAAGACGGGTACAAATGTTTGCATAATCGCCCAGAGCGAAATAATAATGCCATAGTCGCTGAGGCTGATCCCCAGACCGCCAGCCGATTCAGGCGCTTTGGCGTATAAGCCCGCACTGGCTTTGACACCGTAATAGGCAATACGCTCGACCAACTCCATGCCGCCCACTAACCAAAAAATATAACTTAGGCTAGTGATGGAGGCCCACATACCTAATTGTTTGACTTCGCGCAGATCATTCTCTGCATTTGGACTATTGTGACTCATGTCCTTCCCTTTATTATTGTTATTGACTTTAATTTCACTAATTCATTATTAATTAAATGGTTAGCTAAATTGCAGAGACAAATAATGCCTCGATAATTAACTCATTTCGGGCAATATAAACCTACACTTTACCTAATTAAGGGGTAAATACCAAAAAAGTAGTGAAAAATGATGAGTTTCGCCACATCTGTTATTGAGTAGTGTTTTATTTGTCGTGATGGGTTGGTAAAAGTGTGCCATCAGTAAGATATTGTGTAGATTAGTTTTTGTTATAAATTTATCCTGCTAATCGGGTTTGGTATTAAAGTAAAATTTAGGTACAATCCATTGCCGCATTTTTGTTCATCATTCTATTTATCTAAGTGAATACCGCTAGAACAATCTGAGTGCGCACCCTGCCTTTATTTTTGTGAGATTTGGTTATGACTGCTGTTTCCCATAGCGCAACGGATCAACGCCTGCTGCAAGAGCCGATTTCGAAGCTTTTCTGGCGCTATACCATTCCAACAATCGCCTCCATGCTGGTGACTGGGGTATATGTCACCATTGATGGTATCTTCGTCGGCCATTATCTCGGTGAAACGGGGCTTGCTGGCATGATGCTGGCTTATCCCGTGGGCGCGATTCTCTACGCCGTCGGTGCCATGATTGGCATGGGCAGTGCCGCGTTAGTCTCGATTAACTTGGGGCAAGGTAATGTCGCCAAGGCGCGTAAGTTGCTCGGCAACGCCTTTAGCTTGTGTTTACTGGCAGGGGCATTTTTTGCCTTAATCGGCGGGATTTTTTCGCGAGATATTTTAATCGCCCTCGGCGCTGAGGGAGAAATACTCGAAAATGCTAATGAATACCTGTTTTGGTATTTTGCCTTATGTCATTTCCCTATTATCTCAATGACATTTACCACCTTGCTGCGTAACGATGGTCGCCCCTCCATGGTGACCTTTGTGCTGATCTTAGGTGGCGTGCTGAACACCTTTTTAGATTGGCTGTTTATTGTGGTGTTTCCCTTCGGTTTAGCAGGGGCGGCGATTGCCACCATGTTGTCGCAGGCTGTGACTGGCTTGCTCTGCCTGCAGCATTTTTTTGGGGCGCGCACTCAGCTCAAAATCAACCTAGAGCAGATGAAGCTTAAGCTTGATAACTGCATCAACATCGCCCGTGTTGGTTTGCCAAGCTTTTTAATGAATCTGTATCTGTCGATTGTATTGACTCTGCATAACACCGCATTTTTATGGGTTGGTGGCCCTTTGCATGTGGCAGCATACGGGGTGGTCAGTTATACCGAAGCGTTTTTCTACCTGATTTTTGAGGGGATTGCCCTCGGTACTCAGCCGATTTATAGCTTTAATGCGGGAGCAGGGCGCTTCGATAGGGTTAAACAGGCACGCAATATTGCCTTTGGCATGACCCTACTCACCGCCGCACTCGGTCTAGTGTTGATTTATTCCCGCCCTGAATGGTTGGTGTACCTGTTTGCCGGTGATAACCCAAGCCTTACGCCCGTCGCGATTGAAGGCATGCGATGGTATTTCTGGGGCTTGCCGATGGAAGGCCTCATTTTAGTGGGGGCGAGCTTCTTCCAAGCGATTAATTGTTCGAAACAAGCATCGATTCTAACTGGCGCAAAACTCATACTGATTGCTGCGATTATCTACTGTTTTGCTTGGGCTTTTGGCGTGATCGGTGTGTGGATATCGCTCGCGACCTGTAGCACGCTATTGGTCATTTGGATGTTCATTGCCATGCAGCGGCTTAAGATTAAAGCCTAATTTTTGTTTAGTTATTATCTTAGTCTTGAAACCGACTTAATACTGGCGTGTCGGCATGGGCTCTGATACATTTCGCTGGTTTAAACCCTGCTTAAAATGAGCTCAGTCTGTAGTATGAGTGTTGTCGATAAAATACCGTTACCGACTGACAGTAATGCGGGGGGATAGGATAAATTCTGGGCCACTTTGTCTGGCTTTTCGTTTGTTATTTAAGTTTTATGAGGCTCTTATGCGCACCGCTGCAGTCATCTCTATGCTGTTGTTTGGCGTGTTAACCAGTGTTAACGCCAGCGCCAAGGATAATGAGTTAGTGTTTGCTAGCGATTTTGAGGGTAACCGCTTATCACAACCTTGGTCTTGGATCATGGGGTGCCAATTTGAGGGTGCTGAGCCCCATAGTGGCGAGAGTGCGTTGTTATGTGCAGAAGGCAATAGCAGTATTGTCAGTAAATACCCTGTATCGGAAGCGGGTCTATTAGAGTTTTGGGTAAAAACTCAAAATATCCAAACCCAATATCGGATTAATGTGCTCACATCGCCCGTATTAAAACTGGATGCCCAGTGGCAGCATGTGGCGCTTATCGATGTTACTCCTGGCACAAATGAATATTTAGCCCATCGGGTGTCGATTGACGATCCGAGTCGTCAATATGTTCGCCTCGATATTGAAGCGATTAATGGCCCTATCAGTTTGGATGATTTAACCCTCGATAAAATTCGCTTAGATATTGCCCTGCAAAAAAACGAGCAAAAAATTATCGGCGGCATTTTAGATAAACTTAAAGAAGACAAAAACTACGAGGTTCAGGCCGAATCCTTTAGAACGCTGGGGAAAAACTACGCCGCCCAGCTCGAAAGCCAAAGACAATACCTTGAGTATTCGAATGCGATTTATTCCAGTATCACCTTTGTACTGGCGACCTCTGAGCGCAATAAAATGTCTAACCCTTTGGGTTATAACACCTTTAGGTCGGTGTTAACTGACGCTAAGCGGATTGCGTCGCCGATTCAACAGGCGCGTTTAGGCTCTATGGTCAAGCCCTTTGGTGACTTAGCAACCGCCACCTTAAATGTGGTGAGTGCTGGCGCCTACTCAGCCTTTGCTGAACCTTTTAAATCCTTCCTTGCGGCCACCTTTGACCGCTCAAACTATGACAACAGCGACTTAAGTCGCAGTGATAAAAAGTTTGCCGAGGAAAACGGCCTTAAGATTTACCAGCAGGCCGAGCGCTTTATGTCTGAAATCGAAAAAGAGTTGCAACAGGTGACCGCACTCGATAATGATTTAGTCACTATGCAGAAGAACTTAGACAATTTCCGCAAGGATTTAGACAAACATCTGCGTAGCTATCTGCAACACGCCAGCATTGCCCGTACGCCCGAAAATTACAGTAAGGTGATGAGTAAAGATGAGCAGACTCGGGCGCAAATCATGGCTGAAGTGAATGCCAATATCAGCGCCAAAGCCGAAGCCTTACTTGCCTCTAATAGTAATGCTGAACTGGTACAGTACATGATTAAAACGACTGAAAAAATGGATGAGTTTCAGGAGTTTAAAGAGCGTTTTAATCAAATTACTTCAGCGATGTTAACCTTCTATGACCGCTTTGAGCGCTCGATTGCCGCCGAGCAAAATCCCTTTACCGATCCAAGCGATAGGGCGGTATGGGAACAACATGCTCAAAGTGCACGCAATTATATTCGCCAGTCGAAGGAAGCCTTTACGAAAGCCTTTATGTAGCAGGTTGTTGTAGAAACATAGATTGAGCTTTTTCATCAAAATGGCGGAGAAACAATTTTTCTCTGCCATTTTTTATATACGCAATTTACCCAACCGATCGTTTAATAAACCATTTTAATCTGAGCGTGTTGTAGGCAAACCAAAAGTACATTATGTTGTTGATTTAAAATCGCCAGTTGTTTGATTATCTCAGTGATGGAGTCGTTGAGATGGAGTTTCAGACAATCCCAATTATACGGATTTTTTGATGAATGCTCAGACTTGTGATAATCACATTTTATCGCCAGCAGAAGGCGCGGGTGATAACGTCAACCAACTGCGGTGCTTTTAGCACTGAATCTAGGCGTTAATTATATGAATATTAAACGCACATTTTTCTATTATGAAAGAAACAGAAAACAACAAGCCAAAATGCTCGCTTTTAATATGCTTTTTTTGCCCGTTATCCTTTGGCTTATTTTGATATTCATTCCAAAAAGTGATCCTTTTTATAACGAATTTTTATTTTACGTAAAATATATTGTTGTGGTTTCTGAGCTTGCCCTGTTATCGCTAACAGCATGGTTGCTTACTCATCCTGCGAAATTTTATATCAAGCTGACAAACTCCGAGTTCAGCTCATTTCATCCTACTTTTAAAGAATGGACGTTCAGTGTCAATCCGCAAGACATTATTGAAATTGAGCACAGCACAGATATAGGATCAAACGCTAGCCTTATTTTAGTGAAAATGAGTAATGGTTCATCAGTTTTATTGAGCCCTAACTATCCATATAAGCGAAGCGAACTATACGATGCATTGCGGTTAGTTAACCCAAATATAAAAACGCCCAAGAACACTTGGTCGTTCCCTTATAAAAAGTAAAAAATCAATTATTGACTGTCCAATCTCAAAAATGGGATGTCATGTCCTGCAACTCACTGTAATCCTGTTTATCTAAACCAATCACTGCTCATTTGTTTTATTGGGTGGGTTAATATTTAAATACACCAATATTTTAATGAGTTAGCTCAATTTCATGTCTCAGCTTTAGCTCGTATAAGTTGTAGACAAACCAAAAGTGCTTATGTTGTTGATCTAAAATGGATAGTCAGATTTTTACTGAAATCACACAGAATTATGGACACTACCATATCTTAACTTCGCTCTGCGATGGAGTTCATAGACTTCACAACCTAACAATGGCTCAGTTCTATTCAGTACTGCGCCAAAACGCTCAAAGTAGTCCTCATTAACTTGCTTTGCACTGATAAGTGGTACTTCAATACTGACATCTACACGACCTTTACGTATCAACGCAGGGTCAAGATGATCGAGATGATTTGTGGTCATTATGACAAGGCAGTCATCAAGAGGAATGACGCCGTCTAACGCGTTTAGTACGCCACCTAAAGTGAGTGGTGGGTTGTCTACGTTGCTTTCAGCTGTACGTGATACCGTAGCCTTTACACAATCACAGTCCTCTATTAACAACATCGCTCCGGGCGCTACCTTTCTAATCGCCTTATGAATAGTGGCATCATTGACAGTCGATAGATTCAATATGTATAGATCGCGATGATACTCAACCGCTAAGGCCCTCGCGATACCCGTCTTACCCGTGCCCGTTTTTCCATGTAGCAGTATGGTTAGCTTACTGACAACCGATTTTCCCCGACTTGCGAAGTTATCAACTTCCCTCATCAAGTCCTGCTTAAACCCTTCATCTAGCACTAAGTCACTAAAACCCGATGATTTCAATGTGCCATAGCGACACCATTCGGTTTCTTCGAAAATATTCACTTTCGGCTCAGTAGAGATGTCTCCACGAGTATCTTCTAAAAAACGATATAGTTTATCTTTTGCCCACCATGGTGCTCTTACAGTAATAGAATCGTATGCCATCGAACTATCGACCTTAGTACGGGTTGCCAACATAAAACAACCACCGTATTTAAACAGATGCATACCATAGCCGATAGACTTAACACTGACACGCCCGTCGTAATTCACAGCATAGTCAAAGTACACAGCCTCAGAGATAGAGCGTGAAAAAAACGGAATGGTAGTATTACTGATCAAAAAGGACAGCTTATTGAATATTTCTGTGCGTGCCTGATGGCTATCGTCTATAGTGAGCCGCACAAATAGCAGGCTACTGAGCCAACTTAACAGTTTCGCGGGGACATCTTTTAGCATGTAGCCTACGAGTCCAATTAACGTAAATGTTAATACTCCGACAATGACAGCCGTCAACAAAGGATCACTATTGGTGAGCGCCTTTATTTGTAGTAATACCTCGTTCATTTACTCACCTTTACTATAAATGCCAAATAGATAGTCGAGAATACGACCAGCCACGTCGAGGATACTCGCAAGGCATCCTCAGTATTGCGCTATCGCACTTGGTTAAAGCGACTTGATAAAGATCCCTTACTTATCACTAGCTATTGCTTTGGCTGCGGCGCTTATCAAAGAGTAGGCGCCTGAATGTCGTGCAATGCAGGGATACGTGATAACGACCATGACTCTCGTTCATAAGCTTAAAAATCCTAGATTGCTCTATTCACCTAGTCGGCGAGCGAAGGCCATGGCAAGCCTGTACCTTTAGATGATTAAGCCTTATAAATCAAATTGTTCAAATATCGTCATGCTAAATTTTAAATAAGAAAGCCGCCAATGAAGGTCGGCTTTCTTGTTTCGATTGTCCCGTAACCTTTGCGTTTTCTTGGTTACATTAAATCTTGAGGCATTACAGCAAATACACGTTCAAGCTACAGGCACCGTGGGCACCGACGACTAAGGCTTGCTCGATATCGGCGGTTTTTGAGGGGCCTGCGATAAACACCCCAAACTCACCTGAGGCTAGCGTGATGTCTTTTGCCGCTTGGTGCATGTTTGGCACAATCTTATTGGTTGGCAGGGCTAAGATCAGGTTTTCACAGATAAAAGGCGTTACTCTGTGGCCTAAGTTCTTATTGTTTACCCAAATGGCACCATTTTCGGCAACACCAATATCCCCAGGGATCACCGCATAATCGATATCCCTGAGCTCGTGAGCCGTTGGTGGCACATCACGGTTTGCTGTGATGCCCTCAACGAGGGAGATAACCTGTAAGCCTTGGGCGACAAGCTCATCCACTTTGGCTTGCAGTGCCGCGAGGCCACCTTCACGGTGAAGTGTACCCGCAACGGTTTTCAGATTGGTTTCAAACTGGCCAACCAGATCTTCAACCCTTGGGGCGACATCGATGCTCGGCATAGGATGGTTTGTTAAAGCCGACAGTTTGAGCGCATTGAGAATTTCGTGCTTACTAGACATCTTATAGGCTCCTGTGTTTCTTAAACCAAGCTTCGAAGCTGGAGTTGGGGGCGACTGGCAGTTCACGGTATTTACCCCAGGCACCGCTAAAGGGCTTGAGCAGACTACCCGGCAGAATGCGCAGTGCAGTTCGGGCCGCGCCCATTGAGCAATTGAGCAGAGTAGTGCTTGCCATAAATTTACCCACTAATGGCATATAGCCGTTTTTGCCGTAGGGGAGTTGTCCGGCTTCGGCCTTAAGGCGTCTGTGGTGGTGAATAATCTTATCGAGCGGCACCTTGGTCGGGCAGACATAGGTACAGCTACCACACAGAGTACAAGCCCAAGCGATGGAGTTGGTATCGTCATGCTTGGCGCCCACCGCAATCCCAATCGGACCAGGAATGGTGTAGTTGTAGCTGTAACCACCAGAGCGGCGATACACAGGACAAGTATTTAAACAACCGCCGCAACGAATACATTTCAATGATTCGGCAAGGATTTTATCCTTCATCATCTCGGTACGGCCGTTATCGACGATGATCACATGCATCTCTCCATCGACCTGTGGTCCACGGTAGAAGGCGCTATAAGTAGTGACGGGTTGGCCAGTTGCGTTGCGTGCGAGGGTGCGTAGTAACACGGCGGCGCTGTCGATATCGGGGACAATTTTGTCGATCCCCATTGAATGCAACTGCAACTTGGGCAGGTTAGCGCCCATATCGGCGTTACCTTCGTTGGTACAAACGACCACGGCGCCCTTATCGGCAATCGCCATGTTTACCCCTGTCATGGCGGCATCGGCGCTGAGGAATTTTTCACGCAAATGCGCGCGGGCGGCACGGGTTAAATACAAGGGATCGGCTGCCCCCGCTTTAGTGCCGAGTTTCTCATGGAAGAGGTCACCGACTTCTTCTTTTTTCATGTGGATAGCGGGCACCACAATGTGCGAAGGCGGCATTTTCGCGAGCTGAATAATGCGCTCACCTAAGTCGGTGTCGATGACTTCAATTCCACGCTGCTCTAAGTAAGGATTGAGATGACATTCCTCGGTGAGCATAGATTTTGACTTAACTAACTTCTTCACTTTATGGCTAGCTAAGATCTCGTGCACGATACGGTTGTGCTCGGCACCATCTTTAGCCCAATGCACTTTGATGCCGTTGGCAAGACAGTTTTGCTCAAAGGTTTCAAGGTATTGTGCAAGGTTGGTTAAGGTGTGCAGTTTGATTTCAGAACCTAACTGACGTAATTGCTCCCATTCGGGTAAGCTGCCAGCGGCGCGATCGCGTTTTTCGCGCAGTACCCAAAGGGCTTTAGAGTGCCAGTCAACTCGGGTTTCATCGCGGCAGAAAATATCGGCTTTATGAGCGTGAACCTGTGAACCCGTGGCCCCGTGATTATGTTGATATGCCATAGTGGGTCTCCTAGAGCGCGGCGTTAAGCACTTGCGCTATGTGGCGAATTTCAATCGGCAATTGCTGTCTGCGGATCATGCCATCGAGGTGCAAGAGGCAAGAGGGATCGAAGCCAACCACATATTGCGCGCCTGTTGCCGCGTGGGCTTGGGCTTTGTCTTTACCCATCTTGGCGGATACGGCTCCTTCATCGACGGCAAACGTACCACCAAAGCCACAGCATTCATCGCGACGGTCTGGATAGACAATGTCGATACCAGCGATATTGGCAAGCACGGCTTCAACTTTGTTGAATCGCGGGCCCATTTGCTCGCTTGGCGTGGCAAGGCTCAGCATACGAATGCCGTGACAGCTTAGTTGCAGGCTGATCTTATGGGCAAAAGGTTTGTTGAAGGCGGGAATGGGGGCGATATCGTGGAGGAACTCGGTCAGTTCATAGAGTTTGTCGATAACGGCTTGAGCTTCTGGGCTGCTATCAAACTCGTGGAAATTTTCTTTGGCGGCCACTAAACAAGAAGCGGCAGGACAAACAATGGCATCGCATTCTACACCTTTGAAGGCATTGAGTAATTTCAAGGTGGTACTGCGTGCTGCATCAAAGCAACCCGAGTTAGTCATCGGTTGGCCACAGCAAGTTTGGCCTGCGGGTAGAATCACTTTGTGTCCGAGTTTTTCCAGTAATTCCAGAGTAGCAATGGCCACATCCGGCATCATTTGGTTAACAAGACACGGGATGAAAAGGGCGATTTTCATTGTGCTTTCTCTTTCTTGTTAGTGAACGACATTGCCTTGCATTGTGGCCCCAAAGTCCACACAAATGCTAAGGTAGTTGATCCAATATAGGCTTATCTAAAGTAAATAAGTAGCCCTAATTTAGTAAATGATCTACTAGATTTTTGCAAAAATGAGAAGTTTTTAACAATATGATTTTAAATGGTTAATTGGGTTTTTATTTTAAGATTTATTTCGTTAACTTTGCGGAGTTGTCGATAAATGAGAATAGTTTTCTTCTAAAGAAAAACGGGGCTATCTTTAGCCCCGTTTGGTCAGTGTGTTAGCGACTGCACTCTTCGAGCAGATACGCTAAGTGGCGGTAGGAAATACCACTGTGTTGGGTCAAACCGACCTCGCACATACGGTTGGCGTAATAGCCTTCTTTAACCTCAACTGGGATTAACTTCTTAATATTGCGCAGGGCGCTGGCGTTGATTTCTGGCTTATATAAACCTTTTTCACCGGCGTATCCACAACATTCAATACCCGCAGGTTTGAGCACTTGCGCCGAGCAAGCATTAGCAATGGCTTGCATCTTAGGCTCTAACTTCATCTTGCGAGCACTACAACCTAAGTGCAAAGCAACATTGACCTTTTTGTTGATGGTCAGCTTGTCCAGCAGCTTGTCGTGCATAAACTCAACTAGATCCGTAATTTGTACCTGTGGGTTACCCGTGAGGGTGCGATAAGTACAAGATAGGGCATCGACTAACACTGGGATCTTGCCGCCATTGCTCATCTTGCTGACCACATCGATAAGCTCTTGGCGTTTGGCGTCGGCGTTTTTAAAGTCGCCTTTAGATTCCCACATTTGGCCGCAGCATAAATCGCGGGTCTTCTCTGGTGTAATAACGTTATAGCCCGCACGTTCGAGCAGGGTAACAACCACCTCTGGCAAGGTGCGATTATCCGGATCCTTAGGTGTTGGGCCAAAGGTCCGGCCACCACAGGCTGGGAAGTAAACCACAGTTTCTTGGCCTGCTTTGGCGGGTGACGGTTTAGGCAGTTTGCCGCCTTTGGGGAAGTCCGGATTCCAGTAGGGCACTTCTTTAGAAATCAGCCGACCCGTTTTCATCAGTGCATTAGTAATGCCATCGCCGGTGATTTTATGGATAACGCCAAGTACATCAAAGCCCGTACTGATCACTTGGTTTACCGCGCCAAAATGCTTGGCTTGGAAATCCAATACTTTTTGCTCTGTGGTGCTGATATAAGGTGTACGTAGTTTACGGACTAACTGACCCATGCTGTTATCGACTGGACAGGCGATAGTACAAAGCTGACAGGCGGCGCAGGTATCAATCACATCGTATTTTGCATCGGCGCGCATTTTAGCGGCCGCAGCTTTATCACCGGACTGCTCTAAGCGTTCGATTTCACGCAGAGTAGCGATACGTTGACGTGGCGAGAAGTTAAGTGCTGATGTTGGGCAGGTTTTTTCGCAGAAGCCACATTCAATACATCTATCAACAAAATCATCGACAACAGGGCAGGGCTTAATATTTTTAACGTGGACGTTCGCATCATCGTTAAGAATAACGCCTGGGTTTAGAATACCCTGAGGATCAAATAGTTGTTTGATGCTCTTCATCAAGGTGTAAGCATCTTGTCCCCATTCTTTTTCAACAAACGGTGCCACAGCGCGGCCGGTGCCATGCTCAGCTTTCATTGAGCCGTTGTACTTGTTAATCACCATATCGGCAATATCGTCCATAAAGGCATGGAAGCGGTCGATATCGGCTTGAGTGGAGAAGGTCGGAGTAATAATGAAGTGGAAGTTACCTGCCAGCGCGTGGCCATAAATACAGCCTTCAGGGTAACCATGTTTATGGAAAAGCTCAGTGATATCGTGAGCTGCTGCGGCTAGATGTTCAAGCTCAAAGGCCACGTCTTCGATGATAACTGAGGTTCCTTTTGGACGCTCGCCACCGACAATGGGGAAAAGCCCTTTACGCATCGCCCAGTACTTGTCGTAAACCGCGGGATTGGTACTGAATTCCATCGGACGGATGAAGTCAAAACCAGCCAGCTTGGTACTGACATCTTGGGTATAGCGTTCGAGCGTTTGAGCATCATCCGCACGGGATTCAATCAATAGAATCGCGGATAACGCAGGCAGTTCCGACAACCAATCTGGCATGCCTGGCTTGCCTGTTACCGCTTTAATGGATGGCCAGTCAAGGAGTTCGGCCGCAGAAACACTTTCACCATTAATCAGCGGAATGGCGCGTGCAGCATCTTCCATATTATGGAATACAGCCATGGCTGAGGCTTTAAATTTAGCTTCATTTACAGTGTGGTAAGTGACTTCGTTAATGAAAGCTAACGTACCTTCCATCCCGACCATTAAGTGGTTAATGATGTCAAATGGGTCGGTAAAATCGATTAAGGAGTTAATACCGTAGCCAGTGGTATTTTTGATGGAATACTTTTTACGAATGCGCTCGGCTAATACGGTGTTATGGCGTGTCAGATGGGAGAGCTCGCTCAGATCTTGCAGTAATTTTCCGTGGGTCTTAGCAAACTCAGCCTTAGATTTTTCACAGCCAGTATCGAGTTCAGTGCCATCGGCAAACAACAGTTTTGCCGATGCGATGGTTTGGTAACTGTTTTGAGCAGTACCACAGCACATGCCTGAAGCGTTGTTAGCAACAATTCCGCCAATTTTTGCCGAAGCAATCGTCGCTGGATCGGGGCCGATTTTGCGATTCAATGGCGCTAG
This sequence comes from Shewanella sp. 8A, assembly GCF_023475945.1. Lineage (NCBI taxonomy): Bacteria > Pseudomonadati > Pseudomonadota > Gammaproteobacteria > Alteromonadales > Shewanellaceae > Shewanella > Shewanella sp. 8A. The sequence continues at coordinate 177,811 of NZ_JAMDJP010000001.1, forward strand.
CACAGCATTCGCGTCTGAACCAATAACTGCGGCACCTAAGGTAATTTGTTTTGCATCGCTACTGACTTCAATCTTTCTAAAACCATCATGGCCAAGGATAAGTAGTATCCCTTCACCAATCGCTTGGCCAGATAAACTGGTGCCTGCTGCTCTAAATGTGACGGGCGCATTATGCTTGCGGGCAACGGCTAAGGTGAGTTTTACCTGTTCTAAGGTCTCGGCATGGACAACAACTTCGGGCACGATTCTGAAGTAGCTGGCATCGGTAGACCAAGCAAAACGACGGACGGGATCATCCGTCACCGGACGATCACCTAATTGTGTTCTGAGATCACTGATGACCTCTTTGTAGTTAATCGACATAACATCACTCTCTTTATCTTATAGAAGAAAGTCGAAGTCACTCGGCGTGACTTCGAACAAGATGGATTAGAAGCCACCCCAAAGTGTTGCGATAGTGCCTGCAAGTAAGGCGTAGCCAAGGGCTACAGGCATGGTTTTACGAATAATTTCCGACTCTCTACCCGCCATACCTACTACAGTTGCTGCGGCAACCACGTTCATTACGCACATCATGTTACCGGCGTTTGCACCGATACCTTGCAGTGCCAATATCAGCGTATGGTTCATGCCAACATTATCAGCCACACTGTATTGCAGGCTTGAGAACATCATGTTTGAGAATGTCGCTGAACCTGACAGGAAGGCACCAAAAATCCCCACGATAGGCGCCATCCATGCCCATACCGCGCCCATTGAATGGCCCAACATATCGGCTAAGGCCACTGGCATAGAGGCTAGTCCAGCACCATTAGCACCTGAGTTTAAGAAGATTTTCACCATAGGTACTGAAGCACCTAATGAAATAATCGTCGGTAACATTGATTTGCATGAAACACCGATGGATTGCTTAATCGCAGGACTTTTCATTTTGAACAGGAAGAAACCGATAATACACACTGCGACGAAGAAGGCGCCAGGGGCGTATAAGGTTGCAAAGCTCGCTTTAAGCTCAGTACCCATCAGGCCTGTCCAGCTAATGTTGAAACTCGATAACCAAGCTTTCAGTGGTGTGACTGTACGAGATAACACTAACAGCGCAGCCATGATGATATAAGGTGTCCAGGCGGCAATTTGTGAAAACTGGGCTTTCGCTTCGATCTTCACACCTTCTTGGTTGTCATTCTCTGCGAAATCATTCCAAGGTGTTTTAGGCAGTAGGTAGCCCTTACGCGCAACAGGGATCACCAGTGCCATACCGATTAATGCACCAATAACCGATGGGAATTCAGGGCCTGCAAGGTAGTTAATAATCCAGGCGGGGACAGTAAAGGCAAGACCTGCGAAAATCGCAAATTTCCAAATGGCTAAGCCTTCTTTAAAGGATTTGTTGCGGCCAAAGAACCCGGTCAGCATTGTCACCATAACCAGCGGAATTAATGAACCTGTGATTAAGTCGATAGTGATCATATGCATTACGATATATCGAGCATAACCCGCATAGGTTCCACCATGGGCAGCAAACTGCTCAGCAGCCATGCTTACACCACCTTGGATAAGACCCTGTTCCATCCCAAAGAGCACGGGTAAACCAATTGCTCCAAATGATACGCAGGCTGAGTCGGCAATTAAGGCGACTACGGCGGCGGCGACAGGAGGTACTCCCAGTAATACCAGCAGTGGCGCGCCAATGGCGGCTGGCGTACCAAAGCCTGCGCTACCTTCGATAAAGGCGCCGAATAACCAACAAATAATAATCACCTGTACACGGGCATCGGCACTGATGTTAGTGAAGCCTGCTCGGATAGTATCCATTGCACCTGAATATTTCAGAGTATTAAGTAGGAATACCGCACCGAAGATGATGGTTAATGGCGTGATCGCTGACAGCAGTCCTTCAAGAACGGATGCGGCCAATAGAGTGGTATCCATTTGCCAAATAAATACGGCGGCGATGGCCGTAACTACCATGGAAATGGGCATAGCTTTTGACGCGGGCATTCTCAGTAATACAAGAAAGATCATTACACTGAGCACTGGCGTCAAGCTGGCGAAGAGTTGGAGTATTGTCATGCTTGCCTCTACATAAAGTGGTCTGTCTTATTTTTTATAGGAATCTTATTGGTGCTTCGATATCAGAACTTATGGTGGATAAATCAGCAGTATTCACTACTAATAATCACTGTTACGACATTCTGTGGTGTGTACTAGACGCTATTCGGGGTTGAACTTATATGATCTAGATCATTTTGACTGCTATATGAAATGCTAATTTACAGCGCTGCGGGAGGCTTCTCTCATAGGATTTCTTCAACTGTGACCAATGTCACTTAAAGAGTGGTTTGTATATTCCTATGCTCAGTGATTAATTTAACTTGTATGCTTTTTAGTTATAAAAAATCAGATCTTCACTAAATTAGCGATCAGTATTGCAATTAACTGATCCATTTATTTCATTAATGGGCACTTAATGAATTTTTAAGACAATATTAAGGTGTGATCTATGTCACTCAGGTTCTCATTAAAAGGAACGGTGATTTTTAATGATTTATTTTAAATTTATGATTTTTATTATTTTATATGATTTTTAGATTGAGATTTTTAGTGTGATCTGACTCACGCTTTATCGGGTGGGGAAATTAAGCGTGAGCAATGTCACCTTATGAAATATGAGTTAATCTGAAATTTAATAACGGTTAATAAAGCTGTTTACAGCAATGCAGCTGCACAACTCCATTTTGTTAACAACTATAGTCAGTCATTATCTATATTTTTTATGGTAGGTTGCTTGAGTTAAGCTTCGCATCATCTCATCGTACAAACTCAAAACAACTTACTGCCCCAGCCGAGCTTACTTCGCAACACATGGAAGTAATTATGGCCTTTAGGATGGATAAGCCTAAGTTGCTCAGAGCTGCGGCGCACGATGATCTCATCGCCGGGTAATACCGCTAAATGCACATGGCCATCACAGCTAACCTCAAGGTTTTCGCCATTTTCAGGGGAAACCACCATCTTAATGGTGCTGCAAGCATCGACCACAATAGGGCGGCATGACAAGGTGTGTGGAAACATCGGGACTAAAATTAATGCCTGTAAATTGGGGGTGAGAATCGCCCCACCTGCTGACAGTGCATAGGCGGTTGACCCCGTGGGAGTGGAAACTATCATGCCATCGGCGCGTTGGCTGTACATGAATTGATTGTCAATATAGACCTCAAATTCAATCATGTGAGCGATCTTACCCGGATGCAGCACCGCTTCATTCACCGCTGTATTACTGGCTTTTAGCTGTCCATGGCGATAGACCTCTGCCTCAAGTAAAAAACGGTGCTCGGTATCAAACTCACCATCGAGCACTTTAGCTAGCGCCTCTTCGAATGCATCCGGCGGTAAATCCGTTAAAAAGCCAAGGTTACCACGGTTTACACCAATCACGCCCACATCGAAGCGCGCCAGTACTCTGGCGGCGCCGAGCATATTGCCATCACCGCCAACGACTATCGCTAAATCACAACGCTCGCCAATCTCTAATAAATCAACCGCCACAATTTGTGGGCCTAACTCAGTTGCTACCCGCTCTTCTACGAGGACTTCATAACCTTGCATCGTCAGCCAGTGGTGCAGACGTTTGAGGGTTTGATTTGTCCCTGGATGATGCGGCTTACCAATTAGGCCAATGGTGTGGAACTTTGTGGTCATATTTATGCTAGATCTGGCCTTAGGCCTTGAAACGTCAAAATTGATCCCCATAATATGCCCAGAGTATTTAGAAACAAAGCATTTTTAGCTGGAGTGAAAATGAGCAACGAGTCGATTAAAGCAGAACAGGATCTGATCCAAGAGGGTGTAGAGTCTGAAGTTTCTACCGAAGAAGCAAGTCTGATTGATGAGCTTACCCAAGCCAATTTCCGTATTGAAGAGCTGGAACAGTTACTCGCTGACGCTTTGGCGAAAGTTGATGAGCAAAAAGATTCAGTAATACGTGCAGCTGCCGAAGTGGATAACATTCGTCGTCGCGCTGCGATGGATGTAGAGAAAGCCAATAAGTTTGCTCTGGAAAAATTCGCCAACGAATTGCTGCCAGTGATAGACAATATGGAGCGAGCGCTGCAAGGGACTAATCCGCAGGATGAAACCACTAAAGCTATCTATGAAGGTGTTGAGTTAACACAAAAGAGTTTGTTGACCGCTGTGGCGAAATTTGGTGTAAAACAAATTGATCCTCAAGGACAAGCCTTCAACCCTGATCAACATCAAGCGATTGGTATGCAACCAAGTGCTGAATTCCCAGCCAATACTGTGATGTTAGTAATGCAAAAAGGCTACGAACTGAATAGCCGTTTATTGCGCCCAGCCATGGTGATGGTGTCTCAAGGTGGTCCTAGCCAAGAGTCTGCTTCGATTGATATTGAAGCGTAAGCGATAAAACGTTAAACCAATAAAAAGGACTGCAGATGCAGTCCTTTTTAGTTTAAAAATTTTATTGTAAGTTAATCAGTAGCTTATTTTTCATAAACTGGGAGCAAGCTCCCTTGAGCTTAATTGGCGAGATAGGCATTAATCTGCGCTAACATGCCTTCGGCATCGAGTTGTAAGTCATGGATCACTTCTTCTGGTGATCCATGTTTAATAAACTCATCGGGCAAGCCAATTTGTAGTACAGGTTTAGGCATTTTAAGCTTTTGCAGAAGCTCTAGCACACCTGAGCCAGCGCCGCCCATAATGGCGTTTTCTTCCACTGTGACGAGCACATCGTGGGTTTGCGCCATCTCTTTGACTAAATCCACATCCAGCGGTTTCACAAAGCGCATATCGACCACTGTTGCATCTAAACTCTCTGCGGCAGTGAGTGCTGCGGCTAAGGTAGTCCCGAAGTTAAGCATCGCGATACGTTTGCCTAAACGCTTAATCACCCCTTTACCAATTGGCAGTGCCGTCATGGCTTCAACTTGAGTCGCACCTGTTGCACTACCTCTTGGATAGCGTACCGCGCTTGGGCCTGCATCATAGCAATATCCGGTATACAGCATCTGGCGACATTCATTTTCATCCGATGGCGCCATAATCACCATATTTGGGATACAGCGCATAAAGCTTAAATCGAACGCCCCTTGATGGGTTGGGCCGTCGGCACCGACAATACCTCCACGGTCAATCGCAAATAGTACGGGTAAACGCTGCAATGCGACGTCGTGGATCAGCTGATCATAGCCGCGTTGCAGGAAAGTCGAATAAATGGCGACCACAGGTTTATAGCCCTCACAGGCAAACCCTGCGCCTAAGGTCACCGCATGTTGCTCGGCAATGGCTGCATCAAAATATTGTTTTGGGAAGCGCTGCGAGAACTCCACCATACCCGACCCTTCACGCATGGCAGGGGTAATGCCTAAGACTTTTTCATCCTGCTCAGCGATATCACATAACCATTTGCCAAACACTTGAGAGAAGGTTGGTAGTCCCGGCTTAGTCGCTGGCTTCTTAAATTGTGATGGGTCAAATTTAGGGACGGCGTGCCAACCGATAGGATCTTTTTCTGCTGGCTCATAACCGCGACCTTTTTTGGTCATAATGTGTAGCACTTGTGGCCCCTTTAGATTGCGCATATTGCGCAGGGTTTCCACTAGGGCATCGACATCGTGGCCATCGATAGGGCCGATATAGTTAAAGCCTAACTCTTCAAACAGTGTGCCAGGAACCACCATGCCTTTGAGGTGTTCTTCGGTGCGCTTGGCCATTTCTTTGATAACAGGCATGCCCTTGAGCACTTTCTTGCTGCTTTCACGAATCGTGGTGTAGAAGCGGCCTGACATCAATTGGGCTAAGTGATTGTTGAGTGCGCCGACATTTTCTGAAATCGACATTTCATTATCGTTTAGCACCATCAGCATATCATTGTGCAAATCACCCGCGTGGTTCATTGCCTCGAACACCATGCCGCCTGTCATTGCACCATCGCCAATCACGGCAACCACTTTACGGCCTGCCTGTTCTTTTTCGGCTGCAACGGCCATGGCTAATGCGGCACTGATGGAGGTGCCTGAGTGGCCTACGCTAAAGGTGTCATATTCACTTTCTTCCCGCCAAGGGAAGGGGTGTAAACCGTTCTTTTGCCTAATGGTGTGCATTCTATCACGGCGACCAGTGAGGATTTTATGGGGATAGGCTTGGTGACCAACATCCCAAATCAAACGGTCAAACGGGGTGTTATAGACATAATGCAGGGCAACAGTCAGCTCGACAGTGCCAAGCCCAGAGGCAAAATGTCCGCTGGACATGCCAACGGACTTAAGAAGGAACTCCCGCAACTCATCGGCCAATTGGGGTAATAGGGCCTGTGGAAGCTGGCGGAGTTCATTAGGTGTGTTGGCCTGTGCCAACACCGGAAACTGAGAAATGTCCAAACTCATAGCGAGATACTTCGTCTCTTTTTATATTCTTCGCTCAATAATATAGCGGGCGAAGTCTGCAATTAACTGGCTATTGTATGGCAATTTAGCCAGCGCTGATAGTGCCTCTTGGATCAGTTGCGCGGCGGTATCTTTTGCGCCTTGCAGTCCAAGTAGTTGCGGAAAAGTACTCTTATTTGACTCGGCATCTGAGCCTTGAGGTTTGCCGAGTTCTTCCGTGGTGGCAATAATGTCCAGAATATCGTCTTGGACTTGGAAGGCAAGTCCTACGGCATGGGCAAATTCCATCATAGTCTGATATTGATCTTTTGGCGCGTTCGCGGCGATCAAGGCTAACTCAACGGCGCAGCTGATCAGCGCCCCTGTTTTCATATTATGCAGTTGAGTTAATGCTTTAAGATCAATGTGCTTATCGGTGGAGGCTAAGTCGATGGCTTGACCGCCGCACATCCCCCGATAACCAGAGGCTTTTGCCAATGCTCTGACCATAGCGATATGTTGCTCGCTGGTAATCCCTGGCACGGCTTCAGTCACAATCTCAAAAGCTAAAGTTTGTAGTGCATCCCCAGCAAGAATTGCGGTGGCTTCATCGAAAGCGATATGCACTGTGGGTTGACCACGGCGAAGTGCATCATCATCCATAGCGGGTAAATCGTCATGGATTAACGAATAGGCGTGGATGCATTCAATCGCGGCGGCGCAGGCATCGAGTTTTTCAAGTGCTACGCCAAACATTTGCCCGACACTGTAAACCAAGAAGGGACGAATGCGTTTTCCCCCTAAAAGGGCGCCATGGGTCATCGCGGCTTTTAACTGAGGAGCTGTATCTTCGAGTGTACTAAAACGTTGTTTTAATTGGTTATCAACTCGTTGTTGATATTCTTTTATTGCATTGACTAACACGCTTATTCGCCCTCAACGGCATAGGGAGAGAGGGGCGCATTTTCATCCTGCTTGAGTAAAATGGCCACTTTTTGCTGAGCTTGTTCAAGTTTTGCCTGGCTGTTACGCACCAGATTGATGCCTCGTTCAAATTGTTTTAACGCATCATCGAGAGAGACATCGCCCTGCTCTAACTCAGCAACGATGCGCTCGAGTTCACCAAGGGATTCTTCAAAACTGAGATTTTCGGGTTTCTTTGCCACGTTAATAATTCCTTTGAAAGAGCGGACACAAGGTATATCAGGGCGGCTCAAGGGTCAAATTCAGTCGATGGATATTTGCTCGATAGCACGCTTTGTTGCTGAATTTTTTTCAGAAAATAGAAATTGCCGCTAAACTTGCTTAGAGCTTGTCCGATAAATGACAATAGTAGCATTATGCTTATAATCATCTTAAGACATCATAAAATAAGGCTTGGGTTAAGACCAAAGTGTTAACCGTTGACGGATGACATTTAGTGTTATTTTGCCAATAGAGTCAGTATCATGTCGTTTATACAGAATATTGAGGAGCCGTTGTGGATTTAGCTACAGTTATTGGACTAGTCGGGAGCTTTGGTTTTATCCTTTGGGCCATGGTAACCAGCGGCGGCATTGCAATTTTTATCGACATTCCTTCCGTCTTTATCGTGTTTGGTGGTTCCTTCTTTGTCGTGATGATGAAATTCAATTTAAAACAGTTTTTAGGTGCGGTAAAAATCGCAGTAAAAGCCTTTATGTTTAAAATTGATAAACCTGAAGATCTTATCGAACAATCAGTGACGATGGCTGATGCGGCGCGTAAAGGTGGATTTCTTGCTCTTGAAGAAGCACAAATTTCCAACAGTTTTATGCAAAAAGCCGTCGATATGTTAGTGGATGGTCATGACGGTGAGGTGGTACGTGCCGCGCTTGAAAAAGATATCGCCCTCACCGAAGAGCGCCATCGCAACGGCATCGCCATTTTCCGGGCTTTTGGTGACGTAGGACCCGCGATGGGGATGATTGGTACCCTAGTGGGCTTGGTGGCGATGTTATCCAATATGTCGGACCCGAAATCGATTGGCCCTTCAATGGCGGTTGCGTTGTTAACTACCCTATATGGTGCGGTAGTGGCTAACATGGTGTGTATTCCTATCGCCGATAAATTAAGCCTTAGAATGGGTGAGGAAATGCTAAACCGTAACTTGATTATGGATGCGGTATTGGCGATTCAAGATGGCCAAAACCCTCGAGTAATTGAAGGCTTTTTGAAGAACTATCTTGCTGAAAAACAGCGGAAAATCGATACAACGGACGGAGAGTAGCCCATGGCTAAGTGCAACTGTCCACCGCCCGGAGCACCACTCTGGTTGGCAACATTTGCCGATTTGATGTCCCTCTTGATGTGTTTCTTCGTGTTGCTGCTGTCATTCTCCGAAATGGATGTGATGAAGTTTAAGCAGATCGCAGGTTCGATGAAGTATGCATTTGGGGTGCAAAACAAAGTCGAAGTTAAAGATATTCCTAAGGGGACCTCGGTGATTGCCCTCGAGTTCCGTCCTGGTCGTCCCGATCCCACGCCGATTGAGATCATCAACCAACAAACCAATGAAATGACCGAACCCACGTTGGATTTCCAAGCGGGGGAAGATGATAGTGCGGGTGGGGTACAACAACAGAACGGTTCGCAGCGAGGTGGTGAAGCAACGGCCACTGCTCAAGAAACCGCTGATGCGGTGAAGGCCGAGGCTGCGGCAGCGCAGGATAAGATCAATCAGCAAGTGAAAAAAATGGCGCAGGAGCTCAATAAAGAGATCACTGATGGGGCGATTGAAATTGAGTCACTTGGACAGCAAATTATTATTCGCATCCGTGAAAAAGGTTCATTTGCCTCAGGCTCTGGTTTCCTACAACCGCGATTTAAACCAGTGGTGCGCTCGGTCGGTGAGTTGCTCAAAGATGTGCCGGGAATTATCACCGTATCGGGTTACACCGACGATATGCAGATAAGTGATGAGCTCTATAGCTCAAACTGGGATCTCTCCAGTAAACGTGCTGTAGCTGTGGCTGATGTGTTATTGCAGGTCAAGGGTTTTGATCCTAAACGGATGAAAGTGGTCGGTATGGCCTCAAATAATCCAATTGTCCTAAATGATTCGCCTGAAAATCGTGCGCGAAATCGTCGAGTTGAGATTGCGATTGAACAAGGTAAAGCAAAAGAATCCGAAGAAATTCAAGTAGGTAAATAGTTTTTAATCCAAATCAGTTATTTGATAAAAACGCCGTGACTTGCTCACGGCTTTTTTATTTGGGCTTTTTTGACTATAAGTTCAACTGTGCGTAAGCGCACGCCACGAGCAGCCCTTGTGTGGAAACAGGTGCGCCAATCGCCGTGAGTTTGTTATAATCCGGCGATTATTCTTTTAACCAATTTTGCTGTTGCCAAAATTGCCCGCGGAAATCCCATGAAGTTTATTGTAAAGCTGTACCCAGAAATCATGATGAAGAGTAAGCCTGTGCGCATGCGCTTCACTAAAATGCTTGAAACCAACATCCGTAACGTGCTCAAAAAAGTTGATGAAGATGCTAAAGTGCAACGTCAATGGGACCGTATTTGGGTAAAGGTGCCAAATGATAAACCTGAATTAGCTCAGGCCTTTGGTGAGCGTTTAGCCTGTATCCCTGGGATCGCCCATGTAGTGCAAGTGGATGAATACAGCTTTACCTCTGTGGATGATATTTATCAGCAAGTGTTGCCCGTTTACCGTGACCAAATTGCCGGCAAAACCTTCTGTGTACGTGTCAAGCGCACTGGTAATCACGATTTTAACTCTATTGAAGTAGAGCGTTATGTCGGTGGTGGTTTAAACCAGTTTACCGATGCGATTGGCGTGCGCTTAAAGAACCCCGAAGTCACTGTTAACCTCGAAATCGAGGGCGATAAACTGTATATGGTGACTAAGCGTATCGAAGGCTTAGGCGGTTTCCCAATGGCAACGCAGGAAGATGTGTTGTCGTTAATTTCGGGCGGTTTTGACTCGGGCGTATCGAGTTATCAATTTATTAAGAAGGGCGCTCGTACCCATTACTGTTTCTTCAACCTAGGCGGCGCGCAGCACGAGATTGGCGTTAAGCAGGTTGCTTACCATTTGTGGAAAACCTATGGTGAATCCCACAAGGTGAAGTTTGTGTCCGTGCCGTTTGAGCCTGTGGTGGCCGAGATTTTAGAGAAAATCGACAACGGTCAAATGGGCGTGGTGCTCAAGCGTATGATGATGCGCACCGCTGCACGTATTGCCGAGCGTATGGGCATTCAGGCGATTGTAACAGGTGAAAGCTTGGGTCAAGTGTCGAGCCAAACCTTAACCAACTTAAACGTGATTGATCGTTGCACCGATATGTTGATTTTGCGTCCGCTGATCACTATGGATAAGCAAGATATTATCAATGAATGCCGTCGTATCGGCACCGAAGATTTTGCTAAGTCTATGCCGGAATATTGCGGGGTGATTTCACAAAAGCCGACTGTTAAAGCGGTACTGGCTAAGGTTGAGGCCGAAGAGACCAAATTCTCTGAGGACTTGATTGACCGTATCGTAGAGCAAGCCGTGGCCATTGATATCCGGGAGATAGCAGAACAAATGAATACCCGTATCACTGAAACTGAGACCGTTGTTGCTATCGACACCAATGAAGTGGTGATTGATATTCGCGCCCCAGAGGAAGAAGAGAATAAACCGCTGGAGATTGAAGGCGTGGAAATCAAGCGCATTCCTTTCTTCAAATTAGCGACTCAGTTTGCCGATCTCGATAAGCAAAAGACTTACCTGCTGTACTGTGAGCGTGGCGTGATGAGTAAATTACAGGCACTTTACCTGATTGAGCAAGGTTATCACAATGTTAAGGTTTACCGCCCTTAAGCGATAACCAGCAAAGCGTATGCAAGGTCAAGCCTCAGGTTTGACCTTGATATGCAGCAATCTACGGGATTACGAATACAAAAAAGCCGCATTGGAATGCGGTTTTTATGTTATTGCGAAGCAGTGCAATTTACTCGGTTTTGACCACTTGCTGTGCTGGTAGCACCTCATCGGCAATCAATAAGGTGGGATCTTGCAGTGCTTCTTGGTGCATTTTTTCCATCGTTGCCGTCAGTTCGGCATTGATACTTGTTTGTAAATCACTGGTGTCGATAATAATTTCGGCATTGATAACATTAGCGTAGACATTGGCACTGAGTGCGCTGACTAACACTAACGCAAAAGCAGATTTTAAATTGAACATAGTCGCCTCCGGGCTGACAAAGTATTGCTGTCAGACATTCCCATCACCCGTTCGAGATTGTCCAACTCATGTGTTTCGTTGGCGCAAAATTTAATCAAAAATGCTGGCCTTTACAAACGATTAAATGTAACAATACGGATTAGAAAAACTAATTAAAAATTGAGATAGAGATCACTATGTCAAGACGCTTACCACCACTGAATGCGGTTAAAGCATTTGAGGCCGCCGCACGGCATTTGAGCTTTACTCGAGCGGCTGAAGAATTGTTTGTGACTCAGGCTGCGGTGAGTCATCAAATTAAAGCGCTGGAAGATTTTCTCGGATTAAAATTATTTCGCCGAAAAAATCGTTCACTGCTGCTAACCGAGGAAGGCCAGAGTTATTTTCTCGATATTAAGGACATCTTTATTCAATTGGCTGATGCGACCGATAGGCTGCTCGCACGTAGTGCTATTGGTTCGTTGACCGTGAGCATGTCGCCAAGCTTTGCGATTCAGTGGCTGGTGCCGCGTCTGTCCAAGTTTAGTGAAAAGAATCCTGATATTGACGTACGGATCAAGGCGGTGGACACAGAGGCCAGTTCCTTAACTGACGATGTTGATGTCGCGATCTATTATGGTTTAGGCAATTGGCCTGGGCTGCGGGCCGATAAACTTCGCAATGAAGTGCTTATTCCTGTGTGTTCACCCATGCTGTTAAATGGCCCTAAGCCGCTGTCAAAGCCGGAAGATTTAAAACACCATACATTGCTACACGATATGAGTCGCCACGATTGGCAGGCGTGGTTTAGACAATGCGGTATTACCGATATCAATGTGAACCAAGGTCCAATTTTCAGTCATTCTTCCCTCGTCTTGCAGGCGGCGGCTCATGGTCAAGGTGTGGCGTTAGGTTATAGCGTGTTGGCTCGGCCCGATATTAAAGCGGGACGACTGGTATGCCCATTCCAAGAAGTGTTAGTGAGCAAAGATGCTTACTACCTCGTATGCCAACAGAATCATGCCGAGCTGGGTAAAGTGGTCGCGTTTCGTGAGTGGATGTTAGATATGTTTGCCGAGGAGTCACGCAGTGAGTTGTTGCCCGGATAATCCCTCGGTAAATGTTGCACTAAGTGCCCATGTGTTAGAAGGTGAACCCTCAGAGATCTTGATTTTATTTGCCCATGGCGCGGGAGCGAATCGAGACTCAGACTTTATGTGCCAAATGGCAGCAGGTCTTGTCACCAAGGGCTTTCAAGTGATGCGTTTTAACTTTCCCTACATGCAGGCTAATGCCATGGATGGTAAAAAGCGACCGCCAGACAGGGCTCCAAAGCTGCTTGCCTGTTTTAGCGAGATGCTCGATGTGGCGCACGCTCAGCCTAAGGTTAAGCGGGTGGTCTTGATGGGCAAATCCATGGGCGGACGCATGGCGGCGTTACTTGCTTGTGATAGCGTACAAGCCAGCCGTATCGATAGGGTTATTTGTTTAGGTTATCCCTTTATTCCGCTTAAGGGCGGTGAGCCTAGGTTGGAACCCCTGAACGACTGCCAAGTGCCCGTGTTAGTGCTGCAAGGGGAGCGGGATAAGTTTGGCGGTAAGATGCAAATCCCTAGTTGGCCACTTAACAATGATATTCAAATTGAATACTTAGCCGATGGGGATCATAGTTTTGTCCCAAGAAAGTCGTCAGGTACGACTGAAGCGGCTAACCTTGCACTGGCTGTTGATTTATCAGCAAAATTTATTGGCTAATGTTTCTTCTTGATATGACGTAAAGTGCTCAGAGCCTGGATTAACGGCTCGGGCGTCATCCGTTGTAAAGCCTATTGGTTTTTGGAGGTTAAAATGCGTAAAGGATTGTTGTTACTCGCCGCGGTAAGCGGATTTTTTGCGGTCGCGCTAGGTGCTTTTGGTGCCCACGGTTTAAAAGCCGTGGCGCCCCCAGAGTTGATTGAAGTGTTTAATCTTGGGGTGCAATACCACTTCTACCATACCTTTGCCTTGATTGTGGTTGCTTTTGCGGGGCAGTGGTTAACCTCACGTTTACTCGATTGGGCGGCGTATTTATTTATTGCGGGTATAGTGCTGTTTTCTGGCTCGCTCTACGGTTTGGCGCTGGTCGGCAGCAAATGGTTTGGCCCTATCACGCCGATGGGCGGCGGCTGTTTCCTCTTAGGTTGGTTATTGCTGGCCGCGGCCGTATGGCGCCATAAAGTGGTGGATGGTAACGAGTCATAATGCTTGTATGGCGCAGCCACTGCGCCGTGCGTCCACGCAGCCAATAGCACAAAAGCCCGATAGCAAATCGGGCTTTTGTGTATTGAAATTGCTATACTGGCGCCCAAATCGATAGTCGGCCATGTTTATGGCTTGGATTTCTTAAGGATCTCCATGAAAAACCTATTTTTATTTTGCCGTGCAGGCTATGAGAAAGAATGCGCAGCAGAAATCCAACAGCGAGCGGCTGAGCTCAATGTGGGTGGCTTTGTTAAGGCCAACAATAACGATGCCTATGTGGTATACCAATGTTTTGACGATGATGGCGGCGATACCTTGGCTAAGCAGCTGTCGTTAGATTCGCTGATCTTTGCTCGTCAGATGTTTGCCGCGAGTGAACTGCTAGCCGATTTGCCCGAGTCTGACCGTGTCAGCCCGATTGTGGCAGCGCTCAGTGAGGTGAGTAAAGCGGGCGAGCTGAGGGTTGAAACCCCTGATACCAATGAAGCAAAAGAGCTGTCGGCATTTTGCCGTAAGTTTACTGTGCCTTTACGCCAGCATTTGAAAAAATCCGGTAGTTTACTCGCTCAGGAAAACCCTAAGCGTCCGATTATTCATGTGTGTTTTGTTGGCCCAGGACGCGCCTACGTTGGTTATTCCTTCAGCAACAACAGCTCACCCTATTTTATGGGGATCCCGCGCCTGAAAATGGCCGCCGATGCACCAAGTCGTTCAAGCCTGAAACTCGATGAAGCATTCGCGCAGTTTGTGCCTAAAGAAGCGCAAGAAGAGCGGGTTCGCAGCGGCATGAATGCGGTGGACTTAGGCGCTTGCCCAGGTGGCTGGACCTATCAGTTAGTGCGTCGTGGCATGATGGTCTCCGCGGTCGATAATGGCCCAATGAACGAAAAACTGATGGAAACCGGACAAGTGAAACATTTCCGTGAGGATGGTTTCCGCTTCGAGCCACAGCGTAAAAACATTTATTGGTTAGTGTGTGACATGGTTGAAAAACCGGCGCGTGTAGCCGAGCTGATTGAGGCTTGGGCCATCAATGGCTGGTTTAAAGAAGCCATTTTCAACCTCAAGCTGCCGATGAAGAGCCGTTATAAAGAAGTGATGGCGATTTTGAATACCATGCAGGAAATCCTCAAGGAAAACGGCATCAACGAATTCCAGTTGCAGTGTAAGCATTTATACCATGACCGCGATGAGGTGACGGTGCACTTATGGCTTAAGCCTAGCCAGCCTTGGAACTAATCTACGGTTTTTTACCGTTCTGTTAGTCAGTGAAGCCCCAAGTCATGTTTGGGGCTTTTTATTTGGCTGTTCTGCTAGGGCGGCCATAAAAAACGCACCCTAAGGTGCGTTTTTTGTTTCGCGCAAAGCGATTATGACAGACGGTCAAGCACCGCTTGAGTGAAGTCAGTCGTACCGTGGGTGCCGCCTAAATCGCGAGTCGTACGGTCGCCTTCTTCAATCACTGCCGATACGGCTTTACGGATCATGTCGGCTTTATCAGCCATGCCTAAGTATTCCAGCATTTGGATAGAGGCTAAGATCACAGAGGTTGGGTTTGCGAGGTTTTTACCCGCGATATCTGGCGCGCTGCCGTGAACCGCTTCGAAAATCGCTGCATCACGGCCAATGTTGGCGCCGGGTGCCATACCTAAACCACCGACTAAACCGGCACACAGATCCGACAGAATGTCACCAAACAGGTTGGTGGTCACGATGACGTCGAAGTTTTCTGGGTTCATCACTAACTTCATGCAAGTCGCATCGACGATCATTTCTTCGGTTTTGATGTCTGGGTAGCGTTGGCTCACTTCACGGGCCACTTTCAGGAACAGACCTGAAGTTGACTTCATGATGTTTGCTTTGTGCACGATAGTGACTTTCTTGCGGTTTTCTTTACGGGCCAGTTCGTAGGCGAAGGTCGCGATTTGCTCAGCGCCTTGGCGAGTGACGATACTAGTCGCTTCTGCGGTGCTGCCGTCTTCTGACACTTTTTGACCGTGGCCTGAGTACATGCCTTCGGTGTTTTCACGCACTGTGATGATATCAATGTTTTCATAACGGGCTTGAGTGCCTTTGAAAGACAACACTGGGCGCACGTTCGCGTACAGGCCGAATTTCTTACGTAATGTCACGTTGATAGAGGTAAAACCTTCGCCTACAGGCGTAGTTAGCGGGCCTTTGAGGGTGATGCGGTTTTTTTCGATCAGTTCTAAAGTACGCTGCGGAAGTAGTTCGCCTTGCTTCTCGAGAGCGGTTAAGCCTGCATCGGCAAATTCATATTTAAAATCACAACCTGCTTTATCAAGAATTTTTAAGGCTGAATCAATAATACTTGGGCCAATTCCATCACCTGGAATTACGGTTATCGTTCTTTTTGACATGGAGAAGTCCTTCCACGGTTCGTCGTTACTGCAATTGTCCGACCCGGGATCAGCCGGGTAACATGACTATGAATTTGGTGTTTTTTCTCACTATTATTTTAACCGTCTTTGGTCAAACTTCACAGGAAATAGTGAGCAATGTCACGATTTTTTATTGGGTAAAACTTGTAAAAATACTGGGTTATAACGATGATGGAGAGCCAATGGTTAAAAAAGTCTACTTTAGTCTAACAACTACATAAAAGAGGAAGACATTGAAGTTATTACCTATCACATCGCTAGTGCTGTTATCCCTCGGAATATTGCCGCATGCCCATGCTGAAACTAGCACTAAACCGCTTACCCTGACCGACATTATGCATTTTGAGTCCCTCGAAAAGCCCGTTATCGCTGACAATGGTCAGGTGCTGGCGGTTGAGGTGGCGCCGGATCGTGGCGATAGCCATGGTTTAATTAAAAATCTGCAATCAGGAAAAGACTTTCAGATTGAAGGCGGCTCAGATCCTATCGTGAGTCACACTGGCCGTTATGTGGCGATGGCCGTTAAGCCTAGTTTGCTTAAAGTTGAAACCAGCGATGCTAAAGCTAAGAAAAAGCTTAAGGCCGATATGGTGTTGCTCGATACCCAAACGGGCACGCAAACCAAATTTGAACGGGTAAAAGAATTTGTCTTTAGCGACGATGGCGCGCATTTAGCCATTTGGTTTGAAGCCGACGAAGAGGCCAAAAAAGACGCCAAAGAGAAAACCGAAGGCACTGATGATAAGCCCAAAGCCGAGAAGGTGAAGGTCGATAAGTTCGACCAAGGCCGTCGTTTGAGTTTAGTGAATTTGTCTTCACCATCGCAGCGGCTGGATCTGGAGCATGTGACCGCCTATCAGTTTGATAAAGACAGTCGCCGCTTGGCCGTCGCGGTTAATGATATCGAAGCAAAGCAACATCAATTACAACTAATTGATTTGAAAAACTACAAAAAATCAACGGTATTTGAGTCTCAAACCCAACAAATAGGCGCGCTAGCACTTTCAAAAAATGGTCGCTGGCTGGCCTTTACTCAGGGGGATGCGAGTGAATTACCCTATGGCCGCAGCTATCAGTTAAGCCTAGTCGATATCGCTTCGGGCAAAATTCGCCCTGTGCCAAACACTAAAGAGTGGACGTTAAATCGTTACGCCAGTTTAAACTTTTCATTAGACAGTGAACGGCTCTTCTTTGGCCGTGTGCCTGAGGTGAGCCAACAGCTCAGCCTGAAGAAAATCGCCGAAGAAAAAGATCTTTATGATAAAGAGATTGTGACTGGCCAGCGCGGGCTTAAGGTTTGGCATGGGGAAGATCCGCGGATTAAACCCCATGAAATCAAGCAATATGAAGCAGAGCAAAAGCGTACTTATTTAGCCGTGCTGCATTTAGGCTCTAACAATGTGGTGCAGCTTGGCGATAAAACGGTGCCGGATGTGGCCCTGTCACAGCACAAGCGTTATATGCTGGCAAGCTCTGACTTACCCTATCGCAAGATGATCACTTGGGCAGGGTTCTATCAAGATTATTACTTGGTGGATATCAACACGGGTCGCAAGTTGCCGCTGTTAACCCAACAACCCAGTGATGCTGAGCCAAGCTTATCGGGCGACGGTAAATATGTGGCCTATTATCAGCAAGGTCATGTGTATTTATACGATATTGCCGAAGGTCGCCGCACTAATCTGACCCAGTCTTTAAAGGTGAGTTTTGCCGATGAAGATCATGATTCTCCCTCCAATGCGCCGGGTTATGGTTTTGGCCCTTGGCTTAAGAACGATGCCGGCTTCCTCGTCTACGACAAATACGATGTGTGGCAGTTTAACACCGCATCGAAAACGGGTTTTGCCTTAACCGCAGGGCAGGGACGCGCTCAAAAAATTCAATATCGTGTCGAAGGTTTAGTCGATAATCCCGATGAGCCAACCACATTGGCCTACAACGCTACTGTGCTGCTGCATGGTTACAGCGACAAAACTAAGGCCGATGGTTTTTATCAAGCGACCCTTGGCGAAGCGGGCGTTAAGACCCTGATGGAAGGCGAGTATAAATTAACTGTGCTTGGGCGCAGTAAAGATGCCGATACCTTGGTGTTTTCTAAGGAGCGATTTGATCTCTTCCCCGATTTATACACCGCAAGCTATCAAGCGCCACAACAAGCAGTGAAGCAAACCGATTTTGATAAGCAGCGCCAAGCTTTTAATTGGAGCCAAGCTGAATTAGTGCATTGGATCAATGGTGATGGTAAACCCCTCGATGGTGTGTTGATAAAACCGACCAACTATCAAGCGGGCGAGCGTTATCCTGTGCTGGTGTACTACTATGAATTGATGACCGACAGACTGCATGCCTTCCCGCAAATGAAGGTCAACCATAGACCCAACTTTGCTTGGTATGTGAATAACGGTTATGCGGTATTTTTGCCGGATATTCGTTTCGATATCGGTTATCCCGGTGCCAGCTCAGTACAAACATTGACCTCGGGTGTGCAAAAGCTTATCGATATGGGCGTTGCCGATGCTAACGCCATTGGTTTACAAGGACATTCTTGGAGTGGTTATCAAACGGCCTTTGCCATCACCCAAACTAAGATGTTTAAAGCCGCGGTGGCTGGTGCGCCAGTGGCGAATATGACCAGCGCCTACAGCGGTATTCGCCATGGCACCGGCATTGCACGCCAATTCCAATACGAAACAGGCCAAAGCCGCATAGGTGCAAGTTTATTTGCAGCGCCACAAAAATACATTGAGAACTCGCCCGTGTTTTATGCCGATCGCATTAAAACGCCGTTGATGATCATGTTTGGCGATAAAGACGATGCGGTGCCCTGGGAGCAAGGTGTTGAAATGTACTTAGCGATGCGCCGTGCGGGTAAAGATGTGGTGTTTTTACAATATGAAGATGAACCCCATCATCTGAAGAAATACCCTAATAAGCTCGATTACAGTATTCGGATGATGGAATATTTCGACCATTATCTTAAAGGCAAACCCGCACCAGCCTGGTTAAGCCAAGGCGAAGCCTATGTCGAATATAAAGCCGATGATGAGTAATCTTCTGTTTTAGGTTTATCTATAAGTAAAACGCCACCGTAAGGTGGCGTTTTTTATGGCAAAAAGGGCGCGAGCTAGCTCATTGAAGTAGTCCTTTTATCCCCTTGGAATTACCATGGCTCACCTGTTTAGCATTAGCGTAGTCTGTATGTTTTAAAGAAATATGTGTCTCGCTTTGGGACAAAAGCGATTAATCTTTTTATCTATTTATGGAGTTTATTGTCATTGTTTCCCCAGTGACTCGCCGTGAATATATCCCTATAGGCTCGACGGCGACATCCATGTCGCCAACGGTCACTGGTACCCCAATGCCAATTTTAACTACCCATTTGCGATATGGACGTAAAAAGCAAAGGGACAAAAGCGCGTTACATATTTTGCTAATTTAGCTTGCGGAGAATTATCAGAAGTATGGCAAAACCTCCAGTCCAGTGACCATTGTTTGTTAACCACTACACCTCCTTACATTAACGCTCCATACTTGCATACGAACGGAAAGCTCCAGCTCTTGCGTTAGAACCCGCGTTATGTAGACCTAAAGCTTGGCAAACCTGCTTGTAGTACTGAGGGTCAATAGCTGCCCCAAAGTTCCATGACATCTCGCCATCGTGCATAGTCAAGTCGCCTGTTAGTGTTGGATATTTAGTCCACAGCTTATTAGCCCGAATCCATGCTGACAATTGTCCACTAGTTGAGAACCCTTGGCTACGTGCAGCTACAATCAGGGCATTGAGTTCAGAATCACGAACTTCACGTGCTTTACGAAGAGCCTCTTGCTGAATGCGCTCCTCAGCTTCACGAGCACGTTTCTCTGCTTTAGCTGCTTCATAGATCTTAATATTCTCCGCTACTTGTTTAATGAACTCGGCGTTACCTTCACGAATATCTTGAGGGATGTCGGATAGCTTGATCCACATCTGCTTAACGGCCTCGCCTTTACGAGTAGTTTCTGTAGTGAGCCAGAAGCATAGGTCTTCTTGAGGTGTAGCTGATTTCAGTGTGGATTCAAACTTCTTAGCCTGTTTGATGTGAAAGAACACTTCTTTAGAACCTATGATTGCATGGTGAATGAATTTACATTCCGAGAAGATGAAACCGAAGCCACGATCGTCTTTGTAATTTTTGATCTTACCGAATTTAAGTTGTTGCATAATAACTACCCTTTCAATTCACAGGCCCCGCGAGTAAGGTTCGGGACAGAACCTTGCCCGTGAATTTGCTAAATTAGAAGCCAATACATAACTTTTTGTAACGCAAAGTCTGCTCGATTTGTTTGTAACCACTAATTTGATAAAGTTACGAGTTGAGCTTTTTATGCTTTCGTACTTGCATATACATAAAGAACTGTGTGCAAGCATGAAATCAAAACGGTTCTGCTTTGACTGCTACTTTGGTCATTCATATCACCATCTTTATAGGAATGATGTGCGAAGTAGTTTCTAGATGCGATGAACTTTAGTGTTTGAGTGAGAAAGTAACGTTGTTCCTTAGACCATCTTTGGCCTACTGAGACTGAATCTATTTTATGGAAAATATCTTCAGGTGTATGTCTCAAGCTAGTAAGATCCCAACAATCTTTCCCTGTAATAGCTTCATATACTACCTTCGATTTTGTATCTGCTACATGCGCGGCTAGTAACTTAATGGCTTTCTTTAAATCATCTTCAGATTCTGCGTACTTGTTGAGCAATATGCTTTTTATTAAGATCTCTGTTCTTATTGTCAAGACTAGCAAGTTGTCTAGAATTCGTGGCTGAACGAGGTGTACATTGCTTTTCGAGTTAAGTGTGTAATGCAGATCATGAAAACTTCGAATCCACGGATAGAAACTAGGGAGTAACTCTAATTCGTTATACCAAGAGCCTAAATCTTGCTTATCCAGCAATTTATCTATTGATGATAAGTAAACTGGGGTATATCGAGAAAAAGTCTCTTTAAACTTCAACTCTTCAAAATCTAAAACATCTGCTAATTGAGAATGGCGTTCTCTCATACGACTACGATATGACCATTTTTCTATAAGCTCACGTTCGTTTTCACCCAAATAAGTTAGCCACTCAAATAAGAAATATATGTCTTTTCGCAGTAATTCTAATGCTAACTCATAGCAATTTATTCCTTGAACTTTACTTTTATCTTCCCATAAAGAAAAAAGCTCTAGCAATAAAGTCATGTCAGATATAAGTTGATCTTTAGATGAATGTGTTAGATCCAAGACAAACAGGGACATTTCAGAGAATGTATTTCCAATTTTACCATCATCAAAAACAAACCTTGTATTAATAGTTCTATAGTTAGCAATACGCTTGAACGTTTGAGCGTATTTGGAAACCCAATGAGCGTTGACTTTATTATATTCTTTTTTAAAGTATTCAGTACCTGAGCGCTTATCGAGGTATTTCTCTATAAACATACAGTTAGTAATAGTTTCAAATATGATGTAAGAGCGCCAATACGCAAGGTAGTATTCGCATGAACGATAAGAGCGACCGTTAGGATGGTCTTTTAAATCAGGCTTTAGAGTGGTATCAGTTTTAAACACATTCACGAATATCTCTTTCAAAGAAGCATCGTAAGGGTGTATAAAATCAGTTAGTGATTCGTCTTGAAAATTTCTTATCAATACATCGTAATATGCAGCATTCTTTACTTGAGGATCTACACATTGTTTCCCTCCTATCGTTGGATAGTTCTCCCAGTCTAAAAAATACTTATCAGGCAAATTGACACAAAGTTCATAAGCACTAACATCGTTCGAAATTAAGTCTATCAACTTCAAGTTATAGGGAAGTCGCTTGATACCAAAATTATTGTTGATGTACGAGAAAAACTTGCTACCGCTACATAGTTGACGATTGTCATTGGTGTTATGGGCAGAAATGTTAAGGTAGTTTAAATAATAGTCACTATCACTATGCCTAATGCTTCGATGCATTTCCCTCTCCTTCATACGCCCGTTCACTACAAAATAGTAGCTTAAAATCAGATGGATAGCATTTCATCTTTACACTAATTGATATACAGGGCTAGAGTTGTACGCGCACTAGTCAACTTGGTCAACTCTACCTCGTGATACAGGCTAGATAACAAACAAAAGCTAGGGATAACTTTTCGTAGGGCAAACTCGCATTAACAAGATGTGAATGAGTAAAAGTACTAACGAGAAAAGGGGCAATTGCTTTTTAGCTGAACGACCGCTAGAGGGATAGTTAGGATTGGCATTGTTGTACCTGTGACCTTTTAAAACATCTAGGTTTTAGTAGAGCCCTTATGAATGCTTCTTGTGAAATAACAGGGTGGCGTGTCACAGGGGAAAATGACGCACACCTGACGATAAAGTTCTCTCGCTTTCAAGCTGTTCTGTAACATAAATGGCAATGTATTGATTTACAATGCCATTTTGGGAGATAGCTTAATAAGCTTTGGATATTTAGCTTAGGGATGATGGTGATATCAGAGCAAAATCAATTTTTGCTTGAGCTTTCGACCTCTTTGGCGGTGCGGCTAACAATATCTGTGCCGGCTTCGAGATACTGTTTATAGGTATCATCGCCCCAGGCCACGAGTTTATTGTCTTTAAAAATCAGCGGGGTGCATTCTTCTTTGCTGGTCACGCCATCGGATTTTTCATGGTGAGTACGATAAAAGAGCACTTGTAGCTGGCTATCCTTAAGGGATTTGGCCTCTGTAAAATCGGCCTTACCAAATAGGGTTTTGACGGCGGAAATATCTTGCCCGAGTGTTAAATCGTTTAATTTCTGGCTGTTATAGACTTGCCTATCTTCCCAATCCATTTCATCTGGAGTGGGCTCATATACGAGCACCACTACGGCGACGAAGGCGACATAGGCGGCAAATATGCTACCAATAATAACCGAGGTTTTTGATTTCATTGAATCTAATTCCTTTGCATATCCAATGTGTTATTTGGCAAATGAATAAAATACGCCTTTGATGACCTGAGGTAAACGGCTTTATTGCAACTTAGTGTTAACAAGAGGCGCTAGTCGACGGGTGGCGTATGAATAGGGCTATTGACCCGAAAATCTTTTAAGTTGATGTTTAAGGGTAAATCGGTTTGTAGTTGGGCTAACTTATAACTGAGCCGTGCTATATCTCGGCCTTCTGCCAATTTTTTCGCTTGTTTGGCGCCGAGATTGGACAACGAGGAAAATAGTGTCGCTAAGGTTCTAAAGGTTCGGAGTAACTCGGCGGCCGATTTGGGGCCAATACCTGCGATACCGGGGATTTTATTGCCGCTATCACCAGCCAGTGCCATTAAATCGAGAAATTGGTTGCGATCGACTCCCAGTTTTTGTTCAAGCTCAGCGATGTTGAGATATTGCTGATTAAAATGATCCCACTGGCTGATCCGCGGATGATTGAGTTGGCTAAAACCTTTATCCGTCGACACAATAATGGCTTCACCTTGGGCTTTGGCGGTTTTCATTGCAAGGGTGGCGATAACATCATCGGCCTCAGCAGCGGCATAAATTGATTGGATTTGTAAACTGTTAAGGTGTTCTTGCAATGCCGTTAAGCCCGCCGCCAGTGGCTCAGGCATAGGTTTACGGCCCTTTTTATAATCAGGGTAGAGCTGTTTACGCCAAGAGATCTCATCCCCATCCCAGACGATAGCGACATGGGTTGGGTGGTGAATGCGCAGCAGTTTAGTGCAGGCGACACTCACACGCTCCGTTAAACTGTCCATATCGTTCTCATCTGGGATCGCCGCATAAATCCGGCGGACTAAGTTGAGACCATCGATAATTAAAAACTTATTCATTGGCGGTTTTTGTTTTACTTCACGATTTGATAGCAGGGAACATAAGCGCTTCCCGGCAGTTTCATCCTATGCTGGGCGACAAAGGCCCCCAGCAAATTGTCCATCAACTCCACTAAATGCGGATCCCCTTTAATGTGGAAGGGACCTAATTGCTCAATTTGTTTGATGGTGTCGGATTTTACATTACCCGCTACGATACCCGAAAAGGCTTTGCGCAGGTTGGCGGCAAGCTCCGCTTTGTTGGTTTGAAAATGTAAATTTAAGTTTGCCATTACCTCATGGGTCGGTGTGAAGGGCAGTTGAAATTCTGGCTCAATTTTTAGCCCCCATTGATATTGGTAAGCATCTCCTGTGGCACGGCGATGGTTTTTCACTTGCTCCATGCCTTGCTTCATCACCCGAGCGACTTCGGCAGGATTATCAATAATGATTTGGTATTTTTGTTGTGCTTCAGGCCCTAAGGTTGCAGCGATAAACTCATCAATTTTAATGAAATAATCTGCGCTTTCGCTGGGGCCAGTTAATACCAGTGGGAAGGGCGTTTGTTGGTTTTCTTTATTGAGCAAAATCCCCAGTATATACAGCAGTTCTTCGGCTGTACCCGCACCGCCGGGGAAGATAATAATGCCGTGACCTAAGCGTACAAACGCTTCTAGGCGTTTTTCGATATCGGGCAAGATCACCAACTCGTTAACGATTTGGTTAGGCGGCTCGGCGGCGATAATACTTGGCTCAGTGAGACCAATATAACGAGCATTTTTAATCCGTTGTTTAGAGTGACCAATCGCTGCGCCCTTCATCGGGCCTTCCATTGCGCCAGGGCCGCAACCAGTGCAAATATCTAATTCCCTTAGACCGAGTTGATAACCGACTTCACGGGTATATTGGTATTCGATGGCATTAATGCTGTGTCCGCCCCAGCAGACCACTACATTAGGATCCTTCATGGGCGCAATGGCGCGGGCATTACGCAAAATATCAAACACGACGTTAGTAATGTGGCTAGCATTTGTTAAATTGATATGTTTTAGGGTGTCGTATTTGTCGCTGATGTAGAGAATATCTCTGAGCACCGAAAATAAATGCTCTTGGATCCCTGTGATAATTTTGCCATCAACAAAGGCTTGTTCCGGTGGATTGATAAGCTCGAGCTTAACCCCGCGTTCACGTTGCAGTACATTGATGTCGAAGTCGTGATATTGCTCAAATAGTGCTTTAGAATTGTCGGTCTTTAAACCCGCGGCGAGTACCGCGAGTGAGCAGTTACGATACAGTTGATATAGGGCGCTTTTGGCGCTTTTTTTGAGGCGATCAACTTCAAGTTGTGAAAGCTGATCCATGCTGCCCTTAGGGCTGACTTTTACTATCATTTATCACTCCTTCGTATCGACAGGAGTGATAAGAAGCGACGTATAGTCTGACTTAGTTATACGTCAATCACGACCCTGTCTCTGCTTTCATGTTTTGCTTTGTAGAGTGCTGCATCGGCGCGCTCAAAGGTTTCGTGTATGAGCTCATTGCCCATGACTCGTGCAGCCCCTATAGATACTGTAACTGTAATTCGCTGATTTTTAAATTTAAATGGAATATTTTTTACTTTTTCTCTAACTCTGTTTAAAAGTTGAGCGATATCGTTATCGTCAATATCTGGCAAAATGAGCACAAATTCTTCACCGCCGTAGCGGGCGACAAACTCGGTATCCCGTAAAGAATTTTTTAATGCCATGGCGATGACCTGTAGGGTTTTGTCCCCAGTACTGTGGCCAAAACTGTCATTGATGCTCTTAAAGTGATCGATATCTGCAATCGCAATCCATAGTGGAGATTTATGACGTTGGTAATTGCGATACTCAAGCTCCATGCGCTCTTCTAGGGCGGCACGGTTAGGTAATTGAGTTAGGCTGTCCAGCAGATTGAGCTTTTGTTGTTCGAAAAGTCGTTCTTTATAGGTATTGGCCTCGTTGCTCAGTTCGTTAAGCTCTTTGCGCATGGTTTCCATCGATTTACGCAATAAGGCTTGCTCCCGTTGCTCTAAGGCTTCTTTGCGGGCGAGGGCGGAGCGAATCGAATTGAGCTGTTCGGTTAAACGTGCTTTGAGGTCGACAATATCGTCGGTATCGATAATGGCTTCACCCACATTATCGACTCGAGAATTGATTTCACGATTAAGCTGGGTTTTGAGTTGGAAACTACGCTGGTTGTGATTATAGGATTCACTAACGACTTCCCGCACTGCTGCTAAGGCATCGTTTAAGGCGTAGAGAAATTCCTGAGAGGCGGATTTTTCCCGTGCAATATTATCGAGCAGCAGGGATAAAATCGTTTGATAAGCCTCCAGTAAATTATCGATTTCAATATCGGATGCTAGCATTTCTTTAATGACAAGCACTTGATCGCGTTGATCTTTACGGAATTCAATTTCCGAGATCATTTGTGCCAACTCATGGGCGAGTTGTCTGTGCTTTGGTAACACATCTAACTTTTCAGTTTCATTAAACTGTTGCTGTAGGATGGTGTCGTAGAAGCCGATAATTTGTTTTACTTTAGGAATGTACTCCCACACCGTATGGAACGGTTTAGCGAGATCTTGCTTAAAGTAGTTAATTTCTTTTTTGAGCTTTTCTGGTACAGAGTTAACCCGTTGAATTTGGCGGACGACCTGTGCAAGCCCTGCGCGACTTTCTTCAAGTTGTACCATTACGTGGTGGTATTGGCCTTTTAATAGGCGTTCAACATCGACCAATTCAGGTAGGGCTTCATCGACTCGCTCAAAGGTATTTAAGTTATGGCGAAGTTTGGCAAGCTTATTATCCAATTCTAAGTTTTGACCTTTGCAGGCAAGACTTAAATGACCAATAAATTGGAGTAAAGTTTGTAACTTAGCATTTCTATCTTCATTGACTTCATCGAGGGCAAGTTTTGCCGAATGAAGTTTCTGTTGAAGTAATGCAAGTTGTGTAACAGTCGCGTTGGAATCCTTCATCCGGAGTATTTTCCTAACTCTGCAGGGCTAACAAGCAAGACGTCCTCTGTCCAGATTAGCGTTTAACTCATATGCTTCTAATGTTATAACAATGGTCGTAGAGTGCAAATTGCTTTGCTTGTACGATAGTGATTAATTGTCGATATTGATCAAATATTTTCTAACAAATGCCGATTTTGGTTATTTTCCCAGCAAGGCCATACAATATCTTCCTTTATCGCATTCGTCTCGACTCGGATCAGGCCGCGTTCAATACCTTTCTCTAAGTGCAAAAACAGCGGGTCGGCAAACAGTGTCGGTGGCACAAAATCTAATGCTCTGAGACTCACATAATAGCAAGTGTCATTTGGCAAACTTCGTGCACCAGCGAGCGCCATTTGCACGGTTTCAAACAGCAATTTTGGGGCAATGTTAATCTCCGCTTTGGCAAGCAGGGGCAAATTGATAAAGCCGAGATTGAAACTAGGCGTAAATGCTTGTTTATCGAATTGCTGTTGAAGTTGTGTTAACACTTGCTGTGGTTCTACGGCCTCAGTAAACCTGACCGCAAATAAGCCCTGGCGGATCACATAGACGGGCATAAACAGACTATGGCTAATATAGTTTGTCAGCTGACGGGTCATAGTATTAGCAAAATATTGGCCGTGATTGAGGTCAGTCGATATATGGTCGCGAAATTCAATTAAAGCTAGCGCAGTGGTTTGAGAGCTAGGCGGGTTTAGCGTCAGATCGTTTAATAGTGCAGCATATCCCTTATGATGGGTAAAAGGTTCTTCTAAGCTTAATTGAAGCAGCGATGCGTTTTGCTGTTTGCTCTTGCGTCGTTGATTTAGTAAGAAGATAACTGCTATCACCAACAAGGTTATGATAAGACCACTAAATGCCAGGAATTGATTAGTATCCTTAGCGGTTTGAATGGCATCATTTAACTTGCTTTGAATCATATTGAGTTCTAACTTGAGCTGCTGTTCAGCAAGGACTGAAGCAGTGACGCCAGGATCTTTAGCGGTGTCTTTTAATGAGTTGTTTAACTCAATAATCTTTTTTTGTGTGTTGATCACTTTGGCTTGATCTTGCTGTTTTTCTGCCGAAAGGGCGATTTGTGTCAGTGCTGATTTTTGCTCCTCTGGTAGATTTAAATCTGTCGCCAACGCTAAAGCGTTTTCAGCATGCCCCATCATTAACGGCCAATCTTGCTTGCCTTGAGCAATTTCACCAATCAGTAATTCGTTATAGACCAAGTAATGATGGCTTTGTTTTTCAGTGAATATTTTATTAGCCATCAACAAATACTTAAGTGCATTCACATCATCATTAAGATGCGAGTAAGCTTGACCTAAATTGTGGAAATTAAGCCCTTGAGCGATGTAATTACCGCGTTTAGCATCGAGTTGCTGAGCATTAAGGTAGTAATCAATGGCGCGGTTCCAATCCCCTTGCTCACCATACACCATGGCAATAACTGTCATACAGCTGGAAAGATAAGTATCGTTTCCTAGCTTTTTAAATCCTGCTGCGGCTTCGTGGGCATTTTTTAACGCTTCATCCCATTGTTTTAAATCACGATACACCTTAGCGAGTTGTAACTGAAGATGCGTTTTCATTGACGGATAATTGGAGCGATTTGATAGTCGAATCGCTTCACTATAATGTTGCAATGATTTGGTTAGTTGTTGATTTTTATTATAGTAGTGCCCTAGTTTCGATTCGGCCGCCGCGATGAGGTAGTCGTTTCTGAGCTTATAAGCAATATCGCGATAAGTGTGAAAATGCATTAGTGCAGGTACATCTTGGCGAATAACCAAGTGCAGGCCACCTAAATGTTCATGGATGGTATGTTTTAGCAGCATAGACTCAATATCAACGCTTTCGCTGATCTGTGTCAGTGCTTCGTTATAAAAAGCGATCGCTTCTTGGTATTTTTGTTCGGTGCGGCCGATATAGCGCCCCTTTAGCATGGCGACGGTGGCTTGCTCGAAGGGCGTTTGCGCTATGCTTGCCAGAAGTTCGATTAAGTTGTTTGCGTCTTGAAAACCCACCTTGGTTTTGACATTGGGTTCCAGATTTAACCGTGCGAGGAGTTGCAGTATGTGCTCAAACTCATCACTGCTGTAGCCCTGTTCTTGGGCTGCTCGTTCGAATTGTTCACGGTTCTTAAAGGTGATTGGAAAAGAAATCGACTGATTAAGCCTGTCATACATTTTTTGTGGCGTTTCACGCAATTCTATTTCTTCAGCCTCAAGATCGACCGCCAATGTTTGAAAAGAAATAGATATTAACAAGGTCACGAAAATAACAATGAGTTTATGCATGTGTAGGTGGCCCTATATTCCCTAAGTCAAGGAACTTATTTTGTTAGCTTTTGTTAGCGCCTAATGAGGATGCTACATCGACTTGTTATACTTGGAAAAAATATAAGAAGCATAATAACAGAAGACGGAAGGAAGTCAGAGTGAAACCCAATAGATTATCTATTTTGGCATTAAGTGTATTAGGGTCGGCTAACGTATTTGCCGATGTGGATTACAAAATTGATTTAAGCCAACCCCAACATCATCTTGCAAAGGTGAGTGTAACGTTTCCCGAAGCTAAAGCAGGTGAGTTAACAGTAAATCTTCCTGTGTGGCGTACGGGTAAATACCAAGTGTTACCACTCTCTGATGGCGTGCGTTTATTCACGGCAAAAGACAGTAAAGGCAATCCACTCCCATGGAAACGCAGTGCTAGTGGCGAGTGGAAAATTGCCTTAGATAATCCAACCAATGTAACCGTGAGTTATCAACTTTACGCCAATGAATTAGGCCAGCGCGTGCGTCATATTGATTCAAGCCATGCTTATCTCGATGCCAGTGGCGTATTAATGTATAGCCCGCAATTTCGAGAAGACCCAGTTGCAGTACAATTAACCGTGCCCGAAAACTGGCAGAGTTATTCGGGCATGTCGTCAGGCAAAATGGCGCATTCATTTATTGCACCTAATTATGATGTGCTAATTGACTCCCCCATTGAAACAGGGGTGAGTACTCACAATAAATTTAGTGCTAATGGCAAAGACTATGAATTAGTGTTTTGGGGTGAAGGCAACTACGATGCCGATAAGGTGGTGAAAGACTTAACCGCATTGAGTGGCCAAGCCAAAGCGATCTGGGATGATTATCCTTTTGACCGTTATGTGTATATGGTGCATGCCACCAGCGGTGCGGGCGGCGCGACCGAGCACTTAAACTCGACGGTTATCCAACTGCCACGGTTTAGTTTTCGTGAGCGTAAGGATTACCTACGCTTTATTAGCACGGCGTCCCATGAGTTTATTCATACTTGGAACGTTAAAGCTTATCGTCCAGCGGGTCTTGTTCCCTACGATTATCAGCATGAAAATATGACTGAACTGTTGTGGATTGCCGAGGGATCAACTAGTTATTTCCAAGGTCAGTTACTGCTGCGTGCAGGAGTGATGACGCCAAAAGAATTTTTAGAAGACTTAGCCAAACGTATCGAAAAAAGCGAGCTGACACCTGGGCGTGAAATTCAATCGGTTGCCGAGGCAAGTTTAGGCGAGTGGAGCAGTACGGGCGGCGATTATGCGATTAACCACAGTGTGAATATTTACTCCGAAGGTTATTTAGCCTCACTGGCGCTGGATTTCTCTCTGCTAACGGACTCGAATCTTGCCCATTCATACCGCGACGTGCACCGTAAACTCTACCAGGATTACCGTGTACCTAAGGGTTACACTGTGGCCGATGTGCAGCAAATTCTGAAGGACTTATCGGGTAAGGACTATGGCCCATGGTGGCAAAGTCATGTGAATAGCCCACTGAGCCTTGAGTTTTCAAGCCTGTTGTCTCAGGCGGGATTAGTGATGTCCTACGGTAAAGACGCTAAAGCTGAGCCTTTCACTGGCATGACTTTAAGCAGCGAATATGGCTCTTTGGTACTTGCCCAAGTATTGCGTAATAGCCCCGCCTGGCAGGCTGGTATCGTGGTGGGAGATGAGATTATCGCGATTAATGGCTTAAAGGTGACCGCTCAAGGATTTGATAAGCGCATCAAAGACTTTAAAGTGGGTGATAAGGTCGAAATCACCTTCTTTAACAACGATAAAATTAAGCAAGTGGCGTTAACCTTAGGTGAGAAACAAAGCGGCAAGCTAGTGCTCAAAGGCGATGTGAAGGCGACTAAACAGCAAAAAGCCTTCTTCAAGGCCTGGCTGGGCATTGATTGGCCGTTTGATAATAAGGGTGAGCTGCTGACGAAAAGCTAACTCGTTTGCGATTTGAGTGAGTGGCGGTCTTAAGGCTGGCTAACTTGAATCGCGCCCTCGAATGGCTGCCAACGTGTTACTTCCGTCACAGAGACTAAAAAGGCGCCGCAGTGAACTGAGTCCAACTGCTGCGCCTTTTACTTTTCTAATACTCGCTAGCAAGGAGCCTTGGCCAAATAAGACAGCGTTTTAAGCGTTAAGCTTGAGTCTCTTCAATGCCACCCAATGCAGAAACTAGGGCGTGCATTAGTGCGACTAATTCACTGCCCATTAAGGCAAAGTCAGCATCGAGGCGCGCCATCGGATCTTCATTACCCAACTCATCATTACCCGCTCTAAATTCTTCGGAGAATTTTAAGCGTTTCACACTGGCATCGGATTGCAGCAATAGCGCAATCGATTGGCCAAAGTGCAGGGCGAGCTTATGCACTTCTTTGCCGGTTTCGAGGTGGGCAAGTACTTCGTCTTCTTTCAGATCTTGCTGCTTAAAGCGTACTATGCCGCCTTCATCTGCGGCTGATTTCAGCTCAGCTTCATCTTGCATTTCAAAGGGTAAGGGGGCGCTGCCATTTTTAAGCCATTCAGTTAATTGGCTTTCAATCGGTGCTTTAAAGCTTAATGGGATCACTGGCAAGCTACCTAAGGCCTTGCGTAATAAGGCTAATAATTCTTCTGCCTTAGTGGCGCTTGAGCTGTCGACGAGGATCATTTCTAGCTCAGGTAAAATCAGTGCGCGAGTTTGGCTGCGGCGCGAAAAAGCGCGTGGCAATAGGCTAGTGATGATTTCATCTTTTAGCGCATCTTTTTCTTTTTTGGCGAGTTTACGATTTTCTTCGTCTTCAATTTGTGCCACTTTTTCTTCTAATGATTCTTTAATTACTTGACCAGGAAGAATTTTTTCTTCTTTAGTGACACAGATTAGATGACGATTGTTGGCGCTGTGCACTAAGGTGCTGCCCTGTTTACCTAAGGCATTGGAAAACCCAAATTTGCTGACGTCTTGGCTGCCGCACGGGGAAAATGTGAAATCGGCAAGTGCGGTTTCAAGTGCTTCTGTCTCGATGGAAAAAGGTTTATTGAAACGATAAAGAGTAAGATTTTTAAACCACATAAGATGCGCTCATTGGAAAAATAAAGTCGCAGTTTACGGCATAGTTGCGGCGGGGTAAACCTACCTGAAATCGTTAAATTTTGCCTTAGTTGCAGAATTCATCAAAATGTAACATTGAGAAAAACTCAGCTATAACCCTTGGTGTTAATGGGTTTTGTCTTTTGTAGGTGGTGCGGTTTTATGGTGGTAGTCCTAAGTTGTCACAATTGAAATAAAACTGAAACAGATTCATTGCAAACTTTCGGTCGTTCCAAACCAATAACCAAGACGAACATAACGTCGAAAGGATTAAATGATGAACGTTTTTTGTAAAACTCTACTTGCTTCTGCGCTAGCTTCTGCAACTCTGGCTTCTGCTTATGCCGCTGAGCCACTGACTGTTTATGGTAAGTTGAATGTTAGCGCTCAATCAAACGATGAGAAAGGTGACGCTACAACAACTATTCAAAGTAATGCTTCTCGTTTTGGTGTGAAGGGTGATTTCGAATTATCAAGTTCACTTACTGCTTTTTATACTGTTGAGTATCAAGTAGATACTGGCAATGCATCAAGCGACAACTTTACCGCGCGTAATCAATTTGTTGGTTTAAAAGGCGACTTTGGTTCGTTCTCTGTTGGTCGTAACGATACTTTGCTGAAGATTTCTCAAGGTGATGTTGACCAATTTAACGATCTTTCTGGCGACTTAACAAAATTATTTAAAGGTGAAGTTCGTGCTGCGCAAACGGCAACTTACTTAACCCCTTCCTTTGGTGACTTCGTGTTTGGTGTCACTTATGTTGCGGAAGGTAATGATGTTAAAAGTCAATTTGCTCAAGATGGTTTCAGTGCTGCCGCCATGTATGGTGACGCTAAGTTAAAGAAAACCGCTGTCTATGCAGCCCTTGCGTACGATTCTGATGTGTCTGGATATGAAATCGTACGTGCTAGCTTACAAGCCAAGTTAGCTGGCATCAAGTTGGGTGGTATGTATCAGCAGCAGGAACAAACGTACAAATACAATGCAACAACGGGCGAACCAGTTGAGGTGTCTGCAGACAGTGCGACTGGCTACCTGTTAAGTGCTGCTTATGATATCAATGCTGTGACATTAAAAGCACAATATCAAGACATGGAAGACTTAGGTGATTCATGGTCAGTGGGTGCGGATTACAGCTTAGGCAAGCCGACTAAAGTATTTGCTTTCTATACCAATCGCTCTTTAGAAGCGAATACAGATGATGATAAATACATCGGTGTTGGTTTAGAACACAAGTTCTAATCTCAGTATTAAGATTGAATTAAGGAGGCTTCGGCCTCCTTTTTTATTGCGATAAACAAACAGTTATATAAACTTAATATGACAATTATCGCTACTATATAGCTTGTGCGGCACACTTATTCATAAATCTGTAATAAAAATGACTAATAATAGCCGTGTTGACATTCACTGACAGAAAATCACCTATGACTGCAAGGATATTGATAGTAGAAGACGAGTTAGCCATCCGCGAGATGCTGACTTTTGTAATGGAACAGCATGGGTTTACCACCTCTGCGGCAGAAGATTTTGATTCGGCCATTGCGCTGCTAAAGGAGCCTTACCCCGATCTGATTTTGTTGGATTGGATGTTTCCTGGAGGAAGCGGTATTCAATTGGCTAAACGCCTCAAGCAGGATGAGTTTACCCGTCAGATCCCCATTATTATGCTCACCGCCCGTGGAGAAGAGGAAGATAAGGTTAAGGGCCTCGAAGTGGGCGCCGATGACTATATCACTAAACCTTTCTCACCCAAGGAGTTGGTGGCACGTATCAAAGCGGTGCTACGCCGTAGCGCGCCTACCCGTCTTGAAGAAACGATTGACGTACAAGGATTGTTACTCGACCCTGTCAGTCACAGGGTGAGTGTTGGTGATACTGTACTCGATATGGGACCCACAGAATTTCGATTGTTACACTTTTTTATGACACACCCAGAACGCGTCTATAGCCGCGAACAGCTGCTTGATAATGTGTGGGGCACAAACGTATATGTCGAAGACCGAACCGTAGATGTTCATATCCGTCGTTTACGTAAAGCGGTTGAAGAGTCGGGCCATGATCGTCTCATTCAAACGGTTCGTGGCGCGGGTTATCGTTTCTCAACACGTAGTTAGTGCCAAATAAGAGATAGGCACAGGTTAGCTTTTCGGCTATCTTGTGCTCCTCTTATTTAGCCTGATGTTTGGGTTTATTTATGTTCGACTCTTATTCAGGGTACCGGTTGTTTACGCGCTTAGCCGTATTTTTACTGCTTTGTTTGCTCATTGGTTTATTGGTAGGGAAACCCCTCTGGATACTGATCATTGGATTGCTAGGACTAGTGTTCTGGCATTACCGTCAGTTAGCGCGACTTAATTTTTGGTTATGGCGAGATAGAAAATTAACGCCTCCCCAAGGTACTGGTAGTTGGGAAGGCGTATTTAATGGTATTTACCGCCTGCAAGGTAAAAATCGTCGCCGAGTAGGTCAATTGGCGGCTCTACTTGGGCGTTTCCGTCAAGGCGCTGAAGCCTTACCCGATGCAGCAGTCGTGCTCGACTCAGAGCATAATATCTTATGGTGTAATAAATTAGCTCAGCTGATGTTGGGATTCGTTTGGCCACAGGATAATGGTCAACGAATCGATAATTTAATTCGTCATCCCGATTTTTCTGCCTATATCAAAGCGGCTGAATATAAGGAACCCTTAGAGCTGGCTTCGCCAGTATCGGAGCGGCGTTTACTCGAAATTCGTATCATGGCCTATGGCGATCGGCAGTTACTGTTGATTGCCCGCGATATTACACGGATAAGACAACTCGAAGGCATGCGTAAAGAATTTGTCGCCAATGTGTCACACGAACTCAAAACCCCGCTCACTGTATTGCAGGGCTATTTAGAGATGATGCAAAGCATGGCGGAACCCGATTCGATGAACGCTAAGCCCTTAGCCTTAATGCAGCAGCAGACTCGGCGAATGCAGTCGATGGTCGAACAATTACTGGTGTTATCGCGTATCGAAGATGCGGTGGATATTAATCTTGAGAACACGGTAAACATGTCGCAGCTAATGGAAGTCTTAAAGGAAGAAGCTAAAGCATTAGCGCAGGATAAATATGAGTTAAGTTTCCATTGTGAGCCGGGATTAGATTCCCATGGCAATGAGCTACAGCTTAGAAGTGCTTGCTCTAACCTGATTTCTAATGCGATTCGTTACACTGAACCTGGTGGCAAGATTACGGTGCAGTGGCGTAGCGTTGCTACTGGCGGTCTCTTCAGTGTGACAGATACCGGGGAAGGGATTGCACCGCAGCATATCAATCGCTTAACCGAGCGTTTTTATCGAGTTGACAGCGCGCGCTCACGGCAAACGGGGGGAAGCGGCCTTGGTTTAGCCATTGTGAAACATGCGTTAAGTCATCATCACAGTGAGCTTAATATCAGCAGTGAATTAGGAAAGGGTAGCACTTTCAGCTTTGTGATCCCGCAGCATTTGATTGAACGTAAAAAATAATTGCTATTTAATGTAACGTTATTTTTTATATTAAAAACAGGCCATTATGGCCTGTTTTGTTTTTTATCGGGTTTGAATCGGCGGATTTTTTATAAAAAGGTGTTTTGTCATCTAAGTGTCATATCTTGGACATAGAATTGTCATTGTAGCGATTGATACTGGCTGCGTCTGAAGAAACTTAAGTTACAAATTAGTTAGCTTATTACTGGAGCACATAATGAAACTGAAAAAGCTTGTCGGCGCGATGACTCTTACTGCCGCTGGTGTATTCTCTGCCACTGCAATGGCATCTGTTGATCAATCTCTGCCAACTTACGAGAAAGCAAGTGGGGTATCGGGCAACCTTTCCTCTGTAGGTTCAGATACTTTAGCCAATATGATGACACTGTGGGCTGAAGAATTTAAACAGATGTACCCTAACGTAAATATCCAAATTCAAGCAGCTGGTTCTTCTACTGCGCCACCAGCATTAACTGAAGGTACTTCACAATTCGGCCCAATGAGCCGCAAGATGAAGCCTAATGAAGAAGAAGCCTTCGAAAAACACTACGGTTACAAGCCAACTGCAGTTCGTGTTGCGATTGACGCTTTAGCGGTATTCGTACACAAAGATAACCCAATCAAAGGCTTAACTGTCGAACAAGTTGACGGTATTTTCTCTTCTACTCACAAATGTGGTAGCAGCGACATCCAACGTTGGGGCGATTTAGGCCTTGACGGTAACTGGTCAGCTAAAGACGTACAGTTATATGGCCGTAACTCAGTATCTGGTACTTACGGTTACTTTAAAGAGCACGCTCTGTGTAAAGGTGACTTCAAGGCCAACGTAAACGAACAACCAGGCTCTGCTTCTGTAGTTCAGTCAGTGTCTCAATCACTGAACGCTATCGGTTACTCAGGTATCGGTTACAAAACTGCTGGCGTGAAAGCCGTTGCCATCGCGAAGAAAGGTAACGAGTTTATCGAAGCGACTGCAGAAAACGCCGCTAACGGTACTTACCCATTATCACGTTACTTATATGTATACGTGAACAAGCAACCAAACAAAGACTTAGCACCAATGGAAAAAGAATTCATCCGTTACGTGCTGTCTAAGCAAGGTCAGCAAGTGGTAGAAAAAGACGGTTATGTGACTCTGCCTAAGAGCGTCGTTGCTAAAGATTTAGAACAGTTAGGCATCCGCCTCTAATGCTAAATCGCTAAACCTTAAGGGTCTCTTCGGAGGCCCTTTTTGTTTTGGGGGCTAAAACCACCAACGTCAGTATGGGGTTATCATGCTAGGTGATTACTAGCTGGCGCTTACGACTGAAAATAGGCATAAAAAAAGCAACCTAATTAGGTTGCTGTAAATTCCAATTCGGAATCTGGGGACGGTCGCGCTAGAAACCATCGAAAGGAGAATGATGATGAACGAAGAAACTCATTGCAAAGATTCGGTTCATAATATCTGACTCAAGGGCGCGAAATTAGTTCAGCCAAAATAGAAAATTTTTGAAAAAATTTTTACTATTTTTCTTTATGCATTGAAAAATATGTAAATTTTATTTTTATGAGTTAACTAAAGTCGATTATGGCAAAACTTGGATTCAAGCATTGTTACAAAATGCCGATGCGAGGACAGTTTATTCGATTGCGCGTCGGTAAATCTGCATCCGATAATATGATTAGATAATTTACCGTTCACAGGTTAGCTAAGTGATGTCATCAGAAAGCCAGCAAATGCCAATCGCTCCCGCAGCATGGGATTTAACTCGGGATTACCATTCCTTTGCCAATAGCGACCAAGTGCAGGTCACACACTTATCCCTCGCGTTGAAAATCGACTTTGCGACTCGCACTTTGCTCGGGGAAGCGATTCTGTCACTTCGCTACTTTGAACCACAGACTAGCGAGTTATGGCTCGATAGCCGTGATTTACATATTTTATCGGTCACGACTGATACTCAAGAGCCCCTTGAGTTTGTGCTTGAAGTGCCAAATGAAATCCTCGGGCAGAAATTGGTGATCCAGCTACCTGCTGAAAAGTGTGAGCGAGTCTGTATTCACTATCGCACCTCGCCAGAAGCTGAAGGGTTGCAGTGGCTTATGCCTGAGCAAACGGCCGGCAAACAGTTACCTTATCTCTTTAGTCAATCTCAGCCCATTAATGCCCGCAGTTGGATCCCCTTGCAGGATACGCCAAAGGCGCGGATAACCTTCGATGCGAAAGTCCAAGTGCCCAAGGGAATGCGTGCAGTGATGAGTGCGATGAATCATCCAGATACACCGCTTGAAGGGATATTTACGTTTGAGATGGAGAAACCAATCCCAACCCATTTGCTGGCATTAGCGGTAGGCGATTTGGCATTTCAAGCTATAGGCCCGCGCAGCGGCGTGTATACAGAACCTTGCATGTTGGCCGCCGCAGCAACTGAGTTTGCCGATACCGAACATATGCTAGATGTGGCGCAATCGCTATTAGGCCCCTATGCCTGGGGGCGTTATGACATGATCATCTTGCCGCCGAGCTTTCCGTTTGGTGGCATGGAAAATCCCCGTTTAGCTTTTTTAACTCCAACCTTGATTGCGGGAGATAAGAGCCTTGTGTCAACGGTTGCCCATGAGTTGGCACACTCGTGGACGGGCAATTTGGTGAGCAATGCCACATGGCGTGATCTCTGGTTAAATGAAGGTTTTACGACCTATTTCACCAATCGAATTGTCGAGGAAGTCTATGGCAAGGAGCAGGCTGAGCTAGAATGGGTTATTGAATTTGGTCGACTAAAAGAAGAAATGGCCGTTTTACCGCGCCATAGGCAAACGCTACCCGCCAATGTACAACAGGCCGATCCTAATCTGGCCTTTAACCGCTTTACCTATGATAAGGCGTCGATGTTCGTCCATGAATTAGAGCATCGACTTGGCCGCACCGAATTCGATAAGTTTCTGTTTGCCTATGTGCAGCACTTTGCTTTTAAGGCAATTACCACTGAAGAGTTTGTCAAATACGCCAAAGTCGCTTTAGTTGAAGCCTATTCCGATAAGATAAGCGAAGCCGAATTGCTGGAATGGATTTATGGCGAAGGGCTACCTCAAGGTTATGTTGGGCCCACATCGCGAAGTTTAGATAAGGTCGATAGCGCCTTGGAGGACTTTCTAAAGGGCAAAGCGGCTAGTGAGCTTAAGGTGCAAGGCTGGCGTGTCCATCACTGGCAATACTTTTTGACCCAATTGCCTGAAGTCTTGTCTCAGGTGCAATTAATGGATTTGGACGATACCTTTAAGTTAACCGAGTCGACCAATGCCGAAATTGCCTGCGATTGGTTTAGGGTCGCTATCCGCAATCATTACGATCCCGTGCTGCCCGCTTTAAGCGCTTATTTACAGCGTATTGGCCGCGGCAAGTTTGTCCGTCCGCTTTACGCTGAGTTAAAGATTGCGGGTTATCATGCTGAGTTACAACAGATTTATGCAAGCGCACGCGCAGGTTATCACCCATCCATTCAAGTGCAGTTAGATAGGATGTTTAACTCGTAAAAACAGATAAAAAAAATGGCAACCAAAGGTTGCCATAAGAAAAATCAAGCTAGGAGACAAAGGAATTCAGTGCGCTAGCGTGTATTCGATTGCTTCCCAAAAGGGAGATGATGATGAACGACCAACCAATTCGACTCTATGCAATAACTTGAAACTGTTCCATTGAATTAAACGGCATGTTTTATCCATTTAATCCTTTGCTAAACTTTTCATTTAGCAATCAATTGTGCATTAAAGCGGATTTGTTAATCCTTACATATAGTCAGACTAAGGCCTTTTCATAAAGTTCAGTTTGCGGCTAAAAATTTTTGAAATTATTTTCGACCATGCCGACATGCTAAATATAGAAGTCAGTGGGTGACTACATTTATTTTACAAATAAAACATAGACATAAAAAAAGGCAACCAATTGGTTGCCTAGTGACCTCTTCCTAGGTCAAGGGGGCCGCGCTAGAAGCCCCTGGGAGAATGATGAACATGAAAAAGACATTCGCTGTTCAATATGTTTGAGGGGCTTATAGGGTTAAAGTTCCATCGAAAATAAAAAATAACTTAACTTTTTATTTAATAGAAAAGTTTCAACGGGATAGCTCGCTGATTACTTTAAAAGCGTTTCTATTTTGTCGCTAATGTCTTCTGGTTTTGTGGTTGGCGCAAAGCGAGCGACCACTTCTCCCTGACGATTCACTAAGAATTTAGTGAAATTCCACTTAATCCGTTCTGTGCCCAATAGGCCCGGCGCTGCTTTTTTAAGATACTGATATAAAGGGTGAGTATGCTCACCGTTTACCTCGATTTTTGAAAATAGGGGAAAACTCACGCCAAAGTTGAGTTCACAAAAGCTTTGGATGCCTTTCTCATCGGCTTTTTCTTGGGCACCAAACTGATTGCATGGGAAGCCTAAAACCACAAATCCTTGTGCTTTATATTTTTGATAAAGCGCCTCTAAGCCTTTGTACTGTGGTGTAAAACCGCACTCACTGGCTGTATTTACAATTAAAATTACCTTGCCTTGATATTGTGCCAGTGCCGTTGGATTGCCTTGAATGTCGTTTGCGCTGTGGCTATAGATAGTCGATGTCATCATTACCTCCTTAGGTGTGATGATTAGCATAAATAATAGTTAAGTTGTTATCAATCAATTTGTGTGCAATTTATTTTGTGTGTTTGCCAATCTTCTTCAATATCAATATAGTTACGCTAATTTTTATCTCAGCAGAAGGGCGTTTATGTGACTGAACATGAAGCCGAATACGAATCAAACACACAGGCCGATGTCGGGCAGGTTGTTCAGCAACTCACTGAAGTTGAAGGTGAAGAACAGGCTGAAGTGTTCAGTGAAATCTTAAATGAAGCAGAGCCTGGTACTATTGCATTAGCACTGGAGTCTTTACCCCTAGACGAGCGTTACGAGCGTTGGCAACAGGTTGAGTTTAGTGACCGTGTGACAGTGCTGAGTTTAATGCGCGCCGATCCGCGTATGGGTATCCTAAAGCAGATGCCCGACAATGAGGTG
The DNA here is from genome assembly GCF_023475945.1 of Shewanella sp. 8A. Lineage (NCBI taxonomy): Bacteria > Pseudomonadati > Pseudomonadota > Gammaproteobacteria > Alteromonadales > Shewanellaceae > Shewanella > Shewanella sp. 8A. The sequence goes on from NZ_JAMDJP010000001.1 coordinate 218,770, forward strand.
GATCTGCTATTCGCGCAGCTCAGTCCTGAGGATTTGATTGAGTGGAGTGATTATCTCCCCGAAAGTTTTACCGACCGCGCCTTGGCGCAGATGGGCGAGCGTCAGCGGCAGCGTTTCGAGTTGTATGACCAATATTCGGAAAACGAAATTGGTCGTTATACCGATCATCAAATGTTAGTGCTCAGCGATAAGGCGACTGTGGCTCAGGCGCAGCGGTTTTTCAGGCGAATTGAACTCGACTGTAATGACAACTTATTTATTGTCGATGAGGCGGATAAATACCTAGGTACGGTCAGACGTTACGATATTTTCAAGCACGATCCCTCTGAGCCGCTGATTTCACTGTTATCGGAAGACAGTCGTGCATTAACTGCGGATACGACGCTACTCGATGCCGCCGAGGCGATAGAACATAGCCGCGAAATTGAGTTACCCGTGATCGATGAGGCCGGGGAGCTGATTGGCCGTGTCACCCTGAGGGCCGCGACTGCCTTAGTGCGTGAACATTACGAAGCGCAATTAATGGCGACCGCGGGTATGGATGAGTCCGACGACTTATTCGCCCCTATCATCAAAGGTGCGCAGCGCCGCGCCGTGTGGTTAGGGATTAACTTACTCACCGCATTTTTGGCCTCGGCAACCATTGGATTGTTTGAAAATGTCTTATCTCAAGTGGTTGCACTTGCGGTACTTATGCCGATAGTGGCGTCCATGGGCGGGATTGCGGGTAGTCAGTCGCTCACCTTGATGATCCGCGGTATGGCGATGGGGCAGATCTCTGCGGGTAACTTATTCTCGTTAATGAAGAACGAGTTAGGCATTGGTTTAGTCAATGGCACTCTGTGGGCGATTGTTATTGGATTGGTGGCGGGTTGGTGGTTTGCCGACAGCACCATAGGCATAGTGATAGGCTGTGCGATTTTAATCAATATGGCGGTCGCGGCTTTAGCTGGGGTGATTGTGCCTATGGTCTTGCAGCGATTTAACCAAGATGCGGCGCTATCTGGCTCGGTGATTTTAACCACTGTGACCGATGTGGTGGGCTTTTTCACTTTCCTCGGTATGGCGACGATACTTTATCTTTAAGTGGATTTAGGTTGTTTAACTCATTTGTATGAATCAAAACGATATTCAATTTGTTCTTTGTCAAAACGCGGCCGAATTAGCGGCTGCGGCGTCATTAATTGACCTGCGCGATGACAACGCGCATCCCCTCGACCATCAGGCTTTTGCTCTGTCCCGCGCCGTGATATTGGCGAAGACTCTCGAAGGCGAGATAGTCGGCTGCGCAGCGATTAAGGCCGGTTCTGGCCCTGTGGGGGAACTCGGTTATCTGGTGGTCTCGCCTTTATATCGCCGCCGAGGCATCGCCCAAGGGCTTACCCTTATGCGGATTGAAGTGGCTAAAGCACAGGGAATCGCCCTGTTATTTGCCACTATTCGAGATGAAAACAACGCCAGCAGAGTGAATTTACTCAAGGCCGGATTTCACTTTTGGCGTAACTATTTAAGCATTAGAGGAACGGGGAATACCGTGGGTTGGTATTACTTAACCTTATGTGATGAGATTGATATTGAAGGAACGATGCAAACCTTAGTGGGAAATCGTATACCAGCACCTTAATGTGTAAAAAATGTTTTATTTAGGTTTTGCTGGTGTTTATGGCTGGTTTTTATTTGGTTTTAAATTCAAAAATATCGGCACCAAAATCCTAAATATGCAGATTTTCTTTTTTTATTCGGTATGATCCGCGCTATTACCCACAGTCATTATTGAGGTGTTTTTATGGCTAAATTCAGAGTAGCAAGTGTCTTATTATTGAGTGCAGCCGCGCTGCAAGTGAATGCGTCAGAATTTAATCTTGGCTTAAACAACGATGTGGTTTCTACTGAGTTAGAGCTGCAAGTGAATAAAGATACTAATGCAGTATTAGGATATATTTATTCGGACGATAGCGGTCATATTGCTCAAGGTGCAATGCACATGACCCACGATGCGGGAGTGCATCATTTTGAAGTGGGCGCTAAGTTAAGCCAGTTATGGGCAGACGATGCGCCAAATGGCAGTACTGTGTCTGTCGGTGGTCGTTATGCGTTAGCCTTAGGGCCAAATATTTCTATACATGCTGCCGCTTACTACGCGCCATCGGTATTGTCTTTCGGTAATGTCGATGGTCAGTATGAATTGGATTCTAAAGTGCAATACAACATCAACCCGAATATGGCGCTGTACGTTGGTTATCGTAAAATTGCCTTTGAATACGATAATGCCCGTGATTTTACCTTTGAAGATGGTGCGTACATCGGCGGTAAATTCCGCTTCTAATCGAACCAGTAAATTGGCGACCTAAATGTGTCGCCTCGAATTTAAAGCCGGCCAAGGTTACCTTTGCCGGCTTTTCCATTTAGCTTTGAGCTCGCTGTAACTTGGTAGGATGGAGGAGAAGAGCACTAGTCCAATGCCAATACACACCACAATGCTAAGGGGTTCATCTAAAAACCACCAACCTAACAATGCGGCAAAAATAAGGCCTGTGTATTCCACTGGTGCCATTTGGCTCGCATCTGCTCGTCGATAGGCATGGATAATCAGGTAGGTCATGCCGATATAAAACACGCCTAAGGTTAAGCCGACTTGAGCGACGGGGAGATTAAAATCTGCGCCCTCGTACCAAGTTGCCGGTATCAGAAAAACCATCGCAAAGGCATTAGACCAAAAGAGTGTTGAAAAGGGATGCTCATGGGTTGAGTATGCCTTCAAAATCAAGCTGTTTGTTGCCGAAGTCATGGCCCCAAAAAAGGCTAAGCCAATGTAGAGATTAAATTCTGTTGGTTGGCTTATCAGTAATATGCCCGTAAAACCAATGATGCCTGCTACTGTTCGGCGATAGCCTATGCGCTCATGTAAAAAGAACGCGGACAATAACAGCAGTAATAATGGCGAGGTATAAATGACTGCGGTGACTGTTGCGAGTGGCAGATGCAATACAGCTAGCATAAAGATAGCATTGCCTAAACCAATTAATAGCGCTCGGCTTAAGTGCACTTTGTAAAAGGGACTTAACTTGAGATTGCCCTGTAAACGCCAGACAAAGGGCAGTACCAAAAGTGTGGCAAATAATTGCCGGTAAAGTACAAGTTGAAACACTGGCGCATTAGTTTCAAGCAACTTAACCAATAGGTTACCGCTGGCTATCAACAATTGTGCCGCTAAAATCATCAATAAAGGTGCCATAGGTATCCATGTTAACGACTGATATTGAGGCTAAAGTGTGGTTCTATAAGTTAACGACTAAAATATCATCATAAGGCATCCAATTGCCGACTAATTTAGTCTAATCAATTGTAAAAAATAAAATGTAGTCATAAAGTTAACATTCTAAATTGATTTTCTGCGTGGAACTAAACGCGGGTATATAAACCAAGATACCAATGAGCAAAACTAACGTGCATAATTTCTGGTGCTTTTTGTTGCTGTTTTGGACATTTAGTCCATTTGCCCTTAGCGCTGAAATTGCGTTGGACTCCCCTTATTTATTCCATGCAGAAGATAAGCAGCTCCCGCCTGCCGATTTTAATGAGGTAACTCAATGGATGAGCCTACTCAAAGAAGCTAGCTCTGTGAGTCTGGCTGGTGGCGACTATTGGATGGTGTCTCCAGTGATGGTTAATAGCCGTCAAACTCGTTGGGTAGTCGATGCTAGTAATTCTATTGTTGAATCGGTCGATTATTGGTTACTTGGTAGTGATGGCTCAGTGCAAACGGCCCACAGTGGTTACTATGCACCCTATGAATTTTTATTCGATTACGGTCGCAAGGTTCAACTGAATATTGGGACTGATTATTGGTTGGTGACTCGACTGAGTAGCCGCTATTATTCCTCCGCCCCGGAGCTGGCTTTTACGTCAGAAGAGGTGCATCAGTTAACCAACGACCGTGTGGCCATGGCGATACTGATTTGTTTAGGGGGATTACTGTTTATCGCCTTATATAATTTGCTGATTTATATCTCTATTTTTGATAAGGCCTTCTTATATTATGGCCTTTATGTATTGGCCTATTTTGGTGGTTGGGCATTAACATTCCATCTACCCGCTCACTTGTTTAACTATCATCAATTAGAACTACATCATCTGTTTTTTATCAGTTTGCCGATATTTAATATTATGTTCTACAAGCATTTTTTACAGTTGCCTAGCTATTCACCCCGATTGTGGCGACTAAGCCAGTACTTATTAGTTGCTTGTGTTTTAGCCCTGCCTACCAGTATTTGGTTATTGTCCTATACCGCGATTATTGCCTCTGTACTCATCATGTTGTGGATTGCGTTGGCGATTACCTGCGGCAATGTATGCTTGATGAAAGGCTTTGCCCCTGCGCGATATTTTATTATGGCCTTTAGTTGTTTGCTGTTGCCTGCGGTGATTATTTTACCGGGCAATATGGGGATTACTCCTGATTTTATTGAGCATGCTGAATTTGCTACTTTGCTCGGCGGCACTGTAGATGCCTTACTGTTATCTCTTGCCTTGGCTAATAAACTTAAACTCCTTTCTGAAGAACGTAAGGCGCATATCGAAGAGTTAGGGATCGCTTGGGAAAAAGCAAGGCTTGATGGCTTAACGCGAGTCGGTAACCGTTATGCCTTTGATGAGTTTATGAATTCTCAATTGGCCTTTTCCAATAAGGTGGTTAACCCTATGGCGTTGGTGCTGCTGAATGTCGACAATCTCAAGATGGTAAATGATACCTTGGGACATCAAGAAGGGGATCGTTTACTACAAAGACTTGTGCAATTTTTGCAAGCGACCAATATTGCTCAACTCAAAATCTACCGTATTAGTGGCGATGAGTTTGTCGTTATTCTGCCTGCGAGTAGCGTGACAAATTTAGTGAATAGTTTGCGAGAATTAACTGCGCAAGTCGCAGCTGAAGGCTTAAAGGATTGTCATTTTAGTTTTGGCATCGCGATGAATACCGACGTAGCCGAACCCCATGAGTGGCTGCGCTGTGCAGATAGTAGTTTGTATCAGTCGAGGATGGAAAAACGGCGTCAGGAATATGCCGATAGCCGCGTGGGTGAGATCGCTTCCTTTTAAGCTTGAGAACAACTTATAAAACAAATAGAAAGGGCTGCACAATGCAGCCCTTTGGCATTTAGGCGAAGTCTTTTTCGCCTTTGATAATGGCCGGATGACCGCAGATGGCTTTAGCGGTATGCATCCCCGCCATGGTGGCGGCCTCGACACAACCGGCATTGAGACCGGTTTTAATCCAGTCACCCGTCATATACAGATTGTCGATACCTGTGCCATCGGTGTTGATCCGATATTGTGAGCTGCCTTTAACCGACAACACATAACGTTCCGAAGGATCCACATTGGCGCGCCAATAATGGCTATCGAATCGCGCTTCGCCTTGGCGGTTTTGTTCATCGTGCAACCATTCCCAGGGGAAACTATCGCCAACATGTTGCCACAGCTTATGAATTTCCATATTGAGCTGATTAATGGCGCCAGCCTTGGCTTCGGCGGTTTTGCGCTGTTGGAAACCGATATCCGTACGTGGTGGATAGGCATCCACGGGCAACGCCGAGCAGAAATAACTGGCATTTTTGGGCTCAAGGTCGCGCCAGTCTTCTTTATCGAGCAATTGATCCATTGATGCCCATGTATCGAAGGGCTCGGTAAAGCCTGATAAGACAGGCTGCTCGCCATCCTCAGAATAATTGGGCCAGCCAATACCATTAAGATCTTGATTCATCCAAAGTTGATAGGCTTGGGTCGCGACGGTCTGCACTTTATCGACACAGGTTTTGAGCGCCGGACTCTGCGCCATGACTTCGCTAGCGACATGGGGGACCGAACCAAGAGACAGACCAAAAATCACTTTGTCGAAGTCCACGCCTTTTTGTAGACGTTTTTTCGGTAGTGCTTGGCCAAATTGCGCCTCGTACAGGTTGTCCCAATCGCTCCAGAAGTGTTCAAGATTAATATCATGGGCTTTTAGCAATGCGGCTTGCTCAGGCTCGAGCTGATCGTAATTTGGGGTACTGGGCCAGCAGGCTAAGCCTTTCACATCAACGAGTGGATTGTAGTCTTTAACCGATGGTGCCAAAGTGACTTGCTCAGTGATTTCAATCGCTTGAATGCTGTTATTGCGACATTCTAAATTATCGACTCGATTGAAAAAGTGGAAATTAACGCCGCGCCGTTTCAGCACTTCATAGTAGGGGGTAAAGACCACATCTCCCATGCCGGCTTGCATTTTCCACATAATCCCGCCTTGATAACACAGGGCGATACGCAGCATGGAGCGAATAATTGTGCCCGCTTCGACATTCGGTTTGTCAAAGTTGCCTTTTTCGTAGGCAAATACCAGATCATAAAAACCGCGTACTGGGGCGCTGTCGACCGTGTATTTTTGGCTGGCGCCGTGTTTGATTAACCATTCGCGGTAATCATAATCGTTGATGGCATCGAAGCCTTTTTCAAACACATCGTCGACAAACATCCCTTTTAAGATGGTTAAGCCTAAATCGACGGCGATATAAAGATGGCGCAACTCGTCGTTAGTGTCTAAATGGTCACTAAAGCGTTTAACCAACCTTTGGTGCAGGGCATCGACGGCGGACTCGACTAAACCATCGTCACTCTCGCTGTGGACATGCTCATCGCATTCGCGGCCAATCATTTGATTAAAATGGCATTCTAGCTTGTCACCCAGGGCGTCGAGGGATTCCATCGCATCTTCTACTGAATCCTCTAACTTATCCTTCAGCCGTTCAAACCAGCTGGTATCGAGCCAGTTTTTCGGTGTCGCCATGGCTTTTTCATCGGCTTCCAGTAGGGAGTCCATGTCCTTTAGCCATTCTTTTATCCAAGCAAAGGCGGCCTTAACTACCTTCCAGAAGGTTAAGGTTTCGGTGCCATCTCCTGGGATCCCTGGGAGTGTTGGAAAGGTAATCGGCCAGCTAACGGAGCGACCATTAATTTCCTCCTGTAGCACAATAAAATTATGGGGTTTAAAGGCATCGAAGAAGGTGGCCAGCGGTGCTTCGGGCGGGCGGTTTAATTCTTCATAGGCTTTACGCATCAAGGCGCAGGCATTTTGATAAAAACCAAACCAGATATGGAGGCCATGCTCTTCAATCCGTTGCCCCATCGCGGCATTGCGGCCACTTGCGCCCTTGCCGCCGATTCGCCAGCCTAATTGATAGACATCAATCTCATATTGGTTCTGCCAACCGGGTCTGTCGGTGAGATAACAGGCGGCGGTCATGGCGGCGACACCTCCGCCGAGAATGGCAATTTTTTGTTTTTTGATTTCAGAGTTATCGACCAGCACTTCGCCCGGCGGTACTTCAAAATCAAAGTTCACATGGTAGGGCAGTAATACATGCTGCTCGCCGACCTCGACGCCTAGGGTTTCTTTGAGTGGGAAGCTGGCGTTATCAAAAATGGTGGCGACAAAGTCATTTTCTAACAGGGCAACACTGTGCACTTTGTTGACCTTAGCGGGCGATGCAGTAATCGCCTGATAAACCGCTTTTTGGCCTGAAGCGTCCGGAAACTGCTTTAAAAACACTTGGTCGATAGCGGGCTTAAACAGCAAATGAAACAGTTGCTCCTCACCGAGCTTATCCAACTCTGGAATAAAATCCGTTTGTTCTTTAAAGAGTTGCCAGGTTTGGGCTATGGCTTCTAGCGTGGTGAGCTGCGCCTCGGGTTTGGCATTGCAATTCACCTCAATCAGCGGGTGCATGGCAAGTTCAGTGTCAGGGCTAAAGTGTAAGAAGCTCTTTGTTGCCAGGGATAGGCGGGTTAATGGCTCTCCGACTGCGGGCATAGTGTATTCACACAAATACTTGGGATAACCGAATAACTCGCGGCCATTGATCAGGGCCATTGCATCATTCACCCAAATATGCAGCGGCTGAAAATACACATGGCTGATGGATGTGCTGTTGCTATTGTCTTGGCGACCGACCATGACCCAAGTGATGATGTCGGTTTCTTGGATCCAACCCTTGGCCCTATCGGTCGGCTCTTCTGAATAGGCTTTCTCGATTTGGGTAAAAGTTGTCAGTACAAAGGGCGACAGCACTTTAAAGTACATGGCACTTCCGGCCACTTGATTAAGGGTTTTATCGATCGAGCGCTGTAAGTTGGCGAGTTTTCCCTTGAGAAAAAAACCGTACATATCGGCTTTATTCAACACTAAGGGGGAGTGCATTAACATACTGCCTGGGGGATAGATAAAATCGGGGCGTTGTTTTTCCATGGGATCATCCTTTAAACCCGTAAAGATGTGTAAGGTAGTTTTTGTCGACAAAAAAGCATGAGTAAACCCTAAAGAGCATAGGGTAAATAGGCCAATTAGCCTATTGATTTTACAATTGAATTAAAAGATGAATAGAGGGAAAAACTTAGATTAACTAGCAAGTTGGATTAACTCCAACTTGCTGGGATTTGACTGCTTATAAAGCTCGAATTTGCTAAGGCAAACGGGTCGTAGTTCAGTTACTTCGATTTATGCTGATAGAAATCCACCTCTGCATCATCAGAATAACGGCGCTTAGTATCCCTGCGACGTTGTTTTACGCGTTTGTTTTTTTGCTTACCTTTGACGTTTTCGCCCCATGGCGCATCATCGTCGTCAAATTCATAGGAGTGTGACATGGTCAAAATTCCAAAAATATCTGTGCCATTTTCAGCACCCGATCTTTTTACCCAAAGGTGAGATTAAGCTAAAGCGAAATATTTAATCACTGATGGTGAAAAGTTTTGTCCAAGAACAGGGGCGAGCGATGCAAGCATGGCTTTTAGGCATTTTATTAGGGTATTTATGACTTATCTTAATGATTGTTCTATGAATAAACTTTGCAAGCGACAAACCTAATTAGGAAATATGTAAAAAGGCACTCAGGGAAAGAGTGCCTAGTTCTGATAAAAAATAAGGAGTTAGTGCTAGGGCGTGTTGACGTTTCGAGATTAGATTTTGTTCGTTCTGGCAAGCTCGTGCTCGCGAAACGAGGAATGATGTGTAGTCATTCTACTCAAGTGACGAGCGGCTCTTATGACAGAAAGTAAGAGCAAGGGTTTGCCAGACGAACCCTTCGGGCAGCATTTGTCTGACTTTTCTGCGGCGTTATCGTCCGTTTATGTAGAATAACTACACTGCACGGACTTTGCCTTGCATAAAATCCAGCCAAATTGCTGCAAAAACAACCCTGAAACGTCAACACGCCCTAGAGATTGCGCTGCATGCGCGCCACAAACATTCCATCAGTGTTGGCTTCGAAGGGCCACACGGTCAACATTTCTGTTTGTTCGCCGGTAAAGGGGTGGCGGATCGGCACTAGGTTGAACTCGGGATGTTGTTGTAAAAAGGCGGAAACTACTTGCTCATTTTCAACCGGTGAGAGTGAGCAAGTGGCGTAGACTAAGCTTCCGCCCCGTTTTACCGCCTTACTGCTGCGGCTTAATATATCCAGTTGCAGTGCTGCTTTATCTGTGACGGCATCGAAGCTGTCGAGCCAGCGCATATCAGGGTTACGGCGCCACGTGCCCGTGCAGCTACAGGGTGCGTCGACTAATACCCCGTCAAAATGGTTGGCGTCGACCGGCAGTGCATCACTGCGCCAGCGAGCAATGCTGATGCCGCCAAACTTTGCCCGTTGGGCGCGTTTGCTGAGTTCTTCTAAGGCGTGGGCGCGAATATCCGACGAGACTATGCTGCCCAAAAATGGATTGTGCTTAGCCGTGGCCGTTTGCATCAGTGCGCGCAATTGCAGGGTTTTTCCACCTGCGCCGCTGCAGGCATCCCACCAATGTTGCCAAGGCTCTGGTGCACAAATTTGACCTATCACTTGCGAAGCTAAATCCTGGATCTCAATTTTGCCCTCTTTATAGAGTGATATTTCATTGAGATTCATGCTCTTAGTGCCAAGATTTATGGCATCTTCAAAATAGGGGCTGAGACTCGCATCAATCTCTAGCGCTTGTAGTTGCTTAACAGCTATTTGGCTGTTGATTCCCTGTGCACGTCCCCAAATCGGTGGCCGGCTAGACATGGCTTCGATGAGATCTGGGCGCAGCTCTGGGGCAATTGGGCAGACCTGCCAAAACCATTCAGGCAATAAATCCGCGAATTCGAAGGACACTTCGGGAAATTGGCGCCGTACTAGTGCCAATTTATCTGTTAAGCTATTAACGCTAAGGGATTGAAGCTGTTGATAATCAACCGGCGATTGGGCGAGCTCATGCCAGGCTTGGGCGATATCTTGCCATGGATGGGCTTCGATTAGGGCGCTCGCGCTGAGCATGGCAAAAAATTGTGGCGCCTGTTGATGATCGGCCGTGGCTTTAAACCAGCCCCACCAACGGAACAGGCTAAATAAGGATTCGCGGATGACTTTGCGATCCTTCGAGCCGTGCTTTTTATGTTCCCTAAAGTAGTTCGCGAGCACTCGGTCGGCGGGTTGCTTGGTATTTAAAATCTCATCGAACAATAACTTAATGGTATTGGCATAGCTCATCGCGCGTTTTTGCGCGGGCGTTTGCGGTTCGATATTAAATGCAGAGTGAATAGTGGTAGATGATAAGCCGTTTGGATTGCCCATAAAGTTAGCCTGAAAAGTGGCTCGACCGAGTGATGTCCATCCAATGTGATGAATATGGCCAAGCAAATCAATAAGTGGCGCAGAGTGTAGCAGTTTTGCGCATCGCTAGCAGTAAAAAAGCCCCAATGCAGAGTTGGGGCTTGATGGGGAAAACGAATGCGCGAGAGGATAGGATGACCTACTTAGTCACCATCTTCTGGATTTGTTTAGCACGCTCTTCGTCACTCAAGACCGAAGGCGGAGGTGTGACTATGCCTTTTTGACAGGCGGGGCGCAGGGCTAACTCATCTAACCAACGTTGTAAGTGAGTGAGTCCTTCCATGTTGATGCCGCTCCATTCATGGATGCGCACCCATGGCCAAGTCGCGATATCGGCAATGGTGTACTCATCACCGGCCAGATACTGATGCTTGGCTAACTGGGTGTTCATTACTTCAAACAAACGTCGGCCTTCTTTTTGATAACGTTCAATGGCCGCGGGGATTTTTTCGGGGAAGTAACGGTAAAACACGTTAGCTTGACCCATCATCGGGCCAACACCGCTCATTTGGAACATGAGCCACTGAATGACCTGTGAGCGCTTTTTAGGATCGGCTGGTAAGAACTTACCCGTTTTTTCCGCCAGATACAGAAGAATTGCGCCGGACTCGAACACCACAAAGTCCTCGTTATCTCGGTCGATAATGGCTGGAATACGGCCATTAGGGTTAATGGCGAGAAACTCAGGTTGTTTCTGTTCGTTAGTGTTGAAATCTAACTTATGCACTCGATAGTCGAGACCCATTTCTTCAAGCGCGATGGAAATTTTAAAACCGTTCGGGGTCGCGGCGGTATATAAATCAATCATAGTTATCCCTTAAGTCTTAACTGGTTAATGCTTAACTTGGGTGCCCAATAGGGCATCGCTGCTAGTTTTTTGGGGTAAGCGACACTATCGCGGGGCGCTGGGCCACTGTCGCAAACCATGCCTGAATGTGGGGCAGGGTGTCATCCACCAGAATATCTAAGTTTTTAATAAAGCTAATAAAAACGTATGCAGAAATGTCGGCAATCGTAAAGTTATCGCCCGAAACATAGCTAGATTTGGCTAATTGTTGGTCTAAGGTCGGCAGGAAGTCAATGACCCGTTGGCGTGATTCTGCGCCCCAGGCTTCGACACAATTTTCTCTATCTTTATAGATACCCGTTAGGTTTCTAAAGGCTTGAAAGCCGACCATCAGACCTTGTAATTCAATGATACGTTGCCACATTTCTACTTTGGCACGCTCTAGCGGGCTGTTACCAAATAGTGACGTTTCACTGGGATGGATTTCTTCTAAATAGCGGCAAATAGCCACGGATTCACATAGGTAGCTACCATCATCGAGTTCGAGCAGTGGAATGCGTCCGTTTAAGCTTTTGGCTTTAAATTCAGGGCTGAGATTTTCACCGCCGCGAATATCAACATTCACACGTGGGATATCGATGCCTTTTTCGGCGAGGAAAATACTCACGCGTCTTGCGCTTGGCGTAGGGGCTAATTCATAAAGCTTCATGCTCTTTCCTTCTGTTAATCTTTAAGTTTGGCTAAATAGAGCTTTAACGGAACGATCGGTTAGGATAAAATTTACGCCATATCTAAACGATCAGTCAAGAATGTTTTGCCGTATGCACTCCGTTTAATACAGGCATCAATGTAGGTTTGAACCATGGCACGCAGTTGTAATTTTGATAGACAAGAAAAGCTTATTCAGGCGATGGAGCTATTTTGGCAGAAGGGATTTGCCGAGACATCGATTGCCGATCTGGTCGAACACTTAGGGATTAATCGCTTCAGCTTGTATAACAGTTTTGGTGATAAACAGAGTTTATATCGTGAATGTTTACGTTTTTATCTTGACCATTATTCCTTTGGGGCGAAGGAGAAAATCCTGCATGCACAGGCGGGATTAAATGAGATCTTGACCTATTTAGCGCGATTTGTGGCCTTGCAGCGCGAGCAAGAGTATGGCTGCTTTATGCAGAATGCAGTATTAGAAAAATGTCTCGATGATGACTGCGTGCAGCAAGAGTGCCAGCGCTTATTTGCCCAGTTGCAGACTCACTTCACCGGTGTATTACGCTACAGTCAGCTAGAGGGTGAGTTATCTCAATCGGTTCAGCCTGAGTCGCTAGCGGCTTTTTTAGTGCTTCAATTACAAGGGATTAGAGTGTTAGGTAAGGCGAAGGAATACGCCCTGTTGGATAATGCATTTACGGTATTAAGCGAATATCTTAAGAGTCTCGCGCTGACGCCACTTAAGCCCGTCGATGTGAAATAGGGCGTAGGTTAAACCGATAAGCATGAGACCAAGCGCATGCTTGGCCTCGTGAACCGCAAAACTGATGCAAAAACTAAAAGTCCAACTCGAGGGCAAAGCACAAGTAGGCCATTAATTGGCTACAGTGGGCGAATTGTTCGGCGCAGTAGCGGGCGGCATCGGCTTGGCAGAGCCGTTCAAAGGGAATGGGTTTTAGCGCGATAAAGTCCTTACGTTTGAGCTCGGTTAGCATGGGGTGGTGTTTATCGAATCCCTTTGGCGGGCGAGTCAAGCTATCACCATCCATCATAAATCCATGGTCTATTAAGGTTTGCAGCGCCTTTTTGTAGCCATTGGGATTTTCATCAATACAAGTCCGAATCGCATTGAGCGCCTTCGACTCGGGGTGCCAAATACCCGCGGCAATAAAACAACCGTCTTCGGCAATGTGTAAATACAGCCCCGGCGCATGCACATCTTTGCCCTGAAAATGTCGAAACTGGATCCCCACATTGGTTTTGTAGGGTGTCTTATCGTTGCTAAAGCGACTATCGCGCTGTGGGCGCATTAAGCTGCCACCGACTTTTTTGGCAACCGCGGTCAGTCTTGGCGAAATCGCAATTATATGAGGCTGAATTTGTTCAATAAAACGCAGAGCGGGCGTTCTGACGTTATCTTCATATTCATCCTGATGAGCTTTAAACCAGTCGCGGGAATTATTGAGCGAAAGCCGTTTGAGAAAATCTAAGCTGGCAGCGGTAAATGCCAACTCGGTTTGAGGTTGTGCGGTGAGCTTAGTCATATCCATAAAACCTTTGAGGTGCTTGAGACTGAGATTCCGACTGTTAGTCAAAACAGGTTAGTGCGAGTTGAACAAATGTGTGTGGATATTGCAAATTCTTCGAGTATTTCCCTGCAGTTACCATCAGGTTGTGATTTACATGTAAAGCTAGGTGAGAATTATTCTCATTTTTAACGTTGATGCCTATAATGCCGCCCTATTTTTTACACTATGTAACAGGGGATGGGGAGATGGGATATCAACCTAAGAGCACGATATCAAAAGCAATCATGGGCTGTTTGGGCTTAAGCGTATTGCCCGCGTTGCCACTCAATGCCAAGGAAGTATTAGGAGCGCCTAAGGTCGAGCCAATTGAGATATTACAAGTACATGGCCAGCAATACCGCCGAGCGACCACTATGACTAAGCCGGGCGAGGCGATCATCTCGATGGAGCAAATTGAAGAGATGCAAGCGACCACATTTGCTGAAGTTATCGATGATATGGCCGGTGCCCATGTTGATGGTGGTACTCGCAGTGGCGGCGAGCGCATTAACGTATGGGGATTTGGCGAAACCGAAGATTTCAACATTTATGTCGATAACGCCCCCGTGGGATTTGAGCAGTATCGCTATGGGTCGTTTTTCTTAGATCCCGATTTAATCAAGCGAGTCGAAGTGATTAAAGGGGCCTACGATGTCCGCTCAGGTAACGGCGGCTTTGGCGGCTCCATGTATGTTGTGACTAAATCTGCTGATGATTTTTTAAATTACAATCAAAACCTTGGCGCCCGAGTCAAAGCCAGTTACGCCAGTAATAACGACGCCAAAAGTTACACGGGAACGGTTTATGGACGAGCGAATCAACAACTTTCAGGTTTATTACATGTCACCCGCCGTGATGCGGGGGATGTGACGCTCGCCAATGGTGAAGCATTTGAATACTCAGGTTATGAGCAAAATAATTACCTTGGCAAACTGGATTATGAGCAAGGTGACCATCAACTCATGTTGAGCCTGACCCATTATCTCGACGAAGGCCGAAAGCCTTGGGCCAATCGCCGCGGTCCTATGCCCGCGATTTCTGATTATAACATCCGTAAATATGGCTCCTATGAACTGGCGCTCTATGCCACCACGGCCTACAACACCTATGAAGACAATACCTGGTCGGCGAATTATCGCTATTCCCCGAGTAATCCTTTAATTGATACCCAAATTGTGGTTTCCCATTCTGCCAATGCACGCCATTGGGTCAGGCCGCCAATCGCGTGGGAAAAGATGATAGTCTCCGTCGGCAACTTCGGCCATGAATCTTGGTTGGATTACAAGCGTGACTACATTGACATCAACAACTTAAGTATTGTTGGTAATCATGAAATCACCACTGGATTGCAGTTCCGCAGTCTCGATAGGGATTCAATGGTCTTTAACAAAAGTTATGAGAAAAATCCCGAGAAAAACTACGGTTGGTACACTCCTTACTATCAGCCCGAAGGGCGTCAGGATACCTATGCAGTCTATTTGCGCGATGCGATTAGTGTGACGGATGAGCTGACCATCACTCCTTCGCTACGATATGACTTTATCTACAGCATTGGTCGCCCCAACATTGCCCCCGATTACAACGATATCGAGGCAGGGCACGACTACAGTTCGACTCACCATTCGGGCTTTTCACCGCGATTGGGTATCGACTACCAGTTAACAGCGAATACTCGAGTGAATTTCGATTACGCCTACAGCTTACAGGCGCCAGTGGTCGATGAAATCTATGCAGTGCAATACGCCAAGGCGAGCATTACTGGCACGAGTCGAGATATCGATGTGGAGCGTCTGCACGCCTTTAAACTGGGCTTAATGACGCAGCAAACGAGTCTTTTTGCCGCCCAAGATACGCTTTCAACCCAAGTGACCCTCTTTGCCAACTTGGGACGGGACGATATTGCTCAGCGCCGCGGTGCAAAGTCCGACCCAAATCAAGCGATTCAAAGTGGTTATACCAATCTTGACGGCTATGAGATCTACGGCGCCGATCTCGAGTCCCAATACCGTTATCAGGATTTCTTCAGTGACTTAGCCGTTTCTTGGTTACAGGGCGAGCATCAGGGATCGCTCAGAGACAGCCAAGGCGAGGATGAATACCTTGCGAATATCGCGCCGCTGGATATTCGCCTGCGTGTGGGCATGTACATTACCGATGACATTTCAGTTGCTTGGCAGGGGACTTGGTATGATGCACAGGATAATGTGCCTGAAGATGATATTTTTAATGCAGAATCCCCAAGTGAGAATTACTTCTTACAAAATATATATTTAGCCTACGAGCCTCAAGAAACACTGAAAGGGCTCAGCGTGCGCTTAATGGCAAAAAATCTCACAAATCAGCAGGTGACGCCGTTTCTGTCGGATGGCATCCCCGCGGCGGGGCGAGATATCAGACTCAGTTTAGCTTATGAATTTTAAGGATTAAATGGCAATTCCAAGGGTGAAGAAATAGATAACTCATATAAAAAATAGGGTTATCTTGCCTTCCCCCCTGCCGTGAAAAGCCAATTTATGGCATAATCCGCGTTTTATTACGCATGTAGACAGAAAAAATGACTGAAAATGAATTGCTAACTCGCTGTGGCGGCAAATGTGAACTCTGCGCAAGTGACGTCGAACTCTCTATTTATGACTTACCGGTTTCCGATGGTCATGAAAACGAGATTATGATTTGTGAAAATTGCAGCAGCCAAATTGCAGCGCCGGATACTATGGACATGAACCACTGGCGTTGTCTGAACGACAGCATGTGGAGCCAAGTCCCTGCGGTTCAAGTGATGTCATATCGCATGCTGAAACGCTTAAGCGGTGAAAGCTGGGCGCAGGATCTGCTCGATATGTTGTATCTTGAAGATGATTTACGCGCTTGGGGTGATGCCGAAGCCGCTGCCGCCAGTGATGATACGCCACCGACTTTAGACAGCAACGGTGCCGTGCTTAACGCCGGCGATACCGTGGTCATCATTAAAGATCTTAACGTCAAAGGTACCAGCTTTGTGGCAAAACGTGGCACCGCAGTACGCAATATTTCGTTGACCAACAATCCAGAGCATATCGAAGGTCGTGTGAATGGTACTCGCATTGTGATCCTGACCTGTTTTGTGAAAAAGTCTTAAGTCATTTCGCTTAAACTTGCTTAAACGTAAAACCGCCCAATTTGTATAAATTGGGCGGTTTTTTTATGCAGAATTTAATCTTATCTACCCACTAAAAGTAGCCACATATACAAATCATTAAATTAGGCGATAAAATGGTTAGCATGTGAAGAATCTTTATATAGAGATAAACCTATGGCAAACGACTCGCAACTACTCGACGCAAAGCAAATGTCGGCTTCAGTTGAAGATGGATTAGATAAAATCCTCGGCCAGTGGCGGGCTGAAGGGGTGACAGAGGATTTAGTCCCCATGGCGGTGATAGGGCGCATCGCAAGGCTGACCAAATATATGGAAAACGCTATCGCCTTATGCCACGGCGAATTTGGCTTAGGTCAGGGGGAGTTTGATGTGCTCGCGACACTCAGACGCTCAGGTAAGCCTTATACTTTATCGCCTTCGCAGCTGTATCAAAGCATGATGTTAAGTTCAGGCGCCATGACCAGTCGTTTAGACCGGCTGGAAAATAAAGGCTTGATTGCCCGTGAGCACTGTAAGGAAGATCGCCGTGCCGTGCATGTTTCGCTCACTTCGGCAGGTAAAGCACTGATTGAGGCTGCGCTCCCCAAACATATCCAATGTCAGAGCGCGCTATTATCGGGGGTCCAGACTGCTGAGCGTGTGGCATTGCAGCAAATTTTAAAACACTGGTTAACCCAGTTTGAAGGCGAATAATAGCTTGGGCGTGTTAAGGCTTAATACTAGAGTTATCACATACAGCGCAATGCAGATCAGGGAGTGACCATGGTTAAAAAACGCGAAGCGTTTGAGATTGAAGGCAAACGAGTCATTGCGGGTACTCAAATGGGGATTAAATTACCCGCTGCCAAGCTTTATACCGATACCCAACTCGATATTCATGTCGAAGTCTTTCACGGCCTCAAACCTGGGCCGACACTCTTAGTCTGTGCTGCTATCCATGGCGATGAGCTCAATGGTATTGAGATCTGTCGGCGGTTACTTGGACGGGTTAACCCTAAAAATTTAGCCGGTACTCTGATTGTAGTGCCCATAGTCAATGTGTTTGGTTTTATTCAACAATCCCGTTATTTACCCGATAGGCGCGATCTCAACCGTTGCTTCCCAGGCTCCAGTAAAGGGGCGTTGGCAAGCCGGTTAGCCAACCTGTTTGCTACTCAGTTATTAGTCCATGCAACCCATGTGATTGATTTGCATACGGGGGCTATCCATAGAGATAACTTACCGCAAATCCGTTGCGATACCGGTGATGAAACTATGTTAGCCATGGCGAATGCCTTTGGCGCACCGCTTATTATGCACTCTAAGGCGCGTAGCGTGTCGATGCGCGGCTATGCGAATCAGCAGGGCATTCCCTGTATTTTGTATGAGGCAGGCGAGGCGCTGCGCTTTAGTGAGCTTGCAATTAAGTCGGGTCTTAAGGGCGTGCTCAATGTGATGCGTAGCCTTGGTATGCTTAAGGGGCGAGTCAGTAATAAGATCGCGAGTGTCAGTGCGATACGCAGCTATTGGATCCGCAGTGAGTCCGATGGCTTAGTCAATATGAAGCTCAAACTCGGTCAACGGGTTAATAAGGGCTATATTATTGCCCATATTGTCAGTCCGCATGGCGGTGATAGTGTGGCGATCCGCGCGCCAACGGATGGCATTATCATCGGGATCAGTAATATTCCTGTGACGAATGAAGGCGAGGGCATGTTTCATATTGCGCAGTTCGAAGGCGATGAGATCGAAATTGCTAACGAGCAACTCGATGAGTTTTTAATGGAATATGCTTAGGCTGTTATTCTGCCAGTATTTGCTAAAAAAGCAGCCATCAGTTTACTGATGGCTGTTGTTTTTATGTGGTTATCTCGGCTCTGATACATTTAGCCATATAAGTATCAATGCACTTATTGCTACAGTGTAAAGCGTTCGACAGAGCGGGTGAGCGAGTGGGCTAATTGAGTCACTTGGTCACTGCGTTTTGCCATATCCATTGCCTCATGGGCATTTTGATCTGCCGCGAAGGCGACCTCCCCCATACTGGACTCAATATGTCGGCTGTAATCGAGTTGTTGGTGGGCTGCTTGGGTAATTTGTAAACTCATCTCATTAATGGCACTGAGTGTGACTTCAATCTGTGCTATTGCATGGTGTAGTGTTTTACTTTGCTCCACACAGTCGTTGGCTTGTGTTTGCCCTGAGCTTATGGCCGTTGAGGCCGTGGTAGTTTCCTGCTGTAACGCTAAGATCATCTGTTGGATTTCGGCGGTTGAGGCTTGTGTCCTTGAGGCTAATGAGCGTACTTCATCGGCAACGACCGCAAAACCTCGACCATGTTCGCCAGCCCTTGCGGCTTCGATGGCGGCATTGAGGGCGAGTAGGTTAGTTTGTTCTGCAATGCTACTAATGGTGGTGAGAATCCCACCAATATTGTGGCTGTGTGCACTAAGGCGCGACATGATAGCAACAGAATCACTTAGCTTT
This sequence comes from Shewanella sp. 8A, assembly GCF_023475945.1. Lineage (NCBI taxonomy): Bacteria > Pseudomonadati > Pseudomonadota > Gammaproteobacteria > Alteromonadales > Shewanellaceae > Shewanella > Shewanella sp. 8A. The sequence continues at coordinate 238,105 of NZ_JAMDJP010000001.1, forward strand.
GTGCTTAACTCCGCTATTTTGGCTTGATTATCGGCGGCAATAAGCTGTGCTTGTTGGCTATGTTTCGATGCTTGGGTGATTTGTGTTGCCGAACTACTGGCTTGTTCAGCAACAAGGTTAGAGCTGGTAAACATTTGTTCTGTTAAGGATTTCGTGCCATTGATGCGCTCAATTTGTGCGGTAGCTGCATTAGCGATGTCTTGACCTTGCTGATGTGTTTGTGTGGCTGAATTATCTAAAGAGTGGGCGTCATTGCTGATATGGGTTAATAATTTAGCCAGATCATCACAAAGAGTATTCATATTATCAATAAGTACCCCAAATTCATCATTGTGACGTTTAGGTATTCTCTTGGATAAGTCTCCCCTCGCAATATTTGCTAGTGCACTATTTGCCAAGGTGAGTGGTACTAACATGGCCCTTAGGGTAAAGAAGGATATTGAACTGACCATAAACACAAACATGGCCGCTAGTACAATGGCCAATGTTTGACCGCGTTGAATATCGTCATTTGCAATGTTTTGCAACAGACTAAAACGTCTGTCAGCTAGGGCTAATAATTTATCTAACGCAAGGGTATTGGCATTAAATTCTTGTTCCGTATTTTTAAAATGCTGTTCTGCTTGAGTGTGATTATCAACCACTTGCTGTTGTGCCAGATATAGCTCGCCTGGGATTGAAAGTAACCGATTGAATATGGTGGCTTGTTGCTCAAAAATCTCCAGTAACCCTAGGGTGTTTATCCCCGAAGCTTGTTGTTTTAAAAAGGTAAAGTTAGTACTTAGATTCCCTAGCAATAGGGCTATATCCTGTTTATGCGAGTTTATAGAAAGAGAATCCTGAGCATGCGTTAGCTCTGACATTGTGTTGGTTAATGTGTAAAGCATATCGTCAATGCGGGTTCCTGTTCCGATTATCTCCTCCAAAAGTGCCGGATTATCGGGCAATGAGATCGTTTCTAAATCGATCATTGCATTACTTGCTTGCGTTTTTGCCTCAATAAACTGATTAAAAAGTGTTTGATAATGTTGTTTTGCTTGTTCGTTCGCGAGCTTAGCGCTAAACATATCTTGGCTTTGTTGCTGGTAGGCTTGGTAGCGTTTTTGAGCTTCATTCAGTGATGCTTGCATCTGGGGTTGGTCGCTAACCATCTGTTTCAGCTCGTTTTCAATACTTTGATATTTATGCTCTAGCGCATTGAATCCTTTTTGGCTTTGCATTAGCTCTGCGGTGTCATTTTGGCTATGGGCTAAAGTTGCAAGGCGCGACATTTTAACGAGCACAAGTTGTAAGTTATTGCTTTGCTTCTGAACCGGTATGGCGAGTGTCTCGATATTGCTATAACTGATTTGAACTTGATAGAGCGAATAGTAGAAGAAGCTATTGCCAGCTAAGAGCAGGATACCAATTGCGCTGAAGCTTAAGAGCATTTTTTGCTTGATACTGAGTGTTAACATTGAGTCATCGACCTTTTCGTCTATGATGTCAGCCAAATAAGGCGATAACATCGCGTGGACAAGGGAAGAATACGCCGTAGTACAAGTACTTAGTTGCTTGTTTTTATTGGGGTATAAAAATAAGTGTAGCAGAGAGTTGTCAGAGTAAAGTCTTAACGAAGAAGGCTTGGATAATTATGTTGTCCCGCTGATGTTTAAAGGAGCATTAATGAAAACGGTGATGTTAGAAAATAAGGCTATTGCTCCCAGCAAAATCCTTTGTATTGGGCGTAACTATGTTGACCATATCCATGAGCTTGGCAATGAAATCCCCGATGATATGGTGGTGTTTTTTAAGCCTAATTCGGCCATCAGTACTCAATTATATTCCCAGCACCTTGGTGAGACGCTGTACTATGAAACCGAGCTGTGTTTTTTGTATCAGCAGGGGCGCTTTAGCCATGTGGGCGTGGGGCTGGATCTGACTAAGCGGGAACTACAAAGCAAACTTAAGGCCAAGGGATTACCGTGGGAAAAAGCCAAAGCCTTTGATGGTGCAGCGCTTTTTAGCCCTTTTGTTGCGATTGATGATCCGAGCGCGCAATTTCAATTTAGCTTAAGTATTGATGGGGTGTTAACCCAAGAAGGCGATATTGATTTAATGATCTATCCGCCGCAAACCATTTTGTCGGAGTTGCAACGCTTTACTCGTTTAGAAGATGGCGACATTGTGATGACGGGCACCCCAAAAGGCGTCGGCATCATTCCTCCGAATCGCGTCTTTAAGGTGACCTTAGGATTAAAGGATGCGTCACACCAAGCGCCCTTGGTCGAATATGAATGGCAAAGCCAGTAATCAGCAATGACGACGTTATCACCAGATACGCTTAAGGCAACTGAGCAGGCAATCAAACCCCTTTGGCAATATTTGCTCGCTTTAGGGGCCGAGCCTGAGCATTTAGCGCCGCTACTCACCCAAGCAAGGGCGTTTTCATATCAGCCCGGGGAGTGCTTATTACCCCAAGGCGAGCACCAAACCTTTGCCTATTTTGTGGTGGATGGCATAGTGCGCGCTTGCCACTATACCCAAGAGGGGAGTGAGCGCTGCAAGGAGTTTTACTTCGAAGGAGAGCTTTGTTTCTTATATAGCAGCTGGCTAAAGCAGGATGTTGCGCCCTATCAGTTAGAAACCGTCGGTGCTTGCAGGTTAGTGCAAATACCACTTGCCGTGCTAAATGAGCCATTTATGCAACAGGTACAACTTGCGCTACTTAAACAGCAGTTATTGTATAAAGAACAAAAAGAAGCCTTTTTACTCCTCAATACGCCAGAGCAGCGTTACTTACATTTACTCGAATATTTTCCCCTCTGGGTTGAGCGCCTAACCCATGCCCAACTGGCTAATTATATTGGTATTACCGCCATTAGCTTGTCGCGTATCCGTAAACGTTTACAAGATTCGCCGTAAAATTTCCTGCCAATTAACTTAAGTTAATGCGCCTAAAAGTGATTCCCTTCATGCTCCTTAGCGATTGCTAATCCAAGCAAATCCGTTTGTTGTTGGGCGACGTCTAAGCCTATACCGAACTTTTAAGGAGCTTATTGTGGATGCTTTTACTCTGTCGCAATTGTTGGTGGCCTTTGCCATCGTATTTGACGTGATATCGTTTCAATTTAAAGCGCGCGAACGCATTGTCGCTTGCTTATTTATGTCGGGGATCTTGATTTCGATCCACTTTTGCTTGTTAGCGCAATGGACTGCGGCGGGATTGATGGGGATTGCCACAGTGCGTTACCTCACCAGTATTTTTACCACGTCTAAAAAGGCCATGTGGGGTTTTAGTGGGGCAGCGGTACTGATGAGTAGCTTGACCTTCAGCGGGCTTGTGAGTGTGATCAGTTGTATCGGTACACTATTTCAAACCCGTGCGGCATTTTGTCAGCGTGATAAAGACTTGCGGCTACTGATGATAGTCGGCACCAGTTTTTGGTTAGTCCACAATATCTTAGTAGGCTCGCCAGTGGCGGTCTTAATGGAAATGTTGTTTATTGGCAGCAATTTAGTGGGATATTATCGCCATTATTTTCGCGAGAAATTAACCCCATGGTAATGCGAAAGCTGTCGATTAAATCCCCGTCACGGCTTCCATATCGAGTTCGATATCAGTACACCCCTTAGGGCAGAAAATGCCTGCGGCTTGCTCGGCTTTGGCGGTCTCGGGCAAGATGACTTTGAGGGTTTGATTGCAGCTTGGACATTGCACTGGTTTGCCCTTAAAGACGCGCTTAATTAAGTTTTTTTGTTCATTAAACGAGTGTGCCGTAGTTTGGTTTAACACGGCAAATGGGCTAGTAGAGGCATTGGTCATTGGCAATTAAATCCTTAATACTCGATCGTTTTTTAAGACTGCTGGTGTCGTTTAAGCCAAGGAATTATAGCCCGATTGCGAACATTAATGAAAAGGCTGAATCATATATATGCCAGCATGGGTTAACTTGCTGAACTTGTGCTGACTAAAGCAAAAATATGCGATTTTGGCCTTGTAGAAAGAGCGATTTTTTGATGCTATCAGCAAGGCTGGTTTTGCCATCAGCGCAAATGATACAGCACTTAGGCTATTGGGGGAGAAAATGAGTATGTTTGTTAAAGTCACCATCGCGGCGACAGTCCTAGTGCTGAGTATTCTTGCCGTGGGAGTTTATCGCTTTAACATGACCAATGATGATATTTACATGGTCATGGAAGATGGCCAAGTATTGCAATACGATGAGGCCATGGCGCAGGCTGATGCTAAGGCAAAAGCCCAAGAAGCCAAATTATTAAGCAGTGAAGATGCGCTTGAATCTGTGGTACCCAGTGAAGTCAAGCCCGTTGCTAATGCCTCGGAAGTGATGCTTAAGCTGTTTAGCTTAAATACCGCTAATAAATTTGAAGTGAGCTTACCGGACAGCCACAAAGCCGTAGTGTTAACCCACTTTATTAACGTTAAACAAACGGAGTTTGCTATTGGGGATTATCAGGATGGCGAGGCTAAAGGCCGAGTGTTATTAGATTATTTACGAGTTACTCCGCTTAATTTTGACCCCGCTTTAGAGCCTGATACCCAAAGTGATGCGCCATTACAGGATGATCCACAGCAGCAAACCATGCCCTTTGTGGCGCCTTTTATTGTGACTAACCAAGGTTCAGGTGTGTTCTGGTATCTCGGCTTGTTTAGCCTAGATTATGGCCAAAATCGTGTGCAGCACTTAGGCAGTGTATTTATTGGCGATCGTATTGAGGTCGATAATATTGAACCTGTTTATCCCTTTGAATCCCCATTTAAAGTAGCTGTTACTTACCGTGAGAGGGCGGCTGAACAACCCATGACAACACCGCCAACTGTAATTAAAACCCTTAAAATCGGTGTCAGTGAATCAGAAATCAAAGCGCTGCATTAGGTTTAGAGCGGGGCTTATGCTAAGTTAATTTTACCTCAGCTGCGGCTGAGGTATTTATTTCATCTAGCGGCCGGAAAGCGAAGGTTTTGGCATAAAGCATAAAATTAAAACAAGGAGCGTGTTATGGAAATGACCAAAGTCACAGGCAAATTTGATGTTAAGCTCAATCCCGAGAATGCCTATGCCACAGGTGTGGGCGGTGTGAACTTGGGCAGAATGACTTTAGATAAAACCTTTTATGGTGAGCTAGAGGCCCGCAGCCAAGGCGAAATGCTTAGTGCCATGACCGCGGTAAAAGGCTCAGCGGGTTATGTGGCGATTGAACAAGTCGTGGGTAAACTGTGCGGCAGACAGGGCAGTTTTGTGCTGCAACATTTTGGCATTATGACCGATGGTCAAAACCGCTTACACCTTGAGGTCGTCCCCCATTCTGGCGCGGGTGAACTCACAGGGCTATATGGTACGATGGCGATAAGCATTGAAAACGGTCAACATTTTTATGAATTTAGCTTCTGCCTTGAACAGGAAGCCTAAGGCATGATTAACATAACATCGCGCCGATAAAACAAAACCAGCCGAAGCTGGTTTTGTGGTTTTTGCCCGAGTGACTAATACCAACAGCTGAGTTATCAAGAGTATCTAGAGCTGAATTAGCAAGGGCTGAATGTTAAGACCATTATGAGGTTTTGACTTTGATCTTATCGACGACCTTTTTCACATCATCGGTATTTTTGGCAATGGTCAGTGCTAATTGACGCTCGGCATCGCTGGCCACTTCACCCTGTAAGGTCACTACGCCATCGGCAACGTCTACATTAATTTGGGTGCCCGAAACGTCGGTCGAGAACAACAGGCGGGTTTTTACGACCGTTGCGACCTTAGAGTCGGTTAAGGTCTTCACTACCTCACTGGTGCTCTCGTTTTCATTCATCACGGTTAATTTGTTTTCAACCCCTTTTACCCCATCCAAGCTTTTGATCAGCTCCGCTGCGAGCGCCTTATCGACACTGCTTTCCACTTTACCGGTTAAGGTCACATGGCCGTTTTTCACGTCGGTCATAATGTCAAAGGAGTTGAGGTTAGTATTAAGCAACAAAGTCGTTTCGGCCTTGCCATCGAGCCAAGCATCTTTGGCATCGTCTTTCCAATCCTGTGCGGCGGTCACATTTAAGCTGATAGAACCGACAAGTAAGGTGGTTAAGGCTAAAGTTGTCGTGTTTTTCATAATGATATCCTCCGTTGTTATCTCGAAGGGACTAAAGCGTGAATCGTGCCAATATTTTTATCTGATTGATTTTAAGATAATTATATTTGTTTTCGGCTCGTTTCGACTGTTTAATCCAAAAGCAAGCTCGGCGCTTTTTACCGACAAAATGTAAATATTACCGAGGGTGATAAAGCGATTGGGCTTAAGCAAGATAGGCGTTAAGAATCGCCAGATCGCAGGCAACAAAAACGCGGCTCAGTTGGCCGCGTTATTGGCTGGCATTGCTGCCTTACAGGGCTTGGCTACGCAGGTGTAAGGTATCCAAATGGATTTGTAGCCAAGCAATATCCTCGGCCAATTGGCTGATTAACCTTGGGTGATTGGCTTTTTTAATTAACTGTTTGAGGTGGTTAAGGCGCTGACGCTCAAGCTCGCAGAGCACTGTGAGGGCATCGGCGAGTTGCTGTTTAATAAGTAAAGCATCGACATCGGCATAGGGCCGAGTCTGCGACGGCGGCACCGAGTGCGGGCCTATGTACTGTAATGATTGGGCGAGCAGTTGCCTAAATCGCGCCAGCATCCCTTGGTATGTGTTGATTTGGGCAATAAAAATGCGTTTTAGGCTGTAGTCATCGACAGTGGTATTGGCCCGAGTATAAAAATCCACGCCGGTTTGCGTCAGCTCGATTAACTCATTAACCAGCTTAATATCGGCGCTCAGCTCGGTCTGATGTTGCGCAACATTAGACGTCATAACGACCTCCTGTGGTAGTTTGGGCAGCTCCGCCGACACGGATTGCCCACATTTTCATGGAAATATCAGTTTCATTCAGCTTCTATGCATATTTCGTTCACTTTTTAATGATAAGTTAATGGTTTGATTTAACTGATGATATTTATCTATTGTCGCCAGTAGGCCGACTATTGTCGGCAACTCTTACCGTTAAGATTGTTAAAGTTTCACAGCTGGCATACAGTGATTCCTTATTCACAGGGAGTGGCACAAGATGATCCGACCAACGCTTTTCTATCATCTACAGGACGTCGAAACCGAGCAGGCATTAGTGAAGCTCGAGGGCGCGCAGACCTACAACAAGCTACGCAGTAGCGATGATTTATCTTGGATTAGTCAGCTGGAGGCCAATCGTATCGATGTGGCGATCATTGAGCTGCCCCGTCTTAGCCGTGAAGATTACTTAGCCTTACTCGAGTCCAGCGCCATTGCGGATGTGGAGTTTATTTTCCTCTCCGACGGCCTGCCGAATCCTCACCTCGATACACTCTTGTCCAAATACGCGGGCTACCATTTCCGTAAGCCCATCGATATGTCCTTGCTGTGCGAAACCTTAGCCGATTTTGCCCAGCATCTGGTTGCCAATACCTCGACGCGCATTCGTCCCTATGCTAGCGAGTTAGACCAATATGGTTTGCTGGTGGGCTCCTCGTTACCTATGCACCGTTTGTATCGCACTATCCGCCGCGTGTCGGCCGCCGAGAGCAATGTGTTGATTATCGGTGAGAGTGGCGCGGGTAAAGAACTGGTCGCCAATACCATTCATTTAGCCAGTCCGCGGGTGAATAAGCCCTATATTGCGATTAACTGTGGCGCCTTGAGCCCAGAATTGGTCGATAGTGAACTCTTCGGCCATATTAAAGGCGCCTTCACCGGCGCGACTCGCGATCACCAAGGGGTATTTGAGCAGGCCGAAGGCGGCACCTTATTCCTCGATGAAGTCACCGAAATGCCCATCGAGCATCAAGTTAAGCTATTAAGAGTGCTCGAAAATAATGAATATCGTCCCGTCGGTAGCCCTAAGGTGCTCAAGGCCAATGTGCGTATTGTGGCGGCGACAAACCGCGATCCTTTAGTGGCGATTGAGCAAGGACAACTGCGGGAAGATTTGTACTTTCGCTTAGCGCATTTCCCTATTCAAGTGCCGCCATTGCGGGAGCGCGGGGAAGATATAGTCGGACTTGCGAAGCATTTTCTGGCCTATCGCAATGCGGCGGAAAAACAGAGCAAAGTGTTCTCGCCCTCAAGTTTAGAGGCGATTGCGGCCCACGCTTGGCCGGGGAATGTGCGCGAGTTAAAACATGCTATCGAGCGCGCTTATATTCTGGCGGACCATGAGATTACCTCGGAGCATTTACAGCTTACGCTCAGTTTGGATAAGGAGGCGGCTGCGGAGGAAAATGTGGTGATCCCCCAAGGTATGCGCCTTGAGGAGCTAGAAAAAATCGCCATTTACCAAGCGCTTGAAACGAGTCAGGGCAACAAAACCGACACTGCCGAGCAACTGGGGATCAGTGTAAAAACCCTCTACAACAAGCTCAGCAAGTACGAGCAACAAGTCGAAGCGGGTGAGCCGACGGCGGAATAGTGCTGATTATCAAATTAATATTGAAACAGAGCCGATTTTTACACTATTTTTTTTGTAAATAATAACTCCTATTCTACAGCCCTTAAACAGAAAAGCGGAGATAGAATATGAAACACTTATTTACGACAGCATTATGGCTTTCTTTGACTGCCAGTAGTTTTGTAAACGCTACCCCAGCGGTAGGAAGTCTTGAAACAGTCGCTGAATTGCCAATACGACCTGGCAATGTCAGCGTCACTGCACAAGGTCGGATTTTTGCCACGGTACATCCACTTGATACGCCGTCAGGTTTACAACTGATTGAAGTTAATCGTGAAACCAATGCTTACAAAGCTTGGCCTTCAATGGATTTACAAAAAGCTTCGACTGCCAATATGACTCAATTTGATACCTTATTAGGGATTGCTCAGGACAAAGCTGGACACCTCTGGACCGCAGATATGGGGTTAGAATTAGGTCAGACGAGGATTTGGGGATTCAACATTAAGGATGGCAGTCTATATAAACAAATTGTCCTACCACAAGCACTCGCGCCCAAAGGCAGCTTTATGCAGGATTTGGTTGTCGATTCACAAAAAGGCTGGATTTATTTAGCCGATATCGCCAACCCAGGCCTCTTAGCAGTGCGTATCGACGATGGTCATACCGTACGTTTTTCAGGTCATAGCTCGCTGCAGGCCGAAGCGGATGCAGTAATGAACATAGATAACAAAACAACATTGTTTAATGGCAAGGTCGCCAGTGTCGCGGTCAATCCCATCAGTTTATCTGCCGATGGAAGTACACTCTATTATGGTGCAATGAATGGCACTCACTGGTATCAGTTATCAACTGCGGCTTTACAAACAGGCAGTAATGATAAAATTATCGCGACTGTAAAATTAGTCGGAGCTAAGCCAGTGTCAGATGGCGCTGCAACGTCCAAACAAGGTAATCATTACTTCACCAATTTGAACCACAATGCCATATCTATGCTAGATAACAAAGGTACGCTATCAACAGCGGTCAGTTCTCCACTACTGGATTTTCCCGATAGTGTGCAATTTGGTGAAACGGGCTGGTTATATATTTCAGTGAATCAATTGCATAAAGCAAAAGCCTTTAATGGCGAAGCTGAAACAGCCAAACCACCTTATCGCATCATGCGACTCTGGACTGGTGAGGATACCGCTGCGGGTCAATAACACCTTAGCTGCAACTGCAAAGTTGCAGCTTTTCGTTGCAGTATGAGCGATATCGCAACGGTTATTTCCATTGATGTGAGTCGTTGGTTTAACTCGAAAGGATCTAAAAATAAGTTAGGTGTTGATTGTGTAAACTATCAATGCCTCATATTGTTACTAGCACAGGTCAATTTGAGATGGTGAGATAATTTTTGGAACAAGGAACAAGTTCAGTGACACTTAATCAACCTCCTAAGAGTGCGCTTTATCTCAAGGCGTTGAGTACCCAGTACCGACCTCTACTGTGGTTTTTTGCCGTTGCCTTGTTAGTGCTTGGATTGCTTTGTGCGAGGGCGGCCTGGTTACAACCCGAGCCCGTGTTACGGCTTGTGCTTGGTTGGGTGGCATTTTTTCTGTTATTCCCTGTACTGCCGCTAGCGTTAGTTCGGCAACAATCTTGGTTAGATACCGAGCGACAGCAATTGTGGCTCGGTAAAGGTGTATTCAATGGGAAGTCGCCTGGATTGTGGCGTTGGCGCGCCTATGCCTTTTCAGATATTAATGCTGTGCAACTCTATCTGCTACAAACAACCCATTGGCACCAGCTCGACCGTAACCGCCAAGCGGAAGATACGGTCGATCACTATCTCGCCTATTTACAAGTGCAGCAGCCTAAAGGGAGTCAATTGAAATTGGCTAACAGCACTGACAAGCAGGAATTACAGCAAGTTTTGCAGCAATGCGCGCAAGCGATAGGCTGTAAGTTTCAGGATTTTAGCAATAGTCCTCAAAAATCCCACCCCAAAGTGAGTGAATTTAATTTTATGCGAGTGCTTATTGCGCTTGCTGTTTTTATCTTAATAAACATCGCGATAGTGTCATTTACGTGATTTTTGGGTCGATAGCATTTTCGGTCGATTCTTGATAAGGCACAAACACCTTCAAAGAGGCGGGCAGGATATCAATATTGAGTTCCTCCGGCTCACAAATCTCGCCATCAATCACATACTTGCATTGGGGCTGACTGCTGATCTTCACCTTTTTCGCGTGGGCATGTTTCACTTTGCCTGTGTTGGCCGAGGTTCCAGAGTCGCTATTGGCGGCCTCTTTAATCCAGCCGGTAAAAGCCAGTTCAGCCAAACTGATAAGCTGTTCATTCGGCTCATTATTTGAATCTAACCAAGTGATATCCAACAAGCCGTCGGTCATATTGGGTTCGCCCTTACCTTGGGCGAGTAAGCTGGTAAAAGGCGCGGCATTGGCAACCACTAGGCTGTGGGTTTGCACTGTCATTGGGGCTTGGTCATCTAAAGTCAGCTGCAACTCGAGGTTGGTGTTGGTGTTCACCGCGCGCCACAAACCATCGAGGTAGGCGAGTTGGCCGAGAGCATTTTTACGCTCGCGGCTCGCCGACTCAATCATTTGCTGCTCAAACCCAATGCCGACCAGCAGCAACACCAGTCGCTCATTGCAACGCGCCGTGTCTATGGTCTGTGTCTGGCCTTGGATAATATTATCAAGGGCTTGGGAGACAGCATTCAGCTTACTGCTTAAACCAAAGAGGGCGTGTGACAGGGCATTGGTGGTGCCTAACGGGATAATGCCTAAGGTGATATCGGTGTCGATAATCTCCGCAGCGACCTCAGTGACTGTGCCATCGCCCCCGCAAGCGATGATGATATCGGCGCCCTGAAGCTGGGCTTTTTTCGCTTGGGTTTGGGCGCTAATCTCTGGCGTGGTGAGCGCTAACTGCACCTCAAAATAGCGTTTCAGTTCAGTGCAAATTTGTTCGCCATGGGTCTGCCATTTACCCGCGCCAGAGACGGGATTGGCGATAATCCAGGCTCGCTTATGCAGTTTGATTTCCCCTTGAGTGTACATCTGCTCCAGCGCTTTAAGTTGCCAGCGATTTAACCCTGCGGTTTTACGAATGCTTTTAATCTGTTGCAGCACCTCGGCAAAGCTGAGCTCGGTGCGGCGGCACACAAGATAAGCGGCCAGCACCATTACGGATCGCCCGCGGCCGAGCGCACAGTGGATTAATACCCGCTTTTGGGCGCGTACTTGACGGTGTAACCAGTTAATCGCCTGATTTAATTGGGCGCTAGTCGGCACACTGTGGTCAAGAATAGGGATATTCAGATAGTCGATATGATCCTCATACAGGGACACATCGAGGCCGTCGAATTCGGCGGTGACATCTAAAATGGCGGTAATGCCATAACGATTTAGTTTAGGTAAATCGGCAGCGCTTAAGCGGCTACCCAAGTATAGATATTTATCAATGGCTTGCATTGAAGGTACGCTATCGCGGCGCCGCGCCCAAAGATTATAGAGTCGGCATCCTAATAAAAACGGAATAAAGCCCCAACGAATATACCAAGGGATGGAGCCATCCTGACGTTTTCTAAAAATACTGGCGAGGTTAAACCAATAGGCCGAGCCGACAAGGGCGAGGGATAGGCTGCTCCATCCCCAAATAAAGGTGAGGATAGGGGAGTGCCCCGTTACGGCGAAATAGCCAAATAACAGCGCTCCGAACAGGTAGAAATACTTAATGTGGATCCTACTCAGCATTGGCATCTCCTCCATCGATAAACGGCGAGCCTCAGGGAAACCCACTTTATCGTAACCAATGACTGTCGCGATAAAGTGGCTCGGTGGTACTCAATTGAACTGTGGTTATCCTGATAGGCTCGTTTGTGGGACTCACTACTCGCTGTCATCCGTTTTAGCAGCGGGTATCTTTCGCTTTAACGCCTTCTTTCAGTTCTTCACAGGCATCTTCAATTGCATTGCCGGTATCAGTGATGGCTTCATCGATTTTTTCGCCTGCATCCTCGGCGTGGTTGTCGCTACAGGCTGACAATCCAAAGGTTAATAATAAGGCTAAAAATGCAGTGGTAATTATGGTCATAGGTTTCATATTGATTCTCCTTTTATCCAATTTAAGCGCGTGGTGCCTTGCCCTTAAGGGCATTGACCAGCAGGGAAATCACAAGTAATACAATAAATAGGAAGAAAATAATCTTTGCGATCCCCGCTGCGGCGCCAGCGATCCCCGTAAATCCAAACAGTCCGGCGATAATGGCCACAACCAGAAACATTAAGGTCCAACCTAACATAGCCGCCTCCTTTGTCTTATTTCGGTTTTTCTGTCTTCTCTCACTCTGCATGTTTACGTCGAGTGAGCTAGTGGAGTTCGTTGTTGAGAGCTAGTGAAGTAAGTTGAATGTGCTAAGTTGCGTCTTACATACCGTTATCACTCAATCCCGCAATAAACTCACAAAGGGGATATTGCGAGCTTAATGCCAACTTTGAAATTATTGACTAATTTACTGATTATTAGTGTAATTTTTAAATGTCGTATTGGCGGGAGTGTTGGCTGATATAAGCGAGATAGGCAATTTTTACCTGCGATTCGGTAAGAGTTGCCATTAGAAAATTGTGAGAAACAGCATAATGGCTTTGGAGGAGTCCGAGAGGGTATGATGTTGTTGGTTTAGAATGGGTAGCAATATTTTCTGTCCAGAATTTTCACCTTAGCTGATAGCTACTTATTGGTGTTGGTTCGAAAACTATCACTGCTGAGTACCACCCAAGCACTACGGGATGACTTATCTCGTCCGAAACATACCATTCTTGAATTAAATTAACTCAATTTATTGCCTTGGATACTGTCTCGCGTTCTGATAACTCTCATTCAAGTCATTTAAAGCAAGAGCAATTTGTAGGTGAATTAAAGATTCTACATTTATTTTTTAAAAGATAATGTTTCATCTTCACAGTGGTCGTGATTTTTATACTAATGATGTATTTTATGTACTAAGGCTACATGGCAATATTATATCTTTAATAGAGTTTGGACGAAATTGTAAATGAGGATGTTAAAGTTTTTTCATGGTGTTTTTTTAATTTTTCCGCTTATCAGCTTTTTTTCATATGGTTCCATAACCTCAAAGACTGCAGCATACGTATGTCATAATTGTAGCAATGCAGATTTTATTAGCTTAGTGAAAAAAGAGGCTCTTTCGAATAACTGTAATTTTACAACATCAAAAGGAGGGGCTTCTCAAGACGAAAAGGGTTGTTATAAGCAAAATGAAAAAATGATTGTAGTAAATCCCACTGCAAAAATTGCAAGCAAGTTTATTGTCCAATCCACGGGGAAATTGGGTGGCAGTGAGATAAAGTCATTACCATTAACACAAGGTGAGAAGAATGATTTAGACATATTTTATCAAATTGATAATTCATTCATTCAACTTAGTTCGAAATCAATTGTGACTTATGCTGGAGAATATGATAACAGCAATTTAAATAAGAAAACGCCATCTGCAAAGTTTGATCAAAAGTTTGATTATAATAAAAATGCCCAGTGTAGTATGTCATCTTTCCCAACTGATTTTTTTACATCAAAAGATTATAAACAACGAGTGTTAAATGAGCTTGGTGCTTTAATGAAGGCAAGTTTAAAGGATCTAACTTGGACGCAGTTTGTTGGTGACTTTAAGGATAAAGATCTGACAGGGCTGAATCTAGAGCTTACTGATGTTGATATTATTTTTAATCATAGTAATGCTAGAAAAATATTTGTGCATGTGATTTATGACAAAAATGATTACCGTGTTGCTCCAGATAATAGACTAACTTTTAGTGTTTCATATGTAGGTGAATATTATAGGGAAGGGAATAAAAATATAAGTTTTATTTTTGAATTAGAGCCAGATCTTTCTTATGCTGGAGGTGTTTCAATTAGTGACCTTTTCACACCATCAGGTAGTGATAATTCAGTGCGATTTTATGGGGATAAGGTTGATCCATGCCTAGTGCAATTTTTTGAACTAAACAAAACTCAAGCCACTACACAAACTCCTCTGTCTAATGATGAAATATATGGCCATTGGGTAGGTGTTCTAGATGAGGGCGGTGGGAAAATTTGTCGCTTGCGGACGCCTATACGTGGCTATTCAGGATATGGATGCTTCACAGATAAAAACGAGGTGCAAGATCTGACTTATGAGTATATGGGGTTATGTAATTAAGTTTTTTAGGATTCTAATTCATAAAAAGCTTAGGTACTTAACAAAAAGCTAGGCTTGATGTTATTCATAATCATATGACAGATAGATTCATTTCATATCGATTTAGCTCCATTAAACGCCAAAGCTTGCAGGCGAGGATTGTCGCGCTACGTTCTGTGACAGAGTAGGCCATCGGAAAAATGGATTTTTCCGATGAGCCCCTAGGATGGGTTTACGGCGTGCCACTGAAGTGACAATGCAGAGCGGAAACGGAACTCCAATCGGTTTTAAGCCCAAAAATTGAATGTAAAAAAGCTGGTTAAGTGTTCACTTAACCAGCTCAATACGATTTAGCAAAGCGAATTAGCAGCGTTGTAGTGGTTTCCAGCGTTGCAAGCTGACTGGAATACTTACCCCTTGGGATAACAACAGGTTAATCCGTGCTTGATAGGCCGCGCCTTGCATTAAATGTTTCGCCAAATCCACCGCGTTGCGCTCGCGGTAATCATCCAAATAACTGCCTTTAGCCCAGGCATTAAAGGCGCCGAGGGCGGGACCAGCCCAGATTTGGTAATCCATTTCGCGGCCAACTTCACCCGTATTCGACCAGCGGCTCGAAAGACCCAAATACCAACGGAAAATCAGTGCCATTTTGCGTTTTGGGTTATCCAGCGCGCGTTCAATTTGCTTAGGATCGCGTTCATTAAAGTGCGCCACAGTACCTGCCCAAATTTCATCTAATGAGGCGCGAAACACTTGCTCTTCCAGCTTTTGTCTTTCCTCTGCCGGAATCGCCTCAATCGAGTCGTAGCGGGTGTAAATCTCGTAGAGTTTGTTAGCGCGCATTGGGAATAGGGTGCCGCGCTTAACTACTTGTAACTTAACGCCCATTTCAAACATATCGGCGGCGGGCGCCATAGTTACATCGGCCATTTCAGTGGTGGCGAGTAACTTACGGGTATGTTCGCTGGCTCCCGCCTCAACACAGGCTTGGTTAATTGAGCCAGTGACAATATAGGCCGCGCCCATATTGAAGGTCGCCAGCGCCGCATCGGGCGTGCCGATACCACCTCCTGCGCCCACACGGATCGGTGTCTTGTATTGGTACTTGGCTTGAATGGTCTCTTTGAGCACCAAAATGGTCGGCAATAACGTGACCAGAGGACGATTGTCGGTGTGGCCGCCAGAGTCTGCTTCGGCGGTAATGTCATCGGCCATAGGCACAGATTGCGCCATCAACATTTGATCTTCGCTGATAAGCCCTTCGTTTACTAATTGTTGCAGCATCTTAACGGGGGCAGGCTCCATAAACTTGGTGGCCACCTCGGTGCGGCTGATTTTAGCAATCACTTTATTGCCAATCACAATCTCGCCGTTGGCATCGCGACTCAGGCCTGCGGCGCGGTAATAGACGATTTGCGGCGTTAAGCCCAAGAAGGCCGAGGCCTCAACCGTACGCACTTGATGCTTAAGGAAGAGTTCGACACTGCCACGCTCAAGCGCTGGCTCGCTCGGGCTGTGAATGAGGTTAAAGGCGTAGGGGCCATTGGGCAATGCTGCTTGAATGCGTTTAATCGCCGCTTCCACGCGCGATGGAATTAACCCCGCCGCGCCAAAGGAGCACAAAATGCCCGCTTGACCTAAGGCGATAACTAACTCTTCCGAGGCGATACCGTTAGCCATGGCGCCCGCGTAGTAGGCGTATTTTACCCCATGCACGCGGCGAAAATTGCTGTCGCCTAAGCTTTGGGTGCCAAGGGCGGGGGCGAAGGCACTCACCAGATGCAACCCATTGCTGGATTGTGGTTCAGCAAGACCGACCACCTCGGCGCTTTGGGCAATGCCTAGGCCTTTCTCGGCATGATTGACTAAGTAACAGGCTTGATTGAGATCTTTAAGCTTTTTGCCAAGAGAATCGATATCGAAACTGATGGCGGCTTCATCAACCTGCCATGGCCAAGGACTGAGCTTATTATTATCGAGTGTAGTATTTGTCATTTGGGCGGTTCACTTTTGCGTGTTTGGGGCCTGAATTTGTTTGCCGCAGTGGGGTTATTCCCTTGCACTGCGGCAGTCTATGCTTCTGAAGCCAATTGTTCTTAAGCTAACTGTTGTTAATGCTGCAATGTAGTCGCTCGCGCTATGCCTCTTCGATGCAGATAGCAATATCGGTCACCTCATAAATGCGCAGGCCGTCCTTACTCAGGTTGGCATCGCCCTTGATGATGCGTTTACCGTCTTTATCTTCAATGCTGGTGATATGCACATCCAGCGACATCTGTTTGTTTAATGGATTAATTTGACCGCGATACTTCCATTTAATTTCTGACAGAATTTGGCCAAATTTCGGATTATTGAAGCCTGCGCCTAGGTCTTGGTCGATGGCATAGGTTTGCAGTAATTCGATAATAGCCTCGACGCCGAGGGAGCCTGGCATTACCGGGTCCTGATGGAAATGGAACTGGAAGAACCAATCGCTTGGGTCAATAGTGCGCTCGGCGTACAAGTATCCCAGTCCCTTCTTACCGCCAGTTTTTACAATCTCAGCTTTGTCGATAAAGTTCAGCTGCCCACCCGCGAGGCGGTAGTGTGGCTTGCCCTGGGGCGCCACGAAACTGCGGCCGTTTTTATCTAACAGGTTGATTTGGCTGTCGGCTTTAATACCGTGCTCAAGGTGCCAGGCTTGGGTGATTTTACCATTGTCGATACCCAACTGGTTTTTAAGCGCATCGGCCTTAAAGTAACCGAAAACCGCATTACCGCGGTAGAAGGGCTCGCCATCGCAGCTCAGTTCGAAACTAAAGTTTTGAATGATATTGCTGCCAGCAATCACAGTGGACAGCAGGCGCGAATCGTTGACTATGGTCTTACTGCGTAAATCCACTTCGCGCAGTAACTTGCCACTGCCGTCGAGGTTGCGGAAGAATAACTCCTGCCCTGGGAAGCCTAAGGTCGTGCCCATATAACCCGAGATAAAGCCATTGGGCTGCAATGAGATTTCCATCAGCACAGAGTAAGGCATCACACTCGGGTGGCTGTTTTTAGCGTAATACCACGCGTTGCTGGGCACTTCATACTCGGCAATACAGGAGGATGGCTTTTTCAGCTCGCCACGTTTGCCGTCAATGGCTACCACGCGGGTAGTGAGTTGCAGATCGCCACAGGGCGTGCGTGGCGGGATTAAGCCACGGTAAATACTAAAATCGGGGCCGAAGCAGTTTTCAATATCGCCAGTGGCAAACTCAAACAAATGGTAAGGCGTAAACGGCAGGGTGTCGGGCACGCGGTTGGCGTACTTAGAGCCTGCTGGCGCAATCGGCGCGCTCACATGCTTAAGCGGCACAACGCCTTTATTTACGGGAGCTGAAACATCTGGAATTTGTGCCATCAGCGGCGCTTGTTCCGCTGGATTGCCGATATTTGCTGCTTGGGCATCATTACTCTGTGAAGAACTGCTTTGCGAAGATCTGCCCAGTGAAGAATGGCTTTGCGAATAGCGGGTGCAATCCGCTTCTTCTTTAATCATCACCCCGAGGTTTTGGAAATCCACCACCACTTTGCCATTTAGCAGAATATCGATATTCGCCTTGGCATAGGGGCGAGGGCTCATGCCAATTTCGGTGACTTCCATCCGATAGGTGAGCGTGCCAGATTGTGGCAATACCTGACCGCGGCAGCGTACTTTTTGCGATGCGTTTTCAAGGGGTTGGAAACGACCGTTTGTGACACCAAGGTGCATACCAATATGCAACATAAAGAATTGCAGTAACTGACCACAACCTTCGGCCATGAGGGAGCCTGCCATCACTTGGTCGCCCTTGAAATGGCAGGGGAAATACCAATGGTCGGGGGCTAATTGCTTGTGACCTTCAATCAAGCCTAAGCCCCATGCGCCGCCATGCACGTCGAGCTTACTGACTTGCTCGATCATCAGGAATTTTTCCGAGGCGAAGCACAGTGATGGCTGGAGGCCAAACTTCGCCTGATGAGCCGCATGTTCACCGCCAAAACAGCCGCCAATGTCTGCGCTCAGCAGGCGATGGATTTGGCCGTAGCTAAAGGTCGTTTGTGCGCAGTTAAGTAGCGGTGCGAAGCGTGGCTTATTGCCGTTTCGCCCATACTCATTGGCCAGTGCAATTTGTGCCTGCTCGCGCGCCTTAATTTCGGCCTCGGTGCGGATCACCCCTTTGCCATCGGCCAGTTCTTTATCGGTAAAGAATCCCGCGCAGCCGCCGTCCATTTTTAGGATCAGCTTATCGCCCACGAAACATTCGTAGGAGAAGAAAAACAGCAGGGTATCGCCATTGCGGGCAAAGTGGTTGATGGAGATATCGTAGCGCAGGGTGTCGCCACCGCGGGGCAGATCCCCAAGGAAGGTGAGGGTGCAGTCGAGCAAGCGATAGACGCGCTCGCCTTTGTTTTCAAAATCGATACCTAAGTAGCTGATCAGCATTAAATCGCACTGACCCGATTCGACCGCCACCGCCCAAGGAATTTGGCCATCAACCAAGAAGGGTGCATCCACGGGAATGTCGTACTCTGTGGTCATAGTGCTCGGTTGATAGCGGTTCATTTGTGCGTTGAGTTTGGTCACCCGCGAGACCAGCAGATAATCCGAGGTCGGCAGGCGCACGCGCCGTGCGTAGCTGTCGATAATGGCGTAATCGGCGCCAAAGACCTTGGCAATGTCGCCCTCGGCATATTCCACTAGATCTTGATAGTTCCAAATGCAGGGCTTAGCCGCAGGAATGGGTGGCGTATAGGGTGCGACATTCGCGTGATCAGGTTTTAACTCTGGTTTTAACTCTGGTTTTAGTTCTGGGACTGATACCGCTTGCTGCGTCGCAATGGGAGCTGCATTGGCGCTGGTGGCTACATGGGGTGCAACAGAACCCATTTGTGTCGTCTGGGATAATTGCGCTTTTAACAGCGCATCGGCCAGTTTGAGCCCTTGCTCACGGCTCTGTAAAAAGGCTAAGTGCGCCTCGCGGGCCAATTGCTGGTTTTGTAACAGTTGCTGGTTTTGTAACAGTGCCGCGCTATCCTGCGACGCCCTATCCTGCGCCAAGGGCGCCGCCGAATATTGGTGTGGTGCGTTAGATGACATACCGCTCTCTACTGCTAATGGTGTGGCAAATGGGGTGGCGTTTTCAGCCGTGGTATCAAGTGCAGCTTGTACTCTGGGCTTAGTTTGTGTCGCCTGCGGTGCGACAGGCCGCAACTGGCGCATTTTGCCTTGGATGGCGGCAAGTGCGGGCAGCGGCGTATCCACAATATGTTGATAGATATCGCGGCCACCGAGCGTGACTGGTTTGATTAAGTGTTTTTGCTCACTCAAAGTTAAATCCTGCTCAAGGCGCTGCTTTAGGTGCGCCGCCTGCGTTGCAGTTTGGCTTAACAGCAGCAGCGAGCTCACTCCTTGGCTTTGAGTAGAGATTAATGCCTGCTTATCGACGTTTTTATCCGAATTGACTGACTCGTTCTTTAGACTTAACAGGGCACTCAAAAGACTGGCCATACCCGCAGCGGCAAAGTTATGTCCAAGGGTATTGGCGACTCGGCGGCATGGCGCCCCCATCAGATTAAGCTGCGCTAATAGCTGCTCTGCGGGCAGTCGCTCTTCTGGAGCAATACATTGCTCAACCATATGGATGGTAGAGGGCATAGAAGGATTGGCGATAGCCGTTTCGGTTATCAGCGAATCAAGCAGCTTGGGCAGCTGATGATGTGTGCCAAATGCTTGACCTAGAATGTTCCCGTAACCCGCTTGAGTACTCTTGCTCGCTTGTTGACTATTGCTCGCTTGCTGGCTGGTCAGCACGATAGCGCCAGCGCCTTCACCTACCTTCCACTGTGGATTCGCGCTGTTGGCATCGAGATCTACGGCGGCTTGAGTATTTTTCAATATGATCTGTTCAACACTGCCGCTTAAATCCACGGCGGCAATCACTACGCCATCGAGGGCCTCTTGGGACAGCAGGTTTTGCGCCACATCGATACTGCGAGCGACCGATTGCTCGGCGGCTGAAATGGTGAACGCCGGGCCGTTAAAATCCCACAGCGAGGCGATGCGCGACGCCATAATATTGCCAATAAAGCTGGTGTATTGATTGAGCTTGGCGGCATCGAGCACGCTGTCCATGGCGATGGCTTCGAGGGCGAGGTATTCATCATTGGAGAGGTGAACGCCTTGTTTCTTTAAGCTATCCGCAAGTTGAGTGTGCAAATTCACGCGGCCACGGAATTGGTGCAGCTCAAGCTCGGTTTCCATCGCCACTAACACGGCGACCTTGCTACCAGCGGTTAACTTGGCATCGCGAATGGCTTCATCGGCGACTTTGATCAGCAAAAGCTGCTGGGAGATAAGTCTGTCATCCTCATTAGGCGGTACTTTAAAGCGCAGAAAGTCAAAATCAAACTGCTCGATATAGGCGCCTTTGGGCGCGCGATTTAGGCCAAACTGGTTAAGGATATCGGGGTGCTTATCTAAGCCTTTCCAGCGGTTAGGCGGCAGTGGGATAAAGGCATCTGTTTGGTTTAATAGCGCTTTATCTAGTGCATTGATCGAGGCCAAAGGCCCAAAGTGCGACGCCATGCCGATAACGGTTAATGCTTGCTGCTGATAAACAGGTTTGTTGGCTTGCTTCTCGGCGCTGTGCGCTGTCGGCTGATAGGATTCCAACAACAAATGGGCATTGCAGCCGCCAAAACCAAATACAGACACCCCCGCATGGCGACGATCGTTGCCCGCTTTATCGGGCCAAGTCTGCAACTGAGTGGGAAGATTATTACCGCTAAACAGCCCCTTAGGTGATGAAATCGGCGCCGTTAAATTGATACTTGGCGGTAGATGACCTGAGCGCATGGCAAAAATCATCTTCATGATCCCTGGCATGCCAGCAGCGGTGAGCAAATGCCCAAGGTTGGATTTGGCCGAACCTATTAGTGGCGCCTTAGTG
Source organism: Shewanella sp. 8A (assembly GCF_023475945.1). Classification (NCBI taxonomy): domain Bacteria; kingdom Pseudomonadati; phylum Pseudomonadota; class Gammaproteobacteria; order Alteromonadales; family Shewanellaceae; genus Shewanella; species Shewanella sp. 8A. The sequence goes on from NZ_JAMDJP010000001.1 coordinate 259,716, forward strand.
CCGCCGAGTTTATCTTCGAAAAAACGCTCCATCGAGGTGAGCTCAACCTTATCCCCCAGCGGTGTGCCGGTGGCATGGCATTCAATCACTTCGATATTTCTTGGGTGGGTGTTGGCGGCGGCATAGGCGCGCTCAAAGGCTTGCACTTGGCCCTTACTGTTGGGGCTTAAGACAAATTGGCCCTTGCCATCGTTCGATAAACCAATACCACTGACCACGGCATAAATATTATCGCCATCGCGCTCGGCATCTTCTAAACGTTTAAGCACTAATACGCCCGCGCCTTCGCCCGCGAATAGGCCTTTGCTATTGCTATCGAAAGGTGCCGAAATTCCATGATCTGGATAGGCATGGAAAATCGAGAATCCCATGTTGATAAAGAAGGGATCGGCGCCCGATACGGCGCCTGCGAGCATCATGTCGGCCTTGCCCGTGGTTAAATAATCGCAGGCTAATTTGAGCGCATAGACTGAGCTGGCGCAGGCGGCATCGAGGCTCAGCTGCGTGCCGCCAAGGCCGAGGGCATCACTGACTAACTTTGATGCGGTATGGGCAATGGCACCATTGGCGGCCTGTTGCGTGCTCGCAATCGATGCATTGGCGAAGGGCGCTAAGGCAAATTGTGGTTGATTAAGCTTGGTTTTTAATGCCTTTTCAACCGCTTGATGGTAAATCGGTAAAAACAATTCATTAGAGCTTGCAGTCGGGAACGACAGGGTACCCATTACTATTCCTGTGCGCTCAAGTAATGGTGCCGTTAAATCCACGCCCGCATCCAGCAGGGCTTTTTTACTGCAATCTAATGCCCATAAAAAGCTTTCATCGAGCCCGTCAAAGGCCGTTGGCGGCAACTGATAACCCTGTGGGTCAAAACGAAAGTTTCGGATATAGCCGCCCTTGTCGCAATAAAAACGGTCGGCTTGGCCTTGAACACCTTGGTAATCCGCAGGATTGGCATTGAGTTTAGCCGCATCAATTTGGCTGCGGGAATCTTTTTTATCCAGCAGATTTTGCCAAAACTGCTCAGGTGTGTCGGCATCGGGATATTGAACGGCAAGGCCGACGATAGCAATCTTTGGCATCGCCTTTGAGCTTTGGCGCTGGTCGTTTGGCACAGCGGTGCTGTCTTGCAGAGTCGGGTGAGCATGCATTTGAGAACTCAAAGGGGTTCTCCTTCTTGGAATACGTTTGAATAATGGCCTAAAGCGCTGGCGCTGGCCGAGTGCGGCGCTATCGTTTTCGCTGTAGCCTTATCCGCCGATTGAGGCATAAGCGGCGCAAGGGAGAGTGGCACTCTATGGCTGATAAGTTGAGCTAAACATTTGAGTAAACTGGTGATCGTATCGCTGCCCTTGGCATTACATGCCATGGCTAATATCGGTTGTTCCTGTGTTTGAATGCCATCGGCACCCAACTCTAATTGGCGGCCGATTTTATCGATAAGGGTGCTGGTTTGCCGATCGGCGCCCACTTCAACAAATAAGCGCGCACCTTGGTGATACGCGGCGTTAATCAGCGCGGTAAAATTCAGCGGCGCACAAAAGGTGTCGGCAATACTCTTGGCAATGCTTTGGCTGTCGATACTGACGGTGCTTTGCCGCGCCGCGCTAATAAAACGCACCTGAGTCTCGCAGGCATTCGCCTTTAAGCCCAAGGTATAAAACTCTTGGATAGCGTTGTGCTGTGATTGCGAGGGCGGGGTATGCATGGCGGTGACTTTATTACTGGCAATGCCACGCTTATTCAGCCTTTTAAGGAGTTGTAAGCAGCTTGCTTCGCAGCCCGCGAGAATACAGGTATCGCCCTGTTCGATGGCTAGATATACCCGTGGAAAATCAGTCAGCAGGGTATTAATTTCGGCGCGAGAGGCTCGCACTAAAAAGCTATTCCACGCCAGCGGTGCATCTTCACTCAACTGCCAATCACGGCGCACCGCAAGCAGTGGGCCTGAAATCTCCTGATTGAAGATGGCGCTGTTTTGGGTGGCGTTAATCAGGGCATGTGGCGTTTGCCAGATATCCAAACTTGCCCACATGGCCGCTTCGCCCATGGAATAGCCCAGAGCGAGTTGCGGTTGAATAGTAAAGACTCGAGTTAGCAGCCGACTAAATAGGTAACTGGCGCCAACACCACTAATCGCAAGCTGGCTTAAGCTCATGTCTGCTGCGTCTTTTACGCTTACATTAATTGCAGTTTTCGCATAAGCAGCGCCTTGGTAAATCGCCTCGGCCTGCAACATGGCGGCTAAATCCCCTTCGCGTTCAAGCTCGCGATAAAGCTCTGGGAAATAGCCATGTAAGTCGCTGAACATATTCGGGTAAACCGTGCCAACGCCGGGGTAGACAAAGGTTAAGCCTTTATCACCAAGGGGCGAGGCCGTAAAATAACTGCCCACAGGAGTTTTAAAGGCCAGATTGGCCGATGGCATTAACACTGGCGTTTGGGCTGGAGCAGGAGCCTGTTGCGTCTTTTCAATATAAGCGCGCATCGCCTTGGCTTCTTGCATTAACTCCCCAAGGGAGCCCGCCATCAGCACTAAGGCTAATTTATCCTGTGCTTGATAACGCTCAAACCAATCACTACCTTGGGTACAAAGCCAATCCGTATCAGGTTGGTTTACTGATAAATCTAATGAATCAATCAGTTGCGACAACTTAAGCGTTAAAGATTCAAGCGTGTTGCCGCTGATGGGAATAAACAGCCTGTTGGCATTAAGCAACGGCTGAGCGATAAGCCGAGTGCCTTGGGTCAAGATAAGGCTTTGGGCGGTGCTCGCTCGAGGGGCCTTATCCAAGGGCTTATTCAAGATATTCCCCAAGAGATTTAGGCTTAACACCCTTGCCTGATGGGGCTTGGTAAACCAATAGCCGTTCTGCGCGTTTTTTACGGGCTTTTCAGCGCGCTGTTCAGCGTATTGTTCAGCAAGTTGCGCTGCATTAGTCGCATCAAGCATTGGTTCAATGCCTTTGAGACTGCGATGACTTAACGCCTCAGCAGCTTGAGATAATACATTCAACTGACTGGCAAGATTGCCTGCCTGCGCGTAGCAATTTACCGCCTGAGCACAATCGCGTTTCGCCAAGCTAAAAGCGCTGTTTAAGCAGCGCTCGATTGTATTTGTATTGATAGTACTGGTATTTGTTTCTTCGACTGTTTCAGCTTGGATTTGCGCTAATGCTGAAATATAAGCCTCGGCATGCAGGTGTAACTGCGCGGCAAGCAGTCCATCGAGCAGATACAGACTACGGGCTTGCTGCTGATATTCAAAGCGAATTTCAACGAGCTGTTTCTGCGCAATATGGTCGAGTTGCTCAGTGATCAAGGCGACCAGTGTTGGCTCATCAGCTGGCTCATTAATCAGTGGCTTATCTTCAACATCGAGCTGAATTCGACAAGCCATCAACTGCTGCAGCTTGCTGACATCGGTTTGTGCATGGCTAAGCACACTCTGCATCCACCCATCACCAAGCCATACGGCTATTCGCAGTGGCTTGGCATCGGGATGCGGACTGTTTAATGCCGCATTGCTTAATGCGGCATGTGCGCTTGGGTCGAGTGTCACTTAACACTTACCTCGGCCGTGCTTTGGGCGGCTGCCAGCACATGCGTTTGTTGCTGAGGTTTATTGGCCAAAAACGCTTGGTTGAGCGTCTTACTGACAGTGACCTTAGCCCGTTTCATTTCGCAGCTTAATCGGCCATCTTGATGATAAAGCGCAATATTGGCTTCAAGTGTTCGGGACGAATGCTTGAGTACATCCAGCACTAATACTGCCTTCTCGCCAAAACCTAAGGGCGAATAGGACACGAACTCGCCAATGGCACTGGGTAAGCTTGCCGCTTGATATTTAAGGCGCGCCCACACGAGCATGGCCTGCAATAACAGATCTTCGGCAAAGGGTTGTGTGCCTTTATCCTCAAGCTTTGGCGCAAACTCGCCGCAGTCGTCTAAGGCCACTGCTGGCAGTGCTACCTTAGCGATAAGCTGCTGATCATCAAAGGCGAGCACTTCGCTTATGCCTTGCAGTCTTGGGCCATGGAACAGGGTGCCATCACTGTAGAGCGACTCGCGGCTCGCGATAGCGGGTTGCTGTGCCATCTCCTGCATCAGAGAATGCAACTCGCCAACCTCGAAACGCTGCGCATCTGGCATATCATCCGTCTGCGCCACTAACACTGCCTGATACTGCGGGCGACCTTCAAAGCTTATCAGCGCGGTTAACGCCTCAGTCGATTGCTGTGTAGCGTCGGCAAGCGGCGTGAGCATTAGTTCGAGCTCAATAGGTGCATTGCGTGCAAGCAGCGCTTCATCGAAGATTATTCCCTTGAGCAGTCGATAATCGCTGACACTCACCGCCTTACCTAAATGGGCCTTGGCGGCCTCACGCATCCAATCGATGGCGCATACCGTTGGCAACACCGCATGACCATTGATGCAATGATCCTCAATAAAGCTCATGCGTTTAGGGTCGAGGCTGCGCATGACTCGAATACTCTGCGGCACCGTTTGGGCCATAGGCTGCGGATCTAACGCCGTGGTTAGATCCGCTTCAGGCTTTTTTGCTGATGCAGCTTCAACAGTATTGGCGGTATTGCCCTGCATATCGGTTCCGACCAACAGCTGCGCACCTGTATCACTCAATAATTGGCTGGCAAATAACTCGGCACCGGCTTTGAGTGGAATGACATAGACTCCGCGGTCGATAAACATCTTTTTCAACGCAGGATTGACCATGCCGCCATCCCAAGGACCCCAGTCAAAGCTCATCACCTTGGCTTGTGGCAATTGCTGCGCGAGTTGCAGCGCAGCCTTGTTGAGAATGTCGTTAGACATGGAGTAGTCGCTCTGGCCGGTATTGCCGTAAAAACCCGCCGCCGAAGAGAACAGGGCGATGAGCGTTAACTGGCTAAGATCCAGTGCAGACAGCAGATTGTTAAGTCCGGTCACCTTAGTGCCATAAACACGTTCAAGTTCACTTAAGGTTTTGTCTTGAATATGTTTATCGGCAAGTACGCCCGCGCCGTGGATAATCCCCGTGATGGGCGATAGGGCACTGATGGGCGCAATAGTGCTGGCAATGGCGGCAGGATCGTTAACATCCAGGCTTAAGTATTCGGCGCTGGCGCCCACGGCTTCAAAGGCCTGCAAGGCATGGCTGATTTCAAGGCTGCTTTGTACTGGCCAAACTAAGGCATCCACTTGTTTTGGTGTGGGTTTATCACCCAGGCTTTGCAGATGTGCAATGGCTGCTGCTTTCAGCTCGTTGCGATTTTTACCCTGAGCCCAAGCGGGGATCCCTTGATGGGCGCTGCGACCCACGAGGATAAAATGTGCCTTGCAGCGTTTCGCTAAACTTAAGGCGCACTCGAAGGTGACGCCCTTAGCGCCGCCTGTGACGAGGATTTTGTCCGCAGACGAGAGAGAGGCGCCACTGCGGCGAAGCACGGCATTGCCCGCAACTAAGGTGGTGCGCTCAAGCTCGCTATCAATACCGACTTCGACTGGCGCATCTTGGAGGTAGTATTCCTGCACTACCGCATTGGCGACCGTTTTAGCGTCCAAGTTTGGCGCGATATCCAGTGCGCGGCAGACCACTCCTGGCCACTCGTGATTTAAGGTTTTAGTGAGTCCAAAGAGCGCCGCTTGGTTGAGTTCACTCTGGCTAATTAGAGCGCCAGCCGACTCGTCCATGCCGATATAGCCAAAGCCACCGTCGATACGGCTAACTGTGACAAAGCGGCAATAGTCACGTTCAGTTAACAGCGGTTGCAGGTGCTTGGCGAACAAGAAGGCTTGCTCGACCGAAGCTTTAGCTTCGTCTGCCAGCACTAAGCCAGCACCTTTATCTGCAACGGACTTATGCTGTGGCTGCAGATGAATAAAACCGGCAATTTGACCAAGCGCTTCAATCTGATTGATGACCGCACAAATGCTTTCATCATCAATCGCCTTCAGCGTGAAGCTGGCAATATGGCTATCGAGTGGCGATGCGCTGGTCACAACCGTTTTCGGTGAGCGTACAACCGCGACCTTAACGCCTTGGGCGTGAAGCTTTTCGGCAATCACTCCCGCGTCGTGGCCATCGTCGCCAATAACGACGTAACTGTTTGCCGTCAGTTGAACATCGCTAGTTGCTATGATGCGCGCTAACTCAGCCGCCGCTGGCAACTTTTTTAGCATCACCTCACTATGGGGCGGCAGGTCGATGGTTTCCTCGACTGTTTCAGTAATCGCTTCTTGAATTGGCGCAGCATGGTTTTGTTGTAGCGCCTCACTTGATGCTTGCGAACCAGCATAGAGGGAGACAATCTCACCCAAGGTGCGACATTCGGCTAAATCTTCAGGGCTCAGTTCTGGCAGGTTTGGCAGTTGATCTTGTACTGTGCCTAAAATCTCTACGCGCTTAATGGAATCGATACCAAGGTCAGCTTCCATATCCATACTGAGTTCCAGCATTTCAACGGGATAGCCCGTCTTGTCGGCAACGACCGCCATCATAGTGCGTTCAATCGCGTCATTAGAAACCGCCGCACTTACAGCTACTGCACTTGCGAGTACTGCATTTTGTGTCGCATGGCTAACTGTGGTCGCAGCTGTTACGGGAGCCGCTTGGCTAAAGAGCGCCACAATTTCCCCTAGGGTGCGACACTCGGCTAAATCCTCAGGGCTGAGTTCTGGCAGGTTGGGTAACTCGTCCTGCACTGTGCCTAAAATTTCCACGCGCTTAATAGAATCGATCCCAAGGTCGGCCTCCATATCCATGCTGAGTTCAAGCATTTCAACGGGATAGCCGGTCTTGTCGGCCACTACCGCCATCATAGTGCGCTCAATTGCGCCATCAGAAACCGCTGCACTTGCAGCAACTGCACTTTGTGTCGCACGGCTGACTGTGGCCGCAGCGGTTACAGGAGTCGCTTGACTAAAGAGCGCCACGATTTCCCCTAGGGTGCGGCATTCAGCGAGATCTTCTGGGCTCAGTTCTGGCAGATGTGGCAATTCGTCCTGCACAGTGCCAAGAATTTCTACACGCTTAATGGAATCGATACCAAGGTCGGCTTCCATATCCATGCTAAGTTCCAGCATTTCAACCGGATAACCCGTCTTGTCGGCTACGACCGCCATCATAGTGCGTTCAATTTCATCATTAGAAACCGCCGCACTTGCAGCAACTGCACTTTGTGTCGCATGGCTGACTGTGGCCGCAGCTGTTACAGGAGTCGCTTGACTAAAGAGCGCCACGATTTCCCCTAGGGTGCGACACTCGGCGAGATCTTCTGGGCTCAGTTCTGGCAGGTTGGGTAATTCATCTTGTACTGTGCCTAGAATTTCCACCCGCTTAATAGAATCGATCCCAAGGTCGGCTTCCATATCCATGCCAAGTTCCAGCATTTCAACGGGATAACCCGTTTTATCGGCGACCACTGCCAGCATGGCGGTCTCGATTTGCTGCACGACTGACTTCTCGGAAAGCGCGCGAGTTGCTGTCGCCACAGTTTGCACTTGTGGTTGCTGAACTTTGGGCTCACTCACAGGCGCAACAGTCGCTTTTGGCTCTGCAACTAACGCTTGAACCACGGGCGACTGTGCTGGAGCGACAGGCGTTGCCACAGCTACCGCCACTGGTGCAGCGAATTGAATGGGGGCTTGAACCTGAGGCGCAGGCATTTGGCCGAGTAGGGCTAATGCCGCTTGGCTGCTGCTGGTCTGCAATTGCATAAATTCAGCATGGCTCTTTAGGGTTTGTGCCTGATGCTGGTGGAAAAGCTCCATCGAGCGTTGCAGGCTCTCCGGAATAGCGATGCCAAGGCTTGCCATTTTGGCTTGCTCTGCCATCAGGGCACTGACGGTATAGCCGTATTGCTGCGGGATGGCTAAAAATTGTTGATGTAATTGCGCGGCCTGGGTTTGGGCGGCAAAAAAGGCGCTCAGGGCATCTTGATTCGCCTGTCCAGTGGTAAAGCTGGTTGGCTGTGCAGGCGTTTGCTGTTGAATATTATTGCTATTTTGTGCCACGGGCTTTTCCACTTCGACAACCTTTTCTAGAATTTTTTCGACAATCACTGGTTTTTCAACGACTTTTTCAACCACTTTCTCAACGAGGCGATCCACATACTGCACTTGGCTGGTAATTTTTCCCGATTGCAGCGAATCGACCATTTTGTTGCGGGTCGCTGGGCTGATGTAGTTGGTCGCGTTGAGCTTGATATTCATGGCTGAAGGCGTTGCTGGCGCAATCAATTCGGCTTGATAAGGGTCGATTTCCCCCAGTGTTACCCCCGCAACCGCCAGTTGCACCGCAGCGCTGCGCAGTTGGCTGTCACTATCGCCCTTGGGATTCGGGTTAATGCTGATAAGGCAAAGCTCGTTTAACTGCGCAGCTAAGGTATTTTCTGCCAACTTTTGCAGAATGTTTTTCGGGCCGAACTCGACAAACACCCGTGCGCCTGCGGCATACATAGCCTCTAGCTGCTCGCTAAAGTGCACCGATTGCAGTATATGATCTTTAAAGGCCGCTTTGATGGCATTGGCATCGGTGGGATGTAGCTTGCCTGTGCCATTGGCATACAGGGAAATCTTTGGCGTGTTGAACTGAGCCTTATCGATGGCTTCGCTAAAGGGCTTTTGCGCATGGGCAACCAATGGGGTGTGGAAGGCGCCGGAAACGGGCAGGGCTATCGCCTTAAAGCCTAACTCGCCAATGGCCTTCGCGGCCTGTTGTGTCGCTGTGGTAGCGCCAGCAATCACCAGTTGAGTGGGTGAGTTGTAGTTGGCAATCTTGACGTCGTCAAACTGCGCCAGGCAATCGTTAATAGCCTCAATATCTTGTTTTTGCTTAAGAATGACGGCATACATGACACCAGCATCACGACTGGAGTCGGCATCCTGAGATGACTGCGCCATCGCCTGCCCACGTTCAAAGGCAAGCTTGATGTAGTCATCCATGGAAATCACTCCTGCGGCGCACAGGGCCGAGAGTTCACCAAAGCTATGACCTGCGAGCATATCTGCGGTGAAACCCGCCTGAGTCAACAGGGCGTACTGCGCCATAGAGATCGCGCCGATGGCACTTTGGGCATAAAGGGTATTGGTTAACGCACTTTGCTGCGCTTTTCTCGATTCATCATCGAAGGCCGGGATCGGGTATAGCACGCTTGAAAGCGTCGCCTGACCACGGTCGCTAAACACTTTATCGCTGGCGTGGATATGGCGGCGAAGCTCGGGGAAGTTATTGGCAATTTCCAGTCCCATATTCAGGTACTGTGAGCCTTGGCCGGCAAATAAGGCCGCGACCTTGTGGTTATCCTTGACCAGAGCCTGGGCGCGGAAACTTATCCCAGAGGGCAGTTGCCAGCTCTCAGCGCTATTGGCTTCAAGCTGCGCTATCGCTTGGGTTAACAGAGTCTGTAACTGGGCATAGTCCTTTGCGATAAAGCCAAGACGGGCCGATTGCGGCGCTAGTTCACGCAGGGCGTAGGCTTTTGCAAAGGCAACAAAATGCGCCTGAGAAAGTTCTGCTTTGGCCGCAGTTGCTTGCTGTAGCGCGTTTTTTAACTCGGCAAGCAGTGCGGTTTTGTCGGCGGCGGCAAACAGCCAGCTTTGTGCCACGCTACGTTGACGATAGGCGTCATCGCGCGCGTGCTCGGGGTGATATTCTTCGAGCACTAAATGGAAGTTAGTGCCACCAAAACCGAAGGAGCTGATCCCAGCACGGCGCGGCGTATCGTCACTGCGTTGGATCCAAGGGCGCGCCTCGGTATTGAGATAAAAGGGCGAGCGGGCAATGTTTAATTTAGGGTTAGGCTGACTAACGTTAATTGTTGGCGGCAAGACTTTATGGTGCAGCGCCAATGCAGCCTTAATCACACCCGCCGTGCCCGCGGTGGATTTAGTATGACCCACCTGAGATTTAACTGAGCCTAAGGCAATATGCTGTAACTGCTCATTATCCTTAGAAAACACTGAGGTTAAGCCATTGAATTCGGCCACATCACCTGCGGCTGTGCCTGTGCCGTGTGCCTCAATCAAGCCAACGGTGTGAGGTGCAAAGCCTGCGTCATCATAGGCGCGCTCTAATGCCTTGGCTTGGCCTTCGGGGCGCGGTGCATAAATGCTCTTAAATTTACCGTCCGATGAAGCGCCCACGCCTTTGATTACCGCATAGATACGGTCGCCATCGCGCTCGGCATCGTCGAGGCGTTTTAAGGCGACCATACCGATCCCTTCGCCAATCATCATGCCCTTAGAGTCGATATCGAAGGGTTGGATTTGCTCATTGGTCGTAAAGGCGGGCGTCTTTGAGAAACTCATATACATGTAGGGCGAGTTGTCGGTACAGACACCGCCGGTGATCATCATGTCGCTGCGACCTTCGGTCAGCTCGGTCAGCGCCATACGCATGGCGGCAAGCGAACCGGCGCAGGCGGCATCGACGACGCAGTTCATCCCACCTAAATCGAAACGGTTGGCGATGCGTCCGGCAATTACGTTGCCAAGGGAGCCGGGGAAGGAGTTTTCTTCCCAGTGGACATATTGGTCTTGGAATTTTTTGATCAGCAGCTCGCTATCTTCATCGCTCAGGCCACTGCTTTTAAATACTTTTTTCAGCACTGGATATTGCAGGCGCGCGTTGAGGCTATGGCTTAGCTTTTGACCACCACCGATTCCTAGGGTGATGCCGATGCGGTCACGGTCGTAATCGTCTGGCAGATTGGCATCCTGCAGGACTTCCTTGGCGACGACCAGTGAGAGTAATTGTGAGCTGTCGGTGAGTTCCAAAATATTAGGCGGCAGACCAAACTCCATCGGATTGAAGTCGACCTCAGGCATAAACCCACCGCGTTTGCAGTAGCTCTTATCGGCCTTGGATTTATCTGCATCGTAATAGTCATCAATCGACCAGTGGGATTCGGGCACGTCGGTAATGGCATCAATTTTGTCGCAAATTAAATCCCAAAACTTATTCAAATAGCGGGAGTTCGCAAAGATACTCGCCATGCCAACGATGGCGATTGGCATATCTTTTAAGCGTTTATTCAGTCTCTTATCGGCTTTTTCATCGGTTGATAATTGAGGCTGTGATGGGGTATGGCTCATTATGAGTCTCCACTGGCAAAGCGGGTGGCTGTTGCCTTATTAAGGGATTTAGCGATGGCTTTTGGGGTTTGCACGCCAGGAAAGCGGGCTAAAAATGTGTGGTAGTTGCGTACCAGCAATTTACGCAGATGAAACGGCCCATCCTTCAGCACATAGGCGATGTAGCGATTGGCCGCTTGGGTATTACTGTCTTGATAAATATCGATATAAATCCAATCTGCCTTGCTATCTATACCAAGGAGCACTGATTTAGGCTCGGCTTCGGTTAATTGCGGGGGCAGCGTTAATGACACTACTTGCACTACGGTGTCGCCATCTGTGCTTGGCAGAGCGAGCGCCTTGGCTAAGGTTTCGGAGTTAACCGTATAGGTTTGTACGTCGCTGCCTTGGCTGATAGGCAATTGATTAAAATACTGTTTAGGCACAAGTTCTTGATCAAACTCATCGAGGCGCGATACCCCGTAACGCTTAAGGCAGCGGGCCAACCCCGAGCGGGACACATTGGGGTTGATAAAGGTTTGAGTGGCCTTGAGCAGCCTGTCTAACGGCAGTTTTAGCTGATACCTCAGTCCCACTACCACATATTCTTCAATTGGGGTGAGGGTGGTATTGAGGTGATGCGGGGTATTCGGGCTGTCGTTCACTGACTCGCGCTTGCGCCATTTACGTACTGTGGCTTCGGTAATATTTAAAATTTTGGCAAGCTGACTGACACTCAATTCAGATTGCTGAATAAAGTGGCGCATTTCCGGCGTGGTTGTGGCATTGCGGTGCCTTGCCGTTTTGGGGGCGGATTTGTACTCCGAGCTCGGCTTATCAGCCTGAGCATGATCCGCGGCTTGAGTACCCATTTTTCGAGAACTCATGTTGTTAGTGCTGTCCCATCTTTATTATTTTCATCCAACATAATCTATCGGGACTGCTTAAACTTGCCTGCCAAAGCGGAGTGTGGACTCATGCTTAATCTAGGCTTAAAACCCGTGAGCTATGTGTTTTGCTACGCACAATGGTGATGCAGATTACCTGAGGTTTCGGCTCGATACAATCATATGGGACTTGAAATGATTTTTTAATGTTCAAATGACACAGTTTAAAGGAGCCCAACTCCTGTTTAGCACAGGGTACACGTTTAAATAATCATTTAAATTCATAAGATTAGAAACAAAATTAAGATACTGCTCGTCAGGAGAGTAGAACTGAGTAGAATAGGGCAGCCGTTAAACTCAAGTGTTGTTGGGATAAATTAATGAATATTGAGCTTTTTTTTATTCCATTAACTGAAATGGATGTGGCCAGCACGAATGCGTGTATGGCGCTCTTGAGTGAGGACGAGCACGCTAAAGTGGCGCGTTGGGCGCCCAAGGCGCAAATGAACGGCTTATTGGTGCGAGCGGCGCTGCGCTGCGTCTTATCTCAAGGACTGCAATCTCGCGGTGGAACCTTACCTTGCTCTTCCCAACGACAGATTGCGCCCCAAGATTGGTGTTTTGAGTATGGGGCAAAGGGCAAACCCAGTCTTAACCATGAGCAGTTTCTGAGTACTGGCATTGAGTTTAACTTGAGCCACAGTGGCGACTGGTTATTGATAGCCTTAGCGCAAGATGATGACAAGGGAGAAAACGCTAACACAGCGCAACCCCGTTTAGGCTTGGGTGTGGATATCGAGCGTGCCCGCGCCAGTACTCATATTTACCCGATCCTTAATCATTATTTTTCCGCGATTGAAACCCAAGGCTTATTAGCCCTTGAGGGCGAGGATGCGCAGCGGCAGCGCTTTTTTGATCTTTGGGCACTCAAGGAATCCTACATCAAGGCAACGGGTTTGGGCCTAGCGCAGTCGCTGAAATCTTTTGGTTTTGACTTAGCCCCAAACAGTTTGCTGGCGGTTGATGGTGGCGCGCTGCAAGCTGTCGCTCCCCCTAACTGGGTTGAACTCAAGCTCAAGCTACAAGATCACTTTGCTTCACCAAGCCAAGCTAAGCCCTGTTCTTATCTTCAACTCCCAACGCGTATTCCACTATATTCCAATATTAAGCTGCGGATTGAACCTGAAACTGCACAGGATGCCACAAGCTCCCATGTACATCATTGGCGGAGTTATTTTGGCCGACTTAATGAGGAATATCGTTTTGGACTCAGCTTGGTTGATGGTGACAGCTTAGTGCAGGATGACAGGTTGGCGAAGGTGACTATTTCGATGCAGCTGACCAGTATCACTGCATTACTGGCGGCATGCTCTGCCATCTAGTGCGGCCTTCGCACGAAGGCTTAGGTCGCCTTCGTTCTTGAATAACTGCTTTACGCAAACCTTTCAAAGCACTTTCAATGAGTACTTGGAATTAAATCTTTGAATTAGTGCTTTTAATTCAGTTTCTTGTCCCTTCACTGACTTTGTTATCCCTCCGTTCATATTTCATTTTGGATTAAACCTAGCTCGCTATAGTCACGCCAGAGAACTCACTGACAAGGTTGTTAATCATGAAATTCAAATGCCTTTTATCGACCACCACTTTGCTACTGCTTGGTGGCTGTGGCTACTTTGGTGGCGATGAAAAACAGCAATTAGAGCAGGCATGGCTTGCTCAAGATCCGCAACTGCAGCAAGTGGTTGAGCAAATTCGCAGTCGCGGACTCGATGTTGTGGCTCAAAGCGCTGCGGCTGGCACTGTGTCCGCCTGCGTGACAGAAAAACTGACACAAGATCCCTTAGGTAAGTTAGTCAATGTCGAAGGCGCCTTAGTGGAGTCAGCCAAGGTGACAGAATTACTCGGCGACCTACAGAAGCTAATGGAACAAGAGGTGAGTTTTGATCAAGTCGCAGGTTTACTGCAAAAGGGTGCTGATGTGGCGGCTTATGCGAAAAACCTTATTGATCAGCAAGGATTAGATCAAGCTATACAAAGCCTTAAGCAAATGGCACTGGCGAGTGAGCAATTTGCTCAGCAGGATTTAGGCGCGCATTTTCAGCAGTTATTGTTGGAGTGTAAAACCACATCCCCAGCGACAAGCACTGCCAACTAACCAGTGTGAACGTCACGCCTTCATCTTATAAAAACGCCCTGAATATTCAGGGCGTTGGATTATTTATTTAGCAGTTGGTGGTAGTGGGACAATTTCAAAGTTGGCATCGAACTGGACTAAGGTCGACATGATTTTACCAAAAGCGGTTTTGTCGCCTTCCAGTTTGGCACTGCCGTTAGCCAGCAAGTCTTTAAGGGGCGTTTTACCGAGTAAAATACCGGTAATATAACGCTTATCAATATAAAGATTAGTATCAGCCTCCATCGGTTTATCAACTTGAATATTGCTTAAATTACCATTGCTTAGCTCTACATAGAGCGTTTCTTTAGTGTCAGGATTAATCACATTAAGCCTTAACAGCCCAAGCTCTGCGGCCTTGATGCTATCGACTTTGACGGCGAGAAAGTCAAACAGGGTTGAGATATCCATTTCACCTAAAATATCAGCTGAGGCTGATTTAGGTGCACCGGGCTGGACTCCTGCGCGTAACTCTTGGGCACCCGTCAGATAAATATTGCGCCAGCCAGCGCCTTCGGCTTGATAACCCAGTTGTTCATAGGTATCGGCAAGTAATTGTCTGGCTTCAGTGTTATTAGGTTCTGCCATCACGACTTTATTGAGTGCGGTGGCCACAAAGCGGTATTCGCCTTGGGCATAGTCGGTTTTGGCATGTTTAAGCACGGCGTTAGCGCCGCCCATATACTCAACAAATTTGGCGGATTCATCCTTTGTGGGTAATGGGTTTAAGTTGGCCGGATTCATATCAAAATAGCCTAAATACATGTTGTACACGGCTTTAGCATTGTGGCTATAAGTGCCGTGATAACCATTGGTGTACCAAGTATCGCGCACGGCTTTAGGGATAGTGGTTTGAATCGCATCGCCAATATCTTGAATACCCACCCCATTATTGGCTAATCGCAGGGTTTGATTATGGACTAGGCCATAGTTATCCCTTTGCATTCTTAAGTAGGCGTTGACATCCGTATTACCAAACACGGGCGCGGAGTGGGCTTCAAACAGTACCTGCGCATCATCACCAAAGCGTGTTAGCAATGCATTGATATCTTTAGACCATTTGATGGCATCCCGTACTTTTGCCCCACGTAAGGTGTAAATGTTGTGCATGCCATGGTAGGTGAGTTCAGCCGTCCATAGGGCCTTCATTGAGGGAATATAGGTGGCCATTTCCGACGCAGCTTCTGTGCCCGAGGCGTCCATAAACACCATTTCGATACCATCGATAGTCAGCGTTTCCCATTTATCTTTGCTGTTAAGGGTGATATCGGGTTTTACATAGGTGACTTCGCCTTTGGATAAGCCTTTGGCAAGTGCGGCATCGACAATGCCTTGCTCATTGCGCTCTAATGTGGCGCCGTATTGATAGGCGGCGCGGCGGCTCATGGCATTTCCTGCGAGGACGTTTTCGTCAACAATTTCTTTGGTGATGTTATGGGAACCATAGACTTTGACGTTTGGAAACATGTCTTTAATGGCGCGGGAACCGCCAAAATGATCTCCATGGCTGTGGGAATAAATCATTGCGACCACAGGTAAATCATTGCCCTCTGGTAAGTGTTTTAGTGCAAATTCAAGGGATTGCTTGGCGGACTCTTTGGTGAGCAATACGTCATACAGGATCCAGCCTGTTTTACCGCGGATAAGGGTTAAGTTGGCTAAGTCGGTGCCGCGCACTTGATAGATGCCGTCGGTGACCTTGTATAAGCCGTTAGACACCATATTCAACTGGGCCTGACGATACAGTGACGGGTTAACTGTGTCAGGAGTTTTATCGCCAATAAAGCTGAAATCGGCCCGTAAAATCGCTGCCGTAGGTTCATCGAGTTCGGCGATAAGATTCTTCGAAAACGCTTCAAAGGCATTTTTATCGGCAAAGTTAAGGGTGGCTGCTGTGGCCTTGTTCACCTCTATGGTTTGTTTGGTAGCAGGCTTGCCTTGATAGTGCAGGCTGATGTGTTCATGCTCGTGTTCAGCGGCGACTGCGCTTAAGGAGAAGCTGGCGAGAATACTGATTGTCATCAAAGATTTTTGCATCATTTTACCTACCGATAAGTGGGATTGTGTCGTTGATGGTTTGAGTATAGCCAGCTTGTATATTTAGATAACTCGAGTTAGCTTGGGTTGTAATATTTATCTTGTGAATGAGTGTTTCCCCTATGCCGACACAAAAGCCGTTAGATTTAAACTTATTACGTGTGTTTATGGTGGTTTATCGTACACGTTCGTTTACCCAAGCGGCGCAGGAGTTAGATTTAACCCAGTCTTCCGTGAGTAATGCCATTGGCCGATTGAGATCATGGGTAGGAGAGTCGCTGTTTACTCGGGTTGGGCGTGGAATTGAACCAACCGCAGTAGCTCGAGAGATGTATCGCAAGTTTGAGCAACCCATGGCCGATATCGAAACCGTATTACTTGGGTTTGAGCATTTTGATCCCCGCTCAAGCCAGCGGCGCTTTTATGTATATGCCAATGAGTCGGTTATTGAAACGCTGCAAGCAGGTGTGCAAGCTTTATTGTTGGATGCGGATATCGAAGTGATTTTTCGTGAGTCGCCGCCACAGGAGGCTGAGTTATATCGTGATATCTTGCTTGAGCGGGTTGCGGTGGCGATCGATATTAAACCCGCTCAGCAAACTTTGCTCTCAAGCAAATTACTCTTTACTGAACGTTTAGTCTGTATTGCCAGTAAGCAGCATCCTCGTATTCATGGAGCCATTACTCATCAACAGTATTTTGAGGAGAAACACGTATTTTTAAATTTGCGGCGTTTTAATTTGACGGCGGGGGATTTGTTTACTGAAGGCGTGTTACCAAGGCGCAGGATGTACAGTGAACAGTCCTCTCTATTAAGTATGTTTGCAACCGTAGGTAAAAGTGAGGCGATAGGTATCGCCCCTTTACGTTATGCCAGTCAATACGCTGAAATGTTTGGCCTACAAATACTACCTATGCCACTAAAAACAAGACCAATTGATTTATATATGGTGTGGAGCAGTAAATATACCCAAAACCCGAGCCATCAATGGTTACGACGTTTATTACTCAGTGCCAGTACCATGACAACAAATGAAAAAGCGCTGGTTCAGGCTCGTAGCGAGTGAATCAGCGCTTTTTGCGTGTTTATCTTATTGTTTTAAGAAGGTATCTATTACTGTCTAGCTAACCTGTGGCTTTCACCAGGATGCTCAAAGTCACTGCGGTAGGGGTTAATGTCTAAGCCGCCACGACGGGTGTAGCGGGCGTATACAGTTAACTTAGCACAGTGACAGTAATGTTTTAGGTCGACAAAAATTCGCTCGACACATTGTTCGTGAAACTCATTATGTTGGCGGAACGAAATCAAATAGCGCAGTAATTTTTCGCGATCGATTTTTGGCCCTTGATAACGGATCATCACACTGCCCCAATCGGGTTGAGAGGTAATTAAGCAGTTTGATTTCAATAGATTAGAATTGAGTGTCTCAGCGACAATCTGTTTTTCATCTGTGCTGTTTTCAAGATAATCAGGATTAAAATCATAATCACTGACTTCAATATCCAGATCGTCAATGCAAGTGCCTGGCAGTTCGACGACACGTTGAATACCAAAACTTTTAGGCTCAATAATCTTAACGTTAACATCGCCTTGGGCACATTCACTTAGATCTTTAACTAAGGTTTTTTGCACCGCATCGAGATTGTCGAATTTGGTTTGATTAAAACTGTTTAAATACAGTTTGAAGGATTTTGACTCGATCAGATTTTGGCTTGCATGACTTAGCTGAATGTCGGCGATAGCCACCATAGGTTTACCCTTTGCATTTAGCCAAGACAGCTCATAGGCCGTCCAGATATCGGCTCCGTGGAAAGGTAAACTCTCCGCAGTCAGGTTGATAGCGTTACGGTTAAGTGAGCGAGGAACCCCTTGCAGCAGCGATGCATCATACTCGGCTTGGTAATCAGTAGCTTTACCTAAAGTTAAGCTCGCAAGTTCTTTTGCATCACTATAGGGATCGTGATTCTGTGTCATCAATACTGTTTCCATGTCAAAATAGGCGCACATTATACCCGAAATTGGATTGTGCTTAAGTGTCTTGTCTGCCTGCTCTCGATAAATTTTTGCAAAACTATCATCAGTCTTACCTATCAACTTTAGGCGAATTACCGCGATATTACCCGCGAGGTGAGCCATCTTTGTGCATTCAAGGAGAGTTTGATGAATCATCCGATGAGGCGGTGAGCTGGTTACCTGTTAAACGTGAACAAGTAGGCAGCTTTGCGAATGTTGAGCATGCACTTGAACTTAAATTATGGCCTGATATCAATTACTTCTATGGTGAGTATTTTGCGGCGCCCGTGCTATTTGATTCACCATGGGGCACAGGAGAATTACTACAGGTATGGAACGAGGCGGATTTTGACGCGTTGCAGCAAAATATTATCGGTCACTTAATGATGAAGCAAAAACTTAAGCAACCGCCCACCTGGTTTATTGGTTTGCTTGATGAGGGCGATAAGATGCTAACGGTGGATAATGCCGATGGTAGTGTATGGGTGGAAATCCCCGGCGAGCTTCCCTCTTCCCAATTGGCGCCGAGTTTAGCGGCGTTTATTGAGGCGTTATCGCCACGTATCGCGCCGCCCGTGAAACATGAAGAATTGCCTATGCCAGCGCTCGAGCATCCTGGGATTTTTGCCAGCTTTAAACGTATGTGGCACAACCTGATTGGTAAGCGTTAAGCGCGTTGAAATGCAGCAAGGCCTAAACATAGTAAACTCGACATGCATCTCTAGCCTGTCGAGTTTACGCTTCAATAAGGCAAGGCTATTGATGGTCCCAAGACAAGTTAGACACTATGCGGCAAGGTTCGCAGCGAAAGTGAAACATATCCAATAATGGCTCATCGAGCTTCCAGGTGTGACTGCCACAACGCGGGCAGGGGCGTGCCAGCTCAGATTGCAGATCCTGCCCCCCGACACGATACAAATAATAGTAAGTGGGAATTTTAGTAAGGTATTCGATTCGACCGCGTAAATCCCAACCTCGTCTAAATAAATCACTGTTTGGGCTCGATAATTCTTCTAGCGCTGCAAACTCTGCCTTAGTGGCGGCCGCCATTTGTAACTCATCACAGGCTTGCCACTCGGTTTGCCAGCGGATAACTCGCTTATGATCGCCATTAAAGGTCGCAGGGATTTGATACAGCGGAATAGGCAATAAGTTATCACCACTACGCAGGGGGGAACACATATGCACATAGCTAGTGTAGAGCAACTGCCAGCTGGGTGGCTCAGTGTTACTGACCTCAGAATTAATATCCTGACCGATAAACTTTTCACGTGGCGCCAGTAGTTTAGCCTCGGTTAATTCCGCCAGCGCTTTTTTCACCCAAGGGCTGTGGTAACGATGGGCCAAACTGTTTTTTTCCGGCGTGAGTAGGCGTACTCGAAATTCGCCCTCATTAAAGGCTACGGCAAATTCGCGGCCGAGGATTTGGCCATTAGCGCGATAGGCTTCGAGTAATTGATTGATGGCACGTTCTGCCGCACTGATGGTGGTATCGGCAAAGCATTCAAAGCGCAATTCGGTGACAAACATTAAGCGGATTTTCCTTGGGATTCGAGTTGACTGACACGTTGTTTCAGCTCGATAAGTTCATTTCTGAGTTGCATGATCTCGTTGTTTTTTAACGCGAGGGCCTGTTCAATGCCTTGTTGCAACTGGGCTAACTGTTGCGCCAATGTGGCGACTGTGAGTGGTGAAGCTTCGGCGGTATGTGTTTCTTCAATCACGGGCTGTGATTGGGCCGCTAAACGTTCCCGCTCGGCTTTAGGTACCGATTTAAATTGCTGTAATCCTTGGATTAATATCGGCATAGGGATTTTGTTACCGACACGGCTTTTTATCAGGGCAAGGCTTGGTGTTTTACCGCTGGCTTCGAGTGCGCAGGCTGCTGCTAACACTTGGTCAATGGGACTCATAATAAGTGAAATTCCTTAATGTATATCGTGTTTTTCACTAACTTACTGTGATGTGGTTATTTTAGTTTTTATAAATCAATGTATTGCTGTTTGGCATTGATTTTGCTTTTTAACAATTTTTATAACAAGTACACAGGAAGTCATAATATGAACGCAAATATTAATCGCAAACTCATCGCGGTCACGTTTTTAGGGTTAGCAAGCTTAGGTCTTAGCGGTTGTGTGGTCAATGTCGGCGATGGTGAATCTAAGTGGGATAGCAGCGAATCTTGGGAAAAAACACAGGATAAAAACCGCACTAATCTGACTAAGCTCAGCCTTGGCATGAGCAAAGACCAAGTGATGACGCTAATGGGAGCAGCAGACTTTAGCGAGTCCTATTTACAACAAAGCGCAGGACAAGCAGACAAAGAAGTGTTGGTCCTCTTTTATCGCACTCAGCACTCCCATAGCGATGGTAAAACCACTAAGGATGAATGTACGCCTGTAGTGTTGAGTAACCATGTTTTAGTCGGTTGGGGCGACACTGCGTATCAAAAGATTTAACCCCAACTGCCCCAAAATATACTTGAAAGCCCTAAAAAATTAGGGCTTTCTTAACTGAGCATCAAGCTGCTCAATCAGTTCGGTCCATTGTGCATCAGCCTCTAACGCTTCGGTGAGAAAACTCTTTTGCGCTTGTGTCCAAAAAGGCGCTTCAGTTAAGTGTATTTGTGCTGCCAGCTTGTGAGTCGCAATAAATTGCGCAATAGCATTGGGTTGGCTCTCTAATCCCAGTTGTTCAAATAGATGGCTTAAATCAATTGGCGTAGTATCCATTCGATCTCTCCCTTGGTTAGCTTTTTATCTAGGTTATGCATCTCTTTAGGAAATGCAATCGATGATTAAAATTTGCACTTTTTGGTTTCCTTGATACATTGATAAAGACTCATAAGAGTGTGATCTAAATCAAGGAATTCTAACAATGGACAATAAAACCTTGGATGAGTATCGTGCCGTTTATCTCACCGCAGAAGATTTACGCTTGGCCGCTTCAATTATCTACAATGCGTATCATGATGATCCCTTTTTCATTAATGCGTTATCCACCGCGGATAAATTTGCCTACGAACAAAAATTACGCGCCGCAATTCGCGAAGAACTCAATACTCTATGGCAACAAAAGCAGGCCTTAATCGGACTTTTCGATGGTGCTCATTTAGTGGGGGTTGCTTGCGTTGTCACCCAAGAAGTGCCACTCGGAGAAGGTCGCTATTGGCACTGGCGGCTCAAAATGTTGCTGGGTACGGGGTGGCAATCGACCCAAGCTATGATGAAAAAGGAATCGATTATTTTGGAACTGTTACCCAGCCAGCGTTGTGGGATTTTGCAATTTATTGCCTTAGCGCCAAACGAGCAAGGTAAAGGGCTGGGCCATCAACTTGTTCAAGCGGTAGTGAGTTGGTGCGATGAGCAGCCAAATCTTGAAGGTATTGGGGTATTCACCTCGCAGGAAGCTCATATGCATTTATTTAAACAACATGATTTTGTTTTCTTGGGTGAATTGACTATTGGTGGTGTGGCTGGGCAATTACTTTTTTATACAGGCCAACAAGATGAATAAACGTTATCGCTCTTTCGCTGAGTTTTATCCTTTCTATCTCTCCCAGCATCAAGACAGTCGTTGTCGGCGGCTACATTTTATTGGAAGTATTCTGGTATTGTTTTTATTAGGGGCTGCATTTATCACTGCCGCATGGTGGTTGTTGATGCTGATCCCGCTTGTGGGATATGGATTTGCTTGGGTTGGTCATTTTGTCTTTGAGCGTAATCGACCTGCGACCTTTCAATATCCTTTGTACAGCTTGATGGGGGATTGGGTGATGTTTGTCCAAATTCTTTTGGGAAAAGTAAAGTATTGAATCTGATATTCCGGTAAGAAGCTGACAAGCGTGTGAGAGATCGCTTACAAAGCCTGTAAGACAATATGTTTTCTTTTTGATTGTTTTATAATCTGTAGTTTTAAAAGTTATTTAATTTCAATTTGTTATAAATTCCACTTTGCTGGTTGAATGAGATTTTCCCGGGTTGTTGTTCTTATGGGGGAACAACAAAGACAGAATTCACGTAGAATTTATCTGTCGCCAAAACACATGGATAGCACGGATTGCAATACAGGCGAAACGGACGCAAGAAGCAACTAATTTAGGTTCTTGGATTTGAACCCCTGGCGGTAGGAAAACTGTCATAAACCAAGGATAGGCTAAGGAGAAGCAGGATAGCTTTGTCAAGGATGATACAGGATATAATACTTGTTAGGACGACAGGTTTCAGGATGATAAAGGACAAGCTTAAGGATTAAGCATGTACTCGGTGCAGGATGTATCGAGTTAAGGGATAAGTATAAGGGTGAACAGCTTGTACTCGTCTATGGAAGGCATTGAGCAGGATGCATTATGGAATGAGTCATAGGATGTGACTGGTGCCGGAATAGGATTTCCGGGTCAAAGGATTGAGTGTTATGGTTAAGCCATAACACAGGGAGGATTAGGGGTACAGGGATGCTGTAGGATGCACGTAAACGCATGGATGGTGCAGGGAGCACAAATAAGCAGGATGGCTTACAGAGAATAAATGGGGCGTACACAGTACGCCCTTTTCTTTTTTGTCTTTTGAAGCTGCAGCTTGTATCTAGGCATCTTATAAATATGGAATTGCAAATCCGTCCAATCACCCAATTCACAGCTCACCAAGATTGTAATATCAACCCGCTTATACATTGATAACAATGCGCAATGATACTTTTGAGTTGCTTGGTTCTTGTGGTTGATACTAACCAAAGTATATGGAACTTGGCGTCGCTTAGAGGCTGTTCATAATTCTGTGTCAAAATGTCCATTTTTATAATTTTAACGGTAGTGGGATAAAAGAGATTGTCGATTATTGCTCCTTTATGCGGCGATTTACGGCTTGGTTGGTTCTGAGTCTTTCTTAGCAAGCAGACTAAATTAGTTGAGAGGATTAAAATTGCCAGTTTCTTTGTGAGATATGTCTCACAAGCATGTAAGTAATTTGTAAGTTTTTTGACTGATAAAAACCGTCATATTCCATCAAATATAGTTTAATCAGTGTGTTAGGTTTTGCTTTTAATTATGTCGTTATTATTGCGGTTTATCTTTTTATTTTAACTAGCGCAAATTTCATCATGACTATCCTAAGATTCATTTGCAGAGGGAGCGAGAGACAACAGGATGTTAGCGGTCAGGATGGCCGGACAGTGTTTAATGGATTAACACTCACGGAATGGTAAGGAAAGACTTTCAGGATGAAAGCGTTACGAACCACGGAAGGATAGACTATCACGGATAGATAGCCTAGTTGCACAGGATTGCGATGGCACAAGGAGTGCAGCAGAAAGGAAGCAACTTAACCTATTTCATGGATGATGCTGGAACCGCTCAGGAAAGAGCAAGCTTGGTAAAAGGAACGCCAAGAAATAGGGATGTACTTGAGTACAGGGAGATATCAAGGATTGAACAGGGATGATGCAGGATGCAAGTTGACGCATGGATGGTGCAGGGAGCACGAAAATAGCGGGATAGCTTAACAAAGTACAGAAGGGCGTGATCTTAGGATCACGCCCTTTCTTTTTGGTATTCATACAGATGATGCAGATATTGAACCGAGCTATGGCTGAGTGTTATCAATATGGCTTGGCGTTATCAATTCAGCTCAAAGGTCAACGGCAGTGGCTTAATGGCACTTGCCCGAGCTACAACTACTTTGGCTCCCACAGCCACCAAATTTACCTTTCGCCGTCGGTGCTTCTTGCCATTCGGGTTCTGGGAATATAGGCCATTCAATCTTTTGAATTTTTTTACCTAGCATCCATATATGACCACGATATTGATTTATACCATCTGTGCTGAACTCGAAGAGATACTTTGCCTTCCAACAGATCCCGGTAGTGCCGCCAAGGCTAGGACGAGCGGTTTCCATTGCGATCGCTAATAGTTGTACTTTTTGTCTACAGCATTCTTTTTCAGCAAAAATACGGCTTAATTCTGCCATTTGACGAAGTTGCCAAAAGAAAGCGGCAACGACAATCAGCGCAATAATTAACAGAAGATCTGACATCATTTACTTGCAGCCTTAAACAAGCCACCAATGGCTTGTGATAGTTGAACACTACGATTGGGATTTCGTAATTCACGCAGTAAGTGATTGCGTAAATTAGGAATAGCCACAATATCAGCAAAGACCTGATTAAAAAAGGCTTGCGGCTGAAGTGCAAGTGCTTCTAAGTAAATACTGCGACTCAGCTCTTGCTTTAGTATCGACCAATTTCGACCTGCAATACTGATGAGGGCGTTTGCATCAAGCTGGTCTGTATGCTGTAAGTGGGCTAAGGCTTGTTGGCTTAATTCAGACTGTGATGCTAATGCTCGCATGTAATAGGATTGGTACTCATTAGGTGCCTTGATGAACTTACTAAAGATCTTCTCCGCAATAGCCTCAGTCAACTGTAGATGTTCGAGGCACTGACATAGAGCGATTTGCACTTCAATGGCGGCATGGTCAAAACTGGCAAGGATATGTTGCTCATGATCTAATTCATTGAGACGGACACAAACATCACTCAAACCTTGCAGGCCAATATGTTGCCATTCACTCGGAGCAATTTGGCCTGATAAGTATTGCATGGCAAATTCATATTGGATTGATGCCTTTAACCCTAATTGCTTACGCACTAAGGCGTTGAATAACGCTAGTTTCTCTTGGCTAGGTTTAAAACTAAATGGATTATTGGCGAGGCGATCCTGCTGTTCATCGGTTAATGGCTGAGTTGGATCTTGTCCCAGTGCCGTGAGTACCATTTCAATAAATTGTGAACGGGGTGCAGGCGAGAGCAGGCCTTGCTCATCTAAAGGAAGCTTGAGGAACCAAATAAAATGCTGCTGGCTTTCATTCCAAAAAACAATGGCAAACTGTGCATGGCCTTGAATGGGGTAGGGATAAGGTGTGGCTAGAGATTCGATTTGATGGAAGGCCAACATGTCGATGTGCTGTACCCTTCGACCCAGTTCATAGACTTGGAATTGGGTTTTGGCTGTCGTTAAAAATTGGCTAAGCGTAGTAATTTCAGTCATTTGGCTGCTATATCAATCAAAAAGGCTCAATAAATTGGCGACATTATAGGGGGAAGTTGTTCACGATGGTATGATTGCTACACTTTTATCGCCCCCTGTCGCTGAGCGTTATCTTCTAATGACAGCGAGCTAAAGGACGTCACATTGATGCTTTACAGCCAAACTCAAATAAAATTAGCCCAAATTATTCACGAGCTCCAAGGTGTTGGACTTTGGTCGGCCAATGCGCCAAGTGATAAAGCGATGGCCAGTACTGCGCCGTTTGCCTGCGATCTTATGCCGTTTGAACAATGGTTACAGTTTATCTTTATCCCGCGAATGCAAGCATTGATCGATGCTGGTCAACCCTTGCCTCGCCAAATTGCCATTGCGCCTATGGCTGAACATGTGTGGTCTGAGCAGGCGACATTAGCACCCTTAATCGGTGTCTTAAATGAATTGGATATATTGTTAAATGAACCAAGATGATATCTGGTTAGATATGCCAGAGAGTAAGCAATTGAATACCGATAGTGATGATGTAGAAGCCGCGCCTGAACTGCACATTTTATATCAAGACGAGCATCTCGTTGCTATCCACAAACCTGCGGGATTGCTGGTGCATCGCAGTTATTTGGCACGCCGTGAACGTTTTTTTGCGATGCAATTAACACGCGATCTGGTGGGGTGTCATGTGTTTCCGGTACATCGTTTAGATAGACCGACCTCTGGCGTGTTGTTATTTGCCAAAAATAGTGAAGTGGCTAACGCGCTTTGCGAACAATTTGCCGACCATAGTATCGAAAAACAGTACCTAGCGTTGGTGCGTGGCAATATGCAGGAGAGTGGTGTATTGGATTATGCGCTCAAGGTGGAATTGGATGAAGTGGCGGATAAGTTCTCAAATCAAGATAAAGCAGCCCAAGAAGCGGTGACTCAATATGAACCGCTACTCAATGCTGAAATCCCCTATCCGTCAGGACGTTATGCAACGAGTCGATTTGCTTTAGTTAAACTGAGTCCTAAAACGGGGCGCAAGCATCAACTAAGACGCCATATGGCGCACTTACGTCATCCGATTATTGGTGATACCACCCATGGTGATGGTAAGCAAAATGCATTTTTTAGAACCCATTTTGACATCAATCGACTATGGCTGATTGCGAAAAAATTAACCTTCACTCACCCGATAACCCATGAGCGCTTAAGCATTGAAACAGAGCTTGAGCCTGAATGGGAAACCGTTTTTGCTCGCCTAGGTTGGGATGATAGCGCATTATCTTCCACACCCAGCATATTGATTGCGGGTTAAGCTGAAATGTATTAGGTCGCCACGTGTTTATTTGCGTGACTAAGATAGTGTGGCCTGTTTACTTGCTGTTGGCCCTGATGTTAATAGCTTAACGACTCGCTAGCTTTAGTTCTTGCATTAAGGTGACTAAGCTTGAAAATCCCGTGGTGGGCTTAAGTGGCGTTTGCAGGTTTTGCTGTGCGGCATGAAAGTAATGTTTACGTCTAATTTGAGTGCTTTTATGTTGGTGCTTGAGGTGTTTTTGCCTATTGCTCTGTCGCATCAGTTTAGTTCCTCATGCTCAATAACTTGATTTAATTTATAAAATTTTACCTTGTTGCTTGCCCTAAAGCATAACAATAAAGTAACTTCAGCTGAGTTGCGTTTACGCATGTGGGACGGAGTATATCATGAAAAAAGTTAATCTGATCTTTGGCACTGTGTATGGTAGCGCACAATTTACCGCCGAAACCTTAGAAAAAGCGCTGACAGAACTTGGTTATGAAGCCAGATTGTGGCAACCGAATGAAATTAGCCAATTTACACCACCACAGGATGAGCTGTTAGTGGTTGTCACCTCAACCACCGGGCAGGGGGATTTACCCGATGATATCCAGCCTTGGTTTTATCATCTCCAAACAACAGCTCCCTATTTGCCAGAGCTGAAATACAGTGTTATTGCGCTGGGAGATTCAAGTTACGATACCTTTTGTGGTGCAGGCAAGTCAGTGGATGCATTGCTGAGTGAATTAGGCGCAAAAGCCGTTGTGGAGCGTCTCGATATTGACGCCTGTGAAACCATGGAACCTGAGGTCGAAGCGATAAAATGGCTGCAAAGCTGGAACCAAATCGTCAAATCCGAGCGCGCCGCTTAGGCCATTTGGTCACTCAGCAGTGGTTTAAATTTGCTCAGCGCTTAAGCCAAGCGCTGTTAATCCCTATTGCCATTTTACCCGCGGCTGGGGTTATGCTGGGGTTGACGGTAAGCCCAATCCCCTTTATGCCTGAAGTACTTAATGTATTAATGCTGGCTGTGGGTAAGCTGATTTTCGCGATTATGCCGATTTTGTTTGCGGTGGCAGTGGCGATTGGTTTTTGTCGAGATCAAGGGATTGCTGCATTTACCGCGGTGTTTGGCTATGGCGTGTTGACCGCAACCTTGGCTGCTTTAGCTGACTTATACCAATTGCCAACTCAGTTAGTTCTTGGCATGGATACCTTAGATACTGGGATTGCTGGCGGCATGCTGATTGGCGGCGTGACTTGCTTTGCGGTGCGTTGGAGCCAATATATTCGCCTGCCAGCGATTTTTTCCTTTTTCGAAGGGCGGCGTAGCGCCTCTTTATTGATCATTCCGTTGGCTATGGGGTTAGGTTATGTACTCGCCCATGTATGGCCATCAATCTCCTTATTGATTGAGCGAGTCTCTGATTGGGCTGTTTACCAAAAGCCTGCAATTGCGTTTGGTGTTTATGGTGCGCTTGAGCGTTTACTCATTCCCTTAGGGCTACATCATATTTGGAATGCACCATTTTATTTAGAAGTTGGCCAATATCAGTTGCAGGACGCCGAAGTGGTACGCGGTGAAGTGGCGCGTTATTTAGCGGGTGATCCGCAAGCAGGGAATTTAGCGGGGGGCTACCTGATTAAAATGTGGGGATTACCAGCAGCGGCGCTGGCCATTTGGCGCTGCGCTGATGCCTCGGAGCGAAATCGTGTTGCGGGTATTATGCTTTCCGCTGCGGCAGCCAGTTGGTTAACAGGTGTGACTGAGCCAATTGAGTTTGCCTTTATGTTTGTGGCGCCTATCTTGTTTCTTATCCATGTCATGCTGGCGGGCTTGGCTTACTCTGTCTGCATTATGCTTGATATTCACCATAGTATTGTATTTTCCCACGGACTGGTTGACTTCACTTTGCTATTTTCCCTGTCCCGTAATACGGGATGGTTTGCAGTCTTGGGGCCGCTTACGGCGGTGATTTATTACATTTTGTTTAGGGGAAGTATTCTGGCATTTAATTTAAAAACGCCAGGGCGGCTTGAATCCTATGACGCCAATCGCTCCAAAGAGAGCTTAAGAGCAATTATTGCGGCATTAGGTGGTCGCGATAACATCGTTGAACTCAATGCCTGTTTAACGCGATTACGTTTGAGTGTGCATAGCCCTGAGTTAGTTAATAAAGTTCGACTCAGTCAGCTAGGCGCGAAGGGAGTGATTGTGATGGGGAAAGGTGTGCAAGTGGTGTATGGCACTAAGGCTGAAACTCTGCGTAAAGTGTTGCAGCGTTATTTAGATACACGGCGTTAGCATTGCAGCTTATTAAAATTAATCACTGATTTATTGTGTTTAATAAAGTTAACTCACAATAAATTCACTTTTTAACACAAAAAGTTAGCTTTTCATGCTGTATCAGTGGATTGGCTATGGCACACTCAAGTGAGGGACCATAGAGGAGATCAGATTTTGCAGTCACAGCATGTAGTATCCAACGCACAACCCGCCTTAGCACGTAAAATTCTGATGACAGATTGTGCCGATGCCCAAGGGCTTATCGCCAAAATCACCAGTGTTTGCTTTAACCATCAGCTTAACATCATCAAAAACAGTGAATTTGTGGATAATGCGCAGGGACGATTTTTTATGCGCACTGAGCTTGAGGGGCACTTTAACAGCGAGCAATTATTGCAGGATCTGCGTCAAGTATTACCCGTTCCAAATCATATGACCTTAGTGAGTGCGGGTAAGAAACGCATTGTTATATTAGTCACTAAAGAAGCACATTGTCTCGGCGACCTCTTGATGAAAGCGTATTATGGCGGTTTAAATGTTGAGATTGCCGCCGTAGTTGGCAACCACGATGTACTTAGAGAACTTGTTGAAAAGTTTGATATTCCTTTTCATCTCGTCAGCCACGAAGGACTCGACAGAATTCAACATGAGCAGGCGTTATTGGCCGCGGTGTCGCAATACGCGCCAGACTATCTGGTGCTTGCCAAGTATATGCGGGTGCTGACGCCGGATTTTGTTGCCGAATATCCAAACCGTATCATCAATATCCATCACTCTTTCTTACCAGCCTTTATTGGTGCAGCTCCTTACCGCCAAGCCTGGGAACGTGGGGTGAAAATTATCGGTGCGACGGCGCATTTTGTGAATAATTGCCTCGATGAAGGGCCGATTATCAAACAGGATGTGATCCCCGTTGATCATAGTTACAGTGCACTCGAAATGGCCAAAGCGGGCCGAGACGTTGAAAAAAGTGTTCTCAGCAAGGCGTTGCAATTAGTGTTAAATGAGCAAGTGGTGGTTTACGGCAATAAAACCATAGTGTTTTAGGGTGTAAAATTTGATTTGAGTATCCCCAACATACTCCCGCGCATACCGTGATGGGGATCTTATGTTTCAGTTTTAGTCTGCGGCTTATATTCGCTTTGCTATCCTTATGTTTAATAGGATTTTTACTTTGTTTATGTCCTAATGAGTTTTTGAGTCTACATTCCTATTTTTAATCAAGGATGGAGGTTGGATGTCAACAAATCGCGGTCTAATTGTCGGAACGATGGATCTCCCCGATGGTTTGCATTTGTCTTGGGCACAACTCGATAAAGAGTTTCGTGTTCAGAAAATGAGCCAAGCCTTTTATGAGCGCTGTAACCGCTCAGCAGCGCAAATCATTAATAAACCTATTTGCCAGTTATTCAGTGCTTTTGATACTGATTTATGTGCAGATATTGAGCATCGTAGCGGTGGCTATATAGGCTTCCAGTTACAGGACAATAATGGCGCAAATGTGCATTTCGCTTTGCATGCAGTTCCTGAAAATGGATGGTACTTGATCTTATCTGAGATAAATTTTAAAGATCCCAAAATTAAAGAATTGCACGTAGATTATCGCCGTGTAATCCAAGCGAGCGATGTTTGGTTGCAGCATATTGAAGAAGTGATTAGGTCTTCACCTGAGGATGTTTTCCGGGTTGCGGTAGCCAAATCTGTCGCACTCAGCAGTAGTCGGTATGGGTTTATTCTTTTACATAACGAAAAATCGAAATTGCTTAGCTTGGCGGCCAGAACCCAATATCCTCAATCTAAGATTGACCTTCCAGAAATTGTCGAAGAAGAGACTCAAGCTCCTGAAACTGAAAGTCTTGTCTGGCTTGAATGCGCTCAAAACTTTAAGCCTATCATTAAAAATAGCCTAGGTAGGCCCGTGAATGCTCAGGGAGTATTCGATAAATTACTGCTTGACGAACGCTTTTTAGCGGTGCCCATTTTATTTCGAAATCGGTTGATGGGAATTATTTGCGTCGTTGGGCGAAGTGACCCCTATAGTCGTCAAGATGCCCGCTCATTGCTCACTTTTGCGAGTATTTTATGGCATTCGATTGAGCTTCCCCGCAGTTTACGGGCAGTATCGCGGCAGTCGAAAATTATTAAGGCGCAAAAGGAGCAATTATCCCAATCGTTAACCCAGCTTATCAGCGCCATTTCCGAGGCATTAGAACTTAAGGATGCTTACACCGCGGGGCATCAAAAGTCGGTGGCCCAATTAAGCTACCTGATAGGTGAAAAGCTCGGGCTTGAGCCGCAGCGTTTAGAGGGGCTAAAAATCGGTGCACTGGTGCATGACATAGGAAAGCTTGCAATACCATCACAGATTTTGACTAAACCTTCAAAATTATCCAAAGAAGAATACGCCTTAATTCAAACTCATCCACAACATGGAGCGGAAATTGTAGAGGATGTCGAATTTCCCTGGCCGATTAAACAAATGATATTACAGCATCATGAGCGGCTTGATGGATCGGGTTATCCCTTGGGATTAAAGGACAAAGCGATTCTTTATGAGGCTAAAATTATTGCCGTTGCCGATGTTGCTGATTCAATCCTATCACACCGACCCTATCGTCCTTCATTGGGATTGGCGAAGATGACAGAAGTGCTTCGGGCGGGTAAAGGGACCTTATTTGATCCTGATATAGTTGAAACCTGTTTAGAGGTACTTATTAACCGTGAAATTAGTATTAGCGATCATATCGGTTCTGCCGCGCTAGACCCGGTAGTGACAGTCACTTTGGACCATGAGTTAGCCGACATTAAACGACTACTTGCTCACGCCCATGCTAAGGTGGCTGTTGTACAGGATGAAGAACATCACCTCATTGGCGTTATCACCCAAAGATTATTGGACTACTGGCTCAGCCCCCTCATAGGCAGTGCAGCCGAGCGAGAGCAGGATAGGGCTTTTTTGCGTAAAAAAGCTCATCAAATCATGGAGCATTCTGTTCCTTTAATTAGTGATGTGGCGACTTCAGAAGATGCGCTGCAGCAACTTAATGAGTCTGACTCTGAGTTTTTGGTGGTTGTGAATAAGGCGCAACATGCAATAGGCGTAATCGGCTGGCGTGCAATAGCGATGGCGAATAAGTTACGCCAGGATGTCGAGCGTTTAATTTAACGGAACTCAGTAGATAAAAAATGCCAAGCAGGCTGCTTGGCATTTTGTTATCCCGCAATGTAGCGAAACGATTAATCGACGATACGTAACAGTTCGTTGATCCCCACTTTGCCGCGGGTTTTTGCATCCACTTTCTTGACGATAATCGCAGCGTATAGGCTGTATTTGCCACATGCTGAGGGCAGGTTACCGGATACGACTACAGAGCCAGCTGGTACGCGGCCATAGTGGATTTCGCCCGTTTCACGGTCATAAATACGGGTACTTTGGCCGATATAAACGCCCATGGATATCACCGAGCCTTCTTCTACCACAACGCCTTCGACAATTTCAGAGCGTGCGCCGATAAAGCAGTTATCTTCGATAATAGTCGGGCCAGCTTGCAGCGGCTCCAATACGCCACCGATACCTACACCGCCGGATAAGTGTACGTTTTTACCAATTTGCGCGCATGAGCCAACGGTTGCCCAAGTGTCAACCATAGTGCCTTCGTCAACGTAGGCGCCAAGGTTGACGTAAGAGGGCATTAATACGGTGTTTTTACCGATGAACGAGCCTTTTCGAACAGTGGCTGAAGGCACCACGCGGATGGCTTCGGCTTTAAAGCGGGCCTCGTCATACTCGGCAAACTTTAACGGCACTTTGTCAAAATATTTGGTTTCGGCGCCATCGATAACGGCGTTATCAAAAATACGGAATGACAGTAACACCGCCTTTTTCAACCATTGATGAACATGCCATTGGCCGTCGATTTTTTCAGCGACGCGCAGTTCACCCTTGTCGAGCATATTGATGACATGTTGCACATCGTTACGCACGCTAGCGTCAACAGTGCTTGGTGTGATGTCGGCACGCGTTTCAAAAGCGGCCTCAATACGTTGGCGTAAAGCCTCCATTTACTTCTCCCGTTGTGGTTAATTGGTTGACTCTGAGTTGATGGCGCTCAGTGCGCTAATCAAGGCTTCCTTGAGCGTATGCTCTTGGGTTTCATTGAGTTGCAAGCCATCATTGGTTTGCAAAATAAAAAAGTCTTCCGCTCGCTCGCCGATGGTAGTGATCTTGGCGGAGAGCAACGTCGTGTTGCAGCGATAAAAAATATCGCCCACTTTAGCTAATAATCCCGGCGTATCCAAGGCAATGAGTTCCATCATACTTGTACCATGGCGGTTACTCTCAAGGAAACTCACCTGAGTGGGAACATTAAAAGGTTTCATCTTGCGCGACAGTTTTCTAAAGCGTGGCAGTTTAGGGTTATCACTGGCGAGCGCTTTTTCAAGGGCTTTACGGATACTTTGTATGCGCGAGAGTTGGCTGACGGGCTCGCCG
The DNA here is from genome assembly GCF_023475945.1 of Shewanella sp. 8A. Classification (NCBI taxonomy): domain Bacteria; kingdom Pseudomonadati; phylum Pseudomonadota; class Gammaproteobacteria; order Alteromonadales; family Shewanellaceae; genus Shewanella; species Shewanella sp. 8A. The sequence goes on from NZ_JAMDJP010000001.1 coordinate 292,994, forward strand.
TCTTGCTCGAGGATAACAAAGGTGTCTAGAGCGTAATTGTCCTTTGATGTCATGATGTTAGCGTCGTGGACGTTAATATTTTTATTATCAAGCACCGCCATTACGGTAGCAAATAACTTAGGTCTGTCCTGACAATAAACAAACAGCTCTGTGCCGCCGCGGGTCGTATGTTTTGAAACGAGCACTAAGGGCTCATCCAATTGCTTATGCTTGAGGATGGCCTCAGCATGCCAAGCGACTTGATTGGGCTGGTGGCGCAAAAAGTAGTCGGCCTTAAAGCGTTGCCAAAGGGTATCTAAATCTTTTTCTTTTATGCCGCGTCGCAGTAGTTCTTTTTTCGCCTTGGCTTGGTATTCGCGTACTCGGGCCCGAATATCAACGGGCTTTTCTTTGCCGCGAGCGAGCACCCTTTGGGTGGAAAAATATAAGTCGCGCAGCAGTGAGCCTTTCCAGTTATTCCAAGTCTTTTCGTTAGTGGCGCAGATATCGGCCACGGTTAAACAGTACAAATAACTTAAATGCACCGCATCGCGCACCTTGCTGGCAAAGTCGGCTACCACATCGGGGTCGGAAATATCGCGGCGCTGGGCCGTTACCGACATCACCAAGTGATTTTCAACTAACCAAGCGACTAGGCGGCCATCGTGGTCGTTCAAGCCATGAAGTTTACAGAAGGCGAGGGCATCGCTTGAGCCAAGCTTGCTGTGATCGCCGCCGCGGCCCTTGGCGATATCATGGAAAATCGCGCCGAGTACCAACAAACCTTTTTTCGGTAACTGATTGATAAGCACTGAGCCTAAAGGAAACTCTTCTTTCTGTTCTGGCTGCGAGAAGCGCTCGATATTGAGGAGCAATCTGTGGGTGTGTTCATCCACCGTATAGGCGTGGAACAGGTCAAACTGCATTTGGCCTTCGATATTGCGCCATGCGGGCAAATAGGCCGACAGCACCCCGTGTTTATGCATCAGCGATAAGGCTGCAATACCGCGTGGATGTTTTAAGATCTCCATAAAGGCTTGGCGGCACTGAGGATTTTCTTGCAAGGGTTGCTGCTGTGCTCGGCGAGCACGTCTCAGTGAGCGTAGGGTAGGCGCATAAATGCCTTTAATATTAGAGTTTTTCGCGACATGGACAAACAAACGTACAATTTCTTCACCGCTGTCGAATAAATCGTCACTTAGGGCCTCGATAAAGGCACCACGGCGCTGATAGTTATTGTCAATCGCTTGAATTTCTAAAGCTTTCGTTTGACCAAGAGTTGCCCGCTTAAACAGTTGCAGCAGCATTTCGTTGAGTTCCATCACGCGGCGCACCGTGCGATAGTAACGTTTCATCATCTGCTCAACAGCAAGTTGGGTCGCGTCTTCGTATCCCATCAACTCAGCCACTTGGCGCTGGACATCGAACAGCAGGCGGTTTTCATCACGCCCGACAGTCATGTGCAGGGCAAAACGCAACTTCCACAGAAAGTGCTGACACTCGAGCAGCTCTTCTAATTCGGCGGGTTCTAAAAATTCGTATTGCACCAGTTCTTCTAAGCGTGAGGCGCCAAAGTGGCGCATGGCAACCCAGGCGATGGTTTGAATGTCCCGAAGGCCACCAGGGCAACTTTTGATATTGGGCTCAAGATCGAAGGCACTCGCCTTGGCATGGCGGGCCGTTTGTTCATCGCGCTTAGCGATAAAGAACTGACTGGAGGTCCAAAAATCGCTTTGACGAATGGCATCGTAGAGCTGGTCAAACAGACTTTCAGGCCCTGAAAGCAAGCGCGCTTCAAGCAAATTAGTGGCGATGGTAATGTCGTCTCGCCCAAGGCGTAGCGTATCATCAAGGGTGCGGACGCTATGACCAATCTCAAGACTAGCATCCCACAAAAAGGCGATAAACTCGCTGAGCGCGGCTTCCGCTACCGCAGCTAACTCGCCCTCGAAGAGGAATAGCAAATCGACATCAGAGTGCGGATGTAACTCTCCGCGACCATAGCCACCAACGGCAATCAGGGCGATGGGGTATTGATCTAGGCCGTGTTGCAACCACGCCTGTTTTATAAGGGAGTCGACAAACTGACAGCGCTGAGTCACTAGCTCTTCAATCGGGGTTTTGGCTTTGAACCTTGCTAAAAGCGTTTGATTCTGTTCGATTAATGATTGTTTAGCTAGCAGCGCTGTATTCATCGAGTCCCTTGTTTGGATGCGTTAAAATATTTGCTACCCACCAAGTTCCAATATGACCTGGTGGATAGTTTAACAATTGTCATTAGTGATTTATGATCCGCGGAAAATCTTCCTCATCGCGCAGCGTCAGCACTTCAACACCGGTTTCGGTCACTAATAATGTGTGTTCCCACTGGGCTGAGTTTTTACCATCGGAAGTGGTCACCGTCCAATTATCATCGCGATCTAGCACAGTGGTGTGTCGACCCGCGTTGATCATCGGTTCAATGGTAAAGCACATACCTGGGCGTAAAATGGTGTTGTCACCATTACGGTAATGCATCACTTGGGGTTCTTCATGGAAACCCGAGCCAATACCGTGGCCACAATAATCTTGCACGATGGAATATTTCTCAAGGCCTGTTTTGCTGGCTTTGATGAATTTTTCAATAGTATTGCCGATTTCACCTAATTTTAATCCCGGACGCACTTTACGGATCGCAAGATAGAGACTTTCTTGGGCGATGCGGCACAGACGTTTGTCCTTAGGGCTGACTTCACCGATTAAGAACATTTTAGAGGTATCGCCATGGTAACCGTCTTTAATGACGGTGATATCAATATTGAGGATATCGCCATCCTTGAGAACGCGATCGCTCGGAATACCGTGGCAAATGACGTTGTTTAACGAAGTACAAATCGACTTAGGAAAACCATGGTAATTGAGCGGGGCAGAAATCGCGCCTTGCTCTTCGGTATATTTGGCGCTGATATCGTTTAATTCATTAGTGGTGACCCCCGCCTTAACATAAGGGGCGATCATTTCTAATACTTGTGCAGCCAGTTTACCTGCCGCGCGCATTTTCTCGATTTCTTCTGCTGTCTTAATGACTATACTCATTGCGTTTTCTCTTGTGTCTTCGGTGTCTATTGGCGCGATGAACCTAATGCAAAAATTTGTGCTTTAGGGCTATTTATGGTATAAAGCGCGCCGTTATGTTTAAGTCTTGATGAATTACCCAAGCTCAGCTTTATCTGCTTTTGGGCGATAGCAAAACTAAAGATGGCGGCCATTATACATGGCAATTTATCTAAATACTAAATCACACACGTGTCGACACATTCTTCGGGGTGCCCTCAGCTGTTAACTGCGGGGTCGAAGACATGGGATACGTGGAGGTCTAACCCCCTAAATTTTAAGGTAATAGAAATGACTACAGTTTCAATGCGCGATATGCTCCAGGCCGGTGTCCACTTCGGTCACCAAACCCGTTACTGGAACCCAAAAATGAAGCCATTCATTTTCGGTGCTCGCAACGGCGTTCACATCATCAACCTTGAGCATACTGTGCCAATGTTCAATGAAGCACTGGCTTTCATCAGCAACGTTGCTTCAAAGAAAGGTAAAGTATTATTCGTTGGTACTAAACGTGCTGCTGGCGAAGCGATCAAAGAAGCTGCTATTTCTTGTGATCAGTACTATGTTGATCACCGTTGGTTAGGCGGTATGCTGACTAACTGGAAAACCGTTCGTCAGTCAATCAAACGTCTGAAAGAACTGGAAAGCCAATCAGTAGATGGTACTTTCGACAAGCTGACCAAAAAAGAAGCGCTGATGCGTACTCGTGAGCTTGAAAAGCTGGAAAAATCTTTAGGCGGTATTAAGAACATGGGCGGCCTGCCAGACGTATTATTCGTTATCGGTGCTGACCACGAGCATATCGCTATTAAAGAAGCTAACAACCTGGGTATCCCTGTTGTTGCAGTTGTTGATACTAACTCTGCGCCAGATGGTGTTAACTACATCGTTCCTGGTAACGACGACGCGATGCGTGCTATTCGCCTGTACACTACTTCTGTTGCTGCAGCAGCTAACGCTGGCCGTGGTCAAGATTTAGCTGTTCAAGCTGAGCAAGACGGTTTCGTAGAAGCCGAATAATAATAAGGCGGGATGAGTTTCATCACCCTTATTAACCAAGATTTTGATTGGTTAACAGGGGCCATTCGGCCCCTGTTTTATATCTGCAAATTAGTCGATTTTTTAGAGAGGATTTAACAATGGCAATTTCTGCTGCCCAAGTTAAAGAACTGCGCGAGCGTACTGGCGCAGGCATGATGGATTGTAAAAAAGCGTTAGAAGAAACCAACGGCGACATGGAGTTAGCAATTGACAACATGCGTAAGTCTGGTGCTGCTAAAGCTGCTAAGAAAGCAGGTAACATCGCTGCTGACGGTACTATCCTGATCAAAAACGGTGAAGGTTTCGCAGTACTGTTAGAAGTAAACTGCCAAACTGACTTCGTTGCTAAAGATGCAAACTTCTTAGGTTTTGCTAACGCTGTTTTAGACGTTGCTGCAGCGTCTAAAGTGACTTTAGAAGACTTAAAAGCCCAATTCGAAGAAGCCCGTGTTGCGCTAGTTGCTAAAATCGGTGAAAACATCAACGTTCGTCGCGTTGAGTACATCGACGGCACTAAATTAGCTTCTTACCGTCACGGTGAGCGTATCGGTGTAGTGGTAACTGGTGATGCTGATGACGAAACTCTGAAGCACCTCGCAATGCACGTTGCCGCTTCTAAGCCAGAATACGTTAACCCAGAAGACGTTCCAGCTGACGTAGTCGCTCGTGAACAAGCTCTGCAAATCGAAATCTCTATGAATGAAGGCAAACCTGCTGAAATCGCAGAGAAAATGGTTGTTGGTCGTATGAAGAAGTTTACTGGTGAGATTTCTCTGACTGGTCAAGCTTACATCATGGAACCAAAGAAAACTGTTGGCGAATTCTTGAAAGAGAAAGGCGCGAAAGTCACTAACTTCATTCGTTTAGAAGTGGGTGAAGGTATTGAGAAGAAAGAAGAAGATTTCGCAGCTGAAGTTGCTGCTCAAATCGCTGCTTCTAAAAAGGCTTAATCGCCAACGCTAAATACCCCCAAGACCGCAGCAATGGCTGCGGTCTTGTTATGACCAGGATATAAAAATTATGAGCACCAATCCAAAACCTGCATTTAGACGCATTCTTCTAAAATTAAGTGGCGAAGCACTGATGGGCGACGAAGGCTTCGGCATCGATCCTAAAGTGTTAGATCGCATGGCTCAAGAAGTCAAAGAGCTAGTAGAGTTAGGCATTCAGGTGGGTGTGGTCATTGGTGGTGGTAATCTATTTCGCGGTGAAGGCTTAGCAAAAGCGGGCATGAATCGTGTGGTGGGCGATCACATGGGTATGCTGGCAACGGTTATGAACGGCTTGGCCATGCGTGATGCCCTGCACCGTGCCTATGTTAATGCTCGTCTGATGTCGGCTATCCCATTAAAAGGGGTGTGTGACGACTACAATTGGGCTGAGGCGATCAGCTTATTAAAATCAGGCCGTGTGGTGATTTTTGCTGCGGGTACTGGTAATCCATTCTGTACTACCGATTCTGCTGCTTGCTTGCGCGGCATTGAAATCGAAGCAGAAGTCGTGCTAAAAGGCACTAAAGTTGACGGCGTTTATTCTGACGACCCGATGAAAAATCCAGAAGCAGTGAAGTACGATGACTTAACGTACACTGAAGTACTGGATAAAGAATTAAAAGTAATGGACTTAGCAGCCTTTACTATGGCGCGTGACCATGACATGCCAATCCTAGTATTCAACATGAATAAACCTGGCGCCCTGCGCCGAGTGGTCATGGGTGAAGAAGAAGGCACAATGATCAAAGCGAAATAAGTTATTCAATGACCAAGAAGGACATTTAACGTGATTGCAGATATTAAAAAAGATGCTCAAGAGCGCATGGGTAAATGCGTTGACGCGACCAAAAACCAAATGGCTAAAGTACGTACTGGTCGTGCACACCCAAGCTTACTGGACTCAATCCAAGTATCTTACTATGGCACTATGACACCACTGAACCAAGTGGCGAACGTGGGTGTTGAAGATGCACGTACTCTGTCAGTAACCGTATTTGACCGTAGTGCAATCCAAGCGGTTGAGAAAGCGATCATGAGCTCTGATTTAGGTTTGAACCCTATGTCAGCGGGGGCAACCTTACGCATTCCATTACCCGCACTGACGGAAGAGCGTCGTAAAGACTTTATCAAAGTAGTACGTGCTGAGGCCGAAGGTGGTCGTGTGGCGATTCGTAACGTACGTCGCGATGCGATTTCTGATGTGAAGAAACTCGAAAAAGCTAAAGAATGCACTGAAGATGATGTTCGCCGCTTCGAAGAGGAAGTACAAAAGTTCACCGATGCTCACATTAAGAAGGTCGATGAGATTTTAGCGGCCAAAGAAATTGAGTTGATGGAAGTCTAATCTCAGGCGCTATAAGCTAGAGTTGCTACGCCGTGTAGGGGTATACTACACGGCGTTTGTCTATTTTAAAGGGTTGTATTAGATGTCATCCACAGTGGAATTTGATCCGCAATCTAGGCCGACTGAGGCGGATGCTTGTGCTCAGACAAGCTTACCGGAGATATTACCCGAACTCGTTAAACAGTCATTACCTAAGCATGTTGCGATTATTATGGATGGTAATGGACGTTGGGCCCAAATCCAGGGCAAGCCACGAGTGATGGGGCATAAGGCTGGGGTTAAAGCGGTGAGACGTGCGGTGAGCGCGGCCAGCCAGTTAGGGATACAATCGCTGACGCTATTTGCGTTTTCTAGCGAAAATTGGCGTAGACCCGATAAAGAAGTCAGCTTATTGATGGAACTGTTTTTTACCGTATTGCAGCGGGAAATTAAGTTACTCGATAAAAACCAGGTCAAATTGAATATCATCGGCGATATCAGTCGCTTTTCTGCGCGTTTACAAAAGCAAATTCGTGCCGCAGAAGCGAAAACTGCGAGCAATACGGGATTGATATTGAATGTGGCGGCCAATTACGGCGGTCGTTGGGACATACTGCAAGCTGCGCAAAAGTTAGCTGAAAAGGTTGAAACTGGCGAAATGACCAGCAGTCAGTTCACCGAAGAAGCCTTGAGTGAACATTTGTGCATGCAAAATCAGAGTGAAGTTGATTTAATGATCCGTACGGGTGGGGATTACCGGATCAGCAATTTTGTACTCTGGCAGGCTGCCTATGCTGAGTTGGTGTTTTTGGACACCCTTTGGCCTGATTTTGATGAACAGGCTTTTCATGAAGCGATTGCCACGTTTGCCAGTCGCCAGCGCCGTTTTGGTTTGACCGGAAGTCAAATTGATGAGATGCGCGCATTGTAAAACGTCATGAGGGATTTTTTTTGCTAAAACAACGTATAATAACAGCAATTTGGTTGATTCCATTAGTTTTGGGAGCAATCTATTTACTCCCCGTTGAGTACTTTGCTTGGGCCTTGATCGCCGTGTTTCTGATCGCCGCTAAGGAGTGGGGCAGGATCATCGATAGTCAATGTGATGTCACCCAATGGAGTTTTACTTGTACGGTCGGTATTTTACTGATCGCTCTTAATTTAATTGTTCCCGCCGACACCATTTGGCTTCGGGGGCAAATTCATCCCATTTATCTTGCCGTGGTTACCATAGGTACTTTGTGGTGGATGGTGTCACTGCTGCTGGTGGTCACTTATCCTAAAAGCGCCAAATTGTGGCAAAAGAGTCCGATGCTAAAGTCCATGTTTGGACAATTGACTTTAGTACCTTGTTTTGTGGCACTGATTGCCCTTAAATCGATTAGTTCGCAAATATCGCCTTACTATGGGGCATCGCTAGTATTATTGGTGATGTTGATCGTTTGGGCTGCGGATTCTGGGGCGTATTTTGTGGGCAAAGCTGTCGGTAAAACTAAGCTTATGCCCGCAGTTAGCCCAGCTAAAACCTTAGAGGGTTTGCTCGGTGGTTTAGTCACTACACTAATTGTTGTTGCGGGTGTTATGTATATATCCCCTGAGCAGGAGTTAGGCTTAGTGGTTGCGGTGACCATTTTTGTAGCATTGATTTCTGCCCTTGGCGATTTATCCGAGAGTATGTTTAAACGCGCTGCGTGCATTAAAGATTCGGGCACGATTTTGCCTGGACATGGCGGCGTGCTCGACCGCATCGACAGCCTGACAGCAGCCTTGCCGGTGTTTACCCTAATCTACATTGCATTTTGGATGTAACGCTATGCAAAATATGGTGATTTTGGGTGCGACAGGCTCTATTGGTGCCAGTACCTTAAGTGTGATTTCGGCCAACCCTTCAGCCTATCGAGTGTATGCTTTAGTGGCGAATGCGAGTGTCGACAAGATGCTCGCCCTGTGTTTAGCCCATCGCCCGCAGGTCGCCCATATGGTCGACCCCAATGCTGCATTAGCACTCAAGACGCAATTACCCGCGGCGCTTAATATCCAAGTCACAAGTGGCGAGGATGAGCTTATTGCCTTAGTCACTTCCTCAGTGGTTGATACCGTGATGGCTGCGATTGTCGGCGCGGCGGGTTTAGTCCCGACGCTGGCGGCGGTGAAGGCGGGTAAGCGGGTATTGCTCGCCAATAAAGAGGCGCTGGTGATGTCCGGCGAGCTGTTTATTGAGGCAACGAAACGCTCTGGCGCCACGTTGTTGCCGGTTGACAGTGAACACAATGCGATTTTCCAATGCTTACCCGAAGAAGTGCAGGCTAATTTAGGGCGCTGTGATTTAGCGGCGTCAGGTATTTCCCATATTTTGCTCACCGGTTCTGGTGGTCCATTTTTAACCGCCGAGCTGTCAAGTCTTGCGGCAATGACGCCAGCACAGGCTTGCAAACATCCAAATTGGTCAATGGGGCCGAAAATTTCGGTCGACTCCGCCACTATGATGAATAAGGGCTTGGAGTTTATCGAAGCACGCTGGTTGTTCAATACCCAGAAAGATCAACTAAAGGTGGTTATTCATCCGCAAAGTGTTATTCATTCTATGGTGCAATACCGCGATGGCAGTGTGATCGCGCAGATGGGTAACCCGGATATGCGTACACCGATTGCGCATTGTATGTCCTATCCGCAAAGAATTCGCTCCGGTGTTGAACCTTTGGATTTTTTCAAAGTCGGACAGTTAAGCTTTTGTGAGCCAGACTTTAATCGCTTCCCCTGTTTGGCTTTAGCTATTGCCGCTTGTGCCCAAGGGCAAGAAGCGACTACGGTACTCAATGCGGCCAATGAAATCGCCGTGGAGGCGTTTTTACAAGGCAAGATTGGGTTTACCCATATCGCCAAGGTGAACGAAGCCTGTTTATCGTCGGTGCCTAAACGGGCGATGACCAGCATCGAAGATATCATTGCCCTCGATGCACAAACACGGATATATGCCCGTGAATTACTAGCGAAATTTGCTTAGGCCTCTTGTTGACGAGGCTTGAGTGGATTTACTGATGACGTAAGGAGTGGAATGTTAGATTTTTTGTGGAACTTAGGTTCTTTTATCGTAGCACTTGGGCTGTTAATTACTGCCCACGAATACGGCCATTTCTATGTTGCGCGCCGCTGTGGTGTGAAAGTTGAGCGTTTTTCGATTGGTTTTGGTAAGGCGATTTGGCGCAAAGTCGGTCAAGATGGTACTGAATATGTTATTGCCATGATCCCGCTGGGTGGCTATGTCAAAATGCTCGATGAGCGTGTTGAAGATGTCCCCGATAACTTAAAAGATCAGGCCTTTAACCGTAAAAGCGTGTGGCAACGTATAGCAATTGTGGCGGCTGGCCCCATTGCGAACTTTATTTTTGCGATTATCGCACTGTATTTTATGTATTTAATTGGTGTGCCATCGCTAAAGCCAGTCATTACCTCAACGACACCTGGCACTGCGGCGGCACAAATCCAAGTCACTGAGCCGATGCAAGTGACGGCGATTTCAGGCCAGCCAGTACGGAATTGGGAAGAAGTCAATTTGGCGCTTGTTGGCCATATTGGTGATGACAGTTTGACACTATCCCTTGCGCCTCTTAACGGTTTACAGGGACTTGATACCGATACTCGTACTTACACTTTAGACACCCGTCAATGGCGTTTCGACCCTGAGAAAGAGTCACCGATCACGGCACTGGGCTTGGGCGTGTATCGCCCTGCGATTGAGCCACAAATTGCGCTCATCAGTGAAGGCAGTGCAGCGGCTAAGAGTGATCTGAAGGTCGGTGATACCTTAGTGGCTATCAATGGCCAGCAATATACCGATTGGCAAGCTTTTGTTGACATTATTCAGCATTCTGCCAATGTGCCTGTGGAGTTAACCGTGCGCCGTAATGGTGAGCAATTTGCCATCTCTGTGACACCAGCAAGTGTTAAAAATAGTGATGGTAAAGATGTCGGCGTGCTTGGGGTGAGCCCGGCTCAGGCACAATGGCCTGAGAATATGCGATTACAGCTGGAATATGGGCCAATCGAATCTTTTGCTATCGCAGCCGATAAAACATGGCAACTTGTTGTCGTGAGCTTTAAGATGATTGGCAAATTATTTACTGGCGATGTGTCAGTGAAAAACTTAAGTGGACCTATCTCAATCGCACAGGGTGCGGGCAATAGTGCAAACTATGGCTTGGTTTACTTTCTCGGTTTCCTCGCGCTTATCAGTGTCAATTTAGGCATCATTAACTTGCTGCCATTGCCTGTGCTCGATGGGGGACACCTGCTGTATTACTTCGTTGAAGTAATAACTGGTAAGCCTGTATCTGAAAAGGTACAGGAAATAGGATTCAGATTTGGGGCAGCATTACTGCTGATGTTGATGAGCATTGCGCTCTTCAATGATTTTGCCCGACTCTGAGCAAGGACAGACTAATAATTAGAAGTGCTCTATGAGATTGAATAAACTTTTTGCCTCGATGTTATTCGTCGGTGCGTCGTTTTCAGGGACTGTGTTGGCGGATACTTTCCAACCCTTTGAAGTGACCGACATCCAAGTTGAAGGTTTGCAGCGAGTCGCACTGGGTGCTGCCTTGTTAAGCTTACCAGTGAAAGTGGGCGACACTGTAGATCAGTTAAAAATTCAGCAAGCCATTAAAAGCCTGTATGCTTCAACTAACTTTGAGAATATCTCAGTCAGTCATGATGGCGGCGTGTTGATTGTCAAAGTCACCGAAAGACCAACCATCAGTGCTGTGACGTTTGAAGGCAACAAAGACATTAAAGATGAGCAGTTACAGGAAAGTCTGGACGGCTCAGGCGTTAAAGTCGGCGAATCTTTAGACCGCACAATGCTGACTGGCATCGAGAAGGGATTACAAGACTTCTACTACGGCGTGGGTAAATACGGCGCCAAAGTCGAGGCGCAGGTGATTAACTTGCCCCGTAACCGTGTCGAACTTAAGTTCAAATTTACTGAAGGTTTAGCGGCCGAAATCCGCCAAATTAACGTGGTCGGTAATCATGAGTTCACCGATGCTGAGCTTATCGGCATGTTAGAACTGAAAGATTATGTGGCTTGGTGGGATCTGTTTGGTGAGCGTCGCTATCAGAAGCAAAAGCTTCAAGCCGACCTTGAGACGATTAAAACCTATTACCACAACAAGGGTTATATTCGCTTTGAAGTTACCTCGACGCAAGTGGCGATGACCCCAGACCGTAAAGGCTTGTACATCACTATCAACGTCAATGAAGGTGAGAAGTACAAGGTAAAAGGCGTTAACCTCACGGGCGATCTGATGGGTCGTGAAGAGTTGATGAAATCGATTCTACCTATCAAGGCGGGCGATATGTACAACGGCGGTGATGTGACCTTCACCGAAGAGATGTACAGCAAATACTTAGGCCGTTTCGGTTACGCTTACCCTGAAGTGAAAACCTACCCTGAAATTGATGATAAGACCAAGGAAGTGACCTTAAACATCAATATCAAACCTGGTAAGCGCGTGTATGTTCGCTCCATCAACTTTACCGGTAATACTGTCACTAAAGATGAAGTGATGCGTCGCGAACTGCGTCAGATGGAAGGTGCTTGGTTAAACTCAGCGCAGGTTGAGCAATCTAAAGCCCGTTTAAACCGTTTAGGCTTCTTCGAAACCGTCGATACCGAAACCATTCAAGTGCCCGGTACTGACGATTTAGTCGATGTAGCGGTTAAGGTGAAAGAGCAGCCTTCTGGCTCATTTAACGCCGGTGTCGGTTATGGTACTGAATCAGGTCTAAGCCTACAGTTTGGTGTGCAGCAAAATAACTTCCTCGGCACGGGTAACCAAGCGGGTGTGAGTTTAAGTACCAACAAGTACTCTAAAAACGTCAACTTATCTTACACCGATCCGTATTGGACTAAAGATGGTGTGAGCTTAGGTGGTAGTGTTTACTGGAACGAGTTCGATGCGAACGAAGCCAACCTTGAACGCTATAAAAACAGCTCCTATGGGGTAGCGCTAAACTCTGGTTTCCCGATTAACGAATACAACCGTATCAACGGCGGTATTGGTTATCGTCATAACACGATTTCAGAAATCTCTGCCTATGAACAGGCGCTGCGTTTCTACAATATTTACCGTGAAGATGATCCAAATGCAGACTTAAGTTTTGATAACTTTGAGCTGAGTTTAGGTTGGTATCGCAGTACCTTAAACCGAGGAACCTTCCCAACAGACGGTTCATCACAGCGTTTAAGCGGTAAGATGACTGTACCTGGATCAGATCTGCAGTACTTCAAGACTGACTTCGATACCAACTACTATTTCCCTCTCAACCGCAGTCAAAGTTTTGTGGTCTTGGCACGTGGTCGTTTAGGCTATGGTAATGGTTATGGTCAATTTAACGATAATGACCAGATCCTACCATTCTGGGAAAACTATTACTCAGGCGGTAGCACCTCACTGCGTGGCTTTAAGTCTAACTCCGTAGGTCCGCGTTCCTTCTATCTTTTCCGTGGAAGTGAACCCTGTGCGCCGGATCCATCGGGCGATGGTTGTAGTTTACCGGGCGATCCAAACAGTATTCAGGTAAGCTCTGGCCGTTCAATCGGTGGTAACGCTATCGCAACTGCGAGTTTAGAGTTTATTGTACCGACGCCATTCTTGGATGAGGCTTATACCAACTCTGTACGTACCAGCTTCTTCCTCGATGCCGGTAACGTGTGGGATACCGAGTTTGACTTTGCCAAATATCAAACCTTACCCGCTGAAGAGTTTGATAAGTTACAAGACTACAGTGACCCTGCGCGTATAAGAGCATCTTGGGGGGTAAGCTTACAGTGGTTATCACCAATGGGCCCTATGGTATTCAGCTTGGCATGGCCGATTAAAGAGTACGAAGGCGATCAAACAGAGATCTTCTCGTTCAATATTGGCAAAACTTTTTAAAAGGCATACACTCGGCAAGTTTTGCTGAATATAACAAAGGTAACAAGGAGTCTATTTTGAACAAGATGGTAAACCGTGCCCTGGTGACGTTAGCTTTATTAGGTGCACCTTTAGCGGCGCAGGCGGAAAATATTGCTGTAGTTGATATGGGCGCTGTGTTTGAGCAGTTACCTCAACGTGAGCAAATCATGCAGTCTCTGAAGTCAGAGTTTGGTGATCGCATGTCTGAAGTTCAGAAAATGCAAGAAGAAATGCGCTCTCTGATGGAGAAGCAGCAACGTGATGGCGCGTTAATGAATGACACGCAAAAAACTGAGCTGGTTCGTAAAATGGAAGCGCTAAAATCTGAATATCAGTTGAAAGGTAAGGCGTTGGATGAGGACTTACGTCGTCGCCAAGGCGAAGAGCAAAACAAACTGTTAGTTAAGGTTCAAAAAGCCATTAACACTATCGCTGAAAAAGAAAAATACGATTTAGTTTTACAGCGTGGTGCAGTCATTTATGTTAAGCCAAATGCTGACATCAGTGGCAAAGTGGTTGAAGCCTTAAGCAAAGGCAAGTAATTGATGAAAAGTGTGACTTTAAAAGAGCTAAGCCTGATATTAGATGGCGTTGTCCAAGGCGATGAAACCTTAGTGATCAACAGTGTTGCAACGCTTGAACATGCCACAGCGGGACAAATCTCTTTTTTAGCCAACAGCAAATACCGTGCTCAGCTTGAGTCAACTCAAGCGAGCGCGGTGTTATTGTCGGCTAAAGATGCGCAGGACTATCCTGGCACTGCGTTAGTTGTAAAAGATCCCTATGTGGGGTTTGCTCGTGTGGCGCAGTTGTTAGATACCACGCCCAAGGCAGCGATGGGTATTCATCCCTCAGCGCAAATTGACCCTTCTGCCCAGTTAGGTGAAGGCGTGGCAATTGGTGCTAATGTGGTGATTGGTGCCAATGTTATCCTCGGTGAAAATGTACAAATTGGTGCGGGTACTGTGATTGGACAAGACTCCATCATAGGCTCAAATAGCCGTTTATGGGCCAATGTCACCCTGTATCACAATGTCCATTTAGGCCAAGACTGTATTATTCATTCCGGTGCCGTTATTGGCTCCGATGGATTTGGTTACGCTAATGAGCGCGGACAGTGGGTTAAGATCCCTCAAACTGGTGGTGTGCGCATTGGTGATCGCGTCGAAATCGGTGCTAATTCAACGATTGACCGCGGTGCATTAGGCCATACCGAAATCCACAATGGTGTGATTATCGACAACCAAGTGCAGGTCGCCCATAACGATATTATTGGTGAAAATACAGCTATCGCAGGCAGTACCACGATTGCGGGCAGTGTCACTATTGGTAAGTACTGTATTATTGGTGGAAATTGTGCCATTGCTGGCCATTTATCCATTGCCGATGGTGTGCATATTTCTGGCGCGACCAACATTACTGGTAATATGCGTGAGCCTGGTTTGTATTCATCAGCCACGGTTGCTATGGATAACAAAACGTGGCGTAAAAATACAGTTCGCTTCCGTCAATTGGATGAGCTGTTCCAGCGCGTGAAGACGTTGGAAAAAAATTTAAATACACCAGAGTAATTGCCCTAAGGCAATTTTGAGGAACTAGGTTCGTGTCTAATCAAATGAACACTATGGATATTTCGGAGATCCTTAAGTATCTGCCCCATAGATATCCATTCCTATTAATCGATCGCGTACTGGATTTCACCCCCGGTGAGAGTCTCCATGCGATTAAAAACGTGACGATTAATGAGCCCTTCTTTCAGGGGCATTTCCCGATCCAGCCTGTGATGCCCGGCGTGCTGATTTTAGAAGCCATGGCGCAGGCCACTGGTCTGCTTGCTTTTAAGACCATGAGTGACGATGTGCCACCACCTGGTGTGTTGTATTATTTTGCGGGTATCGATAATGCACGTTTTAGACGTGTAGTCGAACCCGGTGATCAAATCCATTTTGAAGTCAAAATGATTAAAGAGCGCCGCGGGATTGGCGTTTTCTATGGTGAGGCCAAAGTGGATGGTGAAGTGGTTTGTTCCGCTGAAATCATGTGTGCCCGCAGAGAGATTAATCAGTGATAGATACATTAGCGTTTGTGCATCCCGATGCAAAAATTGGTAAAAATGTCACCATAGGTCCATGGAGTTATGTGGGCGCGGGTGTCGAGATTGGCGACGATTGTTGGTTAAGCTCCCACGTGGTGGTGAAGGGGCCAACGGTGATAGGTAAAGGCAACCGTATTTTTCAATTCGCCTCTGTGGGTGAAGAATGCCAAGATAAAAAATACGCAGGTGAGCCTACACGCCTTATCATTGGCGATAACAATGTTATCCGTGAGCATGTCACTATTCACCGTGGAACCGTTCAAGACAATAGCGAAACCCGTATTGGTTCAAACAACCTGTTTATGAACTACGTGCACATTGCTCACGACTGTGTGGTCGGCAATAACGTAATTATGGCCAATAATGCGTCTATCGCAGGCCATGTGCATGTCGGTGACTGGGCGATTCTCGGTGGCATGACTGGCGTTCACCAGTTTGTGCATATTGGTGCTCACGCCTTTACTGCGGGATGTTCGTTATTATTACAAGATGTGCCACCCTTTGTGATGGCTGCGGGACAACCAGCTATCCCTCGCGGCTTAAACAGCGAAGGTATGAAGCGCCGAGGTTTCTCTAAGGAAACTCAATTAGCGGTGCGCCGCGCTTATAAAACCTTATATCGTAGCAGCCTGACGGTTGAAGAAGCGGTTGAGGCACTTGCCGAAGATGCACAAAATGACGCGCAAGTTAAGTTGCTCGTTGAGTTTGTCAAATCTTCGGGTCGCGGCATTATTCGTTAGCGGCATGATGCGTTAAGAGTTTCGACTCTAGACTATGCCATTCATAGGCACTGCTCGTGACATTCTGCGTTAGAAAATGCCATGGCAGAGGTTATCGCTGCGGTGCCATTCACTTGTCAGATATGATTGGTTTATGAGCAAAAAATCTCAATTAGTGTTTGCAATGGTCGCCGGAGAACTCTCCGGCGATATTTTAGGTGCGGGTTTGATAGCCGCGCTGCAAAAAGCACATCCCAATGCCCGTTTTGTTGGTATTGGTGGACCTCGTATGGAAGCCTTAGGCTTCGAATCCCTGTTCGCGATGGAAGAATTAGCCGTGATGGGGATAGTTGAAGTGCTATCGCGTCTGCCACGCCTGCTCCATGTCCGAGCTTCGTTAATTAAGTCCATCACCGAGCTTAAGCCTGATTGCTTTATCGGTATTGATGCGCCGGATTTCAATATTGGTCTCGAGCTTAAATTAAAGGCTCAGGGGATTAAAACCGTTCACTATGTGAGTCCTTCGGTGTGGGCATGGCGGCCTAAGCGGATCTTTAAAATCGCCAAGGCCACTAATATGGTACTGTCATTATTGCCCTTCGAGAAAGCCTTCTACGATAAGCATCAAGTGCCTTGTACCTTTGTCGGTCATACCTTAGCCGACGACATTCCGCTTGAGAGTGATAAAGCAAGTGCGCGTCAATTGCTGGAGTTAGATCCTGAGGCTGAATATCTCGCGATTTTACCTGGTTCGCGCGGCGGTGAGCTAAAGCAATTGGCTGAGCCCTTTGTGAAGGCGGCGCTACTTATCAAGCAGCAATTTCCCGATATTCGCTTTGTGACGCCTTTAGTGAATCAACAGCGCCGTGAACAGTTTGAACAAGCGTTAAAAGATTATGCGCCGGATTTAGAAATTCACATGGTGGAAGGCAAGTCACGCGAAGTGATGGCTGCTGCCGATGGTATTTTACTCGCCTCGGGTACAGCGACGTTAGAGGCCATGCTGATTAAACGCCCAATGGTGGTGGCGTACCGCGTGAGTCCACTGACCTATCGTATTGCCAAGAGCATGATGCAGGTGAATCGTTTCTCGCTGCCAAATTTATTAGCGGGGCGAGATGTGGTACCAGAGCTTATTCAGCATGATTGCACGCCAGAGAAAATAGCTGCCGCGGTTGGCGTTGAACTTAACCGCGACTTTGCACCAATCAAAGCCGAGTTTGAACGTTTGCATCAACTGCTGCGTTGCGATGCCAGCCAGAAGGCGGCCGAGGCGGTTTTGGCTCTGGTTGATGTTAAGGATATGAACTAATGGCGGTATTTAAGACGCTGAACGACACCGATATCGCTGCTTTTGCATCGGTGTTAGTGGCTGGTGTCGATGAGGTTGGTCGCGGTCCCCTCGTTGGCGATGTCGTCACCGCTGCGGTGATCCTCGATCCTAATCGACCTATTTTGGGCTTAAATGACTCTAAAAAGCTCAGCGAGAAGCGCCGCGAGGCATTATTCGATGAGATTTGTGAAAAAGCCTTAAGCTTTCATGTGGGGCGGGCAAGTCCTGCGGAAATTGATGAGCTGAATATCCTGCATGCCACTATGCTTGCTATGCAGCGCGCGGTGGCAGGGCTTGCACGTGCGCCCGAGTTAGTTTTAGTCGATGGTAATCGCAGCCCGGCGTTTACTCACCAAGGGCTGTCTTTGGCGAGCCATAGCATAGTCAAGGGTGATGGCCTGATTGCCAGCATCAGTGCTGCCTCGATTATTGCCAAAGTGACCCGTGATCGGGAGATGGATGCCCTCGATGCCGCTTATCCACAGTATGGATTTGCTAAGCATAAGGGCTATCCAACGAAGGCGCATTTTGACGCCATCGCCGAGCATGGTGTGTTCGATCAATATCGTAAAAGTTTCAAACCCGTCAAGGCATTACTGGAGCGTTAACACCGATTGGGTGTTTTCACTTCAGCTTGAGAGCAAAGTCACTAGCCCAAGAGCGGTGACTTTGCTAGTCTGCTTTTTTAGTGATTGTTAACCTGCTATTCAAAGATAATTCTAATTATGTCCGATCCTCGTTTTGTGCATCTGCGTGTCCACAGTGACTTTTCTATGTCCGATGGTGTCGCTAAGGTCAAGCCAATCCTTGCTCAAGTTGAAGCGCATGGGATGGCGGCGGTGGCTTTAACAGATCAAAATAACTTCTGTGGTCTAGTGAAGTTTTACGGCGGTTGCCATGGCGCAGGGATCAAGCCGATTATCGGCGCGGACTTTTGGATGCAAGTACCTGGTTTTGATGGTGAGTTTTGCGCCTTAACCATTATTGCGATGAATAATGAGGGCTATCAAAACCTCACCCAAATCATCAGTCAAGCCTATTTACGCGGGCATGTTCAAGGTCGCGTAGTGATTGACCAAGAGTGGTTGGTCACATATAACCAAGGCATTTTGCTGCTGTCTGGGGGCAAAGAAGGGGATGTGGGTAAGGCGCTGCTGAAGGGCAACAATACTCAGGTTGAGTCGTTATGCGAGTTCTATCAGCAGCATTTTGAGGGACGTTATTTCCTTGAGTTGTTACGCACCGGACGCCCAGATGAAGAGCGTTATCTGCACATGGCGGTGGGATTAGCGCAGGAAAAGGGTATTCCTGTGGTGGCTACAAATCAGGTGGTGTTTTTAAAGCCAGAGGACTTCGAAGCCCATGAAATACGGGTCGCGATTCACGATGGTTTTACGCTTGCCGATCCACGCCGTCCTAAAAAGTACAGTGAGCAGCAGTACCTTCGCAGTGAAGAGGAAATGTGTGAACTGTTTGCTGACATCCCCGCAGCCCTTGCCAATACCGTTGAAATTGCTAAGCGTTGTAACGTCACTATTCGTTTAAACGAATACTTCTTACCTAACTTCCCCACCGGCGATATGTCGATTGAGGATTATTTGGTTGATCGCTCTAAGAAGGGGCTCGAAGAGCGCTTAGCGTTCTTATTCCCCGACCCACTAGTGCGCGCCGAGCGTCGCGGTGAGTACGATGAGCGCCTCGACATCGAGCTTCAAGTGATTAACCAAATGGGCTTTCCTGGTTACTTCCTTATCGTGATGGAGTTTATTCAGTGGGGTAAGGACAACGGGATTCCCGTTGGTCCTGGTCGTGGTTCGGGCGCGGGTTCGCTTGTGGCCTATGCCCTTAAGATTACCGACTTAGACCCCCTCGAATTTGACCTGCTGTTCGAACGTTTTTTGAACCCAGAACGGGTGTCGATGCCCGACTTCGACGTTGACTTCTGTATGGATCGACGCGACGAGGTCATTGACCACGTGGCTGAGTTGTACGGCCGTGAAGCGGTATCGCAGATTATTACTTTCGGTACCATGGCGGCTAAGGCGGTTATCCGAGACGTCGGCCGTGTGCTGGGCCATCCCTATGGCTTTGTCGACCGCATTTCAAAGCTTATCCCACCCGAGCCTGGGATGACACTGGCCAAAGCTTTTGAAGTGGAACCTGCATTGCAGGAATCCTACGATGCCGATGAAGATGTCAAAGATCTTATCGACATGTGCCGCAAACTCGAGGGCGTCACTCGAAACGCGGGTAAGCACGCGGGGGGCGTGGTGATTGCGCCCACCAAGATCACCGACTTTTCGCCGCTTTACTGCGACGCCGAAGGTAAAAACCCGGTAACCCAGTTCGATAAGAACGACGTGGAAACCGCAGGGTTAGTTAAATTCGACTTCTTGGGGTTAAGAACGCTCACTATCGTCGATTGGGCGCTAGAGATGATCAACAAGGTGGAGGTTAAAAATGGCCGTCCACCGATACGCATTGAAGCGATTCCGCTAGACGACCCTGCCTCGTTTAGATTGCTGCAACGTTATGAAACCACTGCGGTATTCCAGCTTGAATCCCGTGGTATGAAGGATTTGATTAAACGTCTACAGCCCGACTGCTTCGAAGATATGATCGCTCTGGTGGCATTGTTTCGCCCAGGGCCGTTGCAATCGGGCATGGTGGATAACTTTATCGAGCGTAAGCATGGCCGTGAAGAGGTGTCTTACCCCGATTCTCAATACCAGCATGAATCCTTAAAAGAACTGCTTTCGCCCACCTACGGCATTATTTTGTACCAAGAGCAGGTGATGCAGATTGCACAGGTATTGTCAGGTTATACCTTGGGCGGCGCTGACATGTTACGCCGTGCTATGGGTAAGAAAAAGCCTGAGGAGATGGCCAAACAGCGGAGTATTTTTAAAGAGGGCGCGATTAAAAACGGTGTCGACGGCGAGCTGTCGATGAAAATCTTCGACCTTGTGGAAAAGTTCGCTGGTTACGGTTTTAACAAGTCTCACTCTGCGGCCTATGCGTTAGTTTCCTATCAAACGCTGTGGTTGAAGACCCATTTTCCATCGCAATTTATGGCGGCTGTAATGTCTGCCGATATGGATAACACCGATAAAATTGTGACCTTAGTGGATGAATGCGAGCGGATGGGGCTCACCATCATTCCGCCGGATGTGAATAAGGGATTATTTAAGTTTACCGTTGATGATGATCTGCGGATTGTCTACGGCATTGGTGCGATCAAAGGCGTGGGTGAGGGGCCAGTTGAGTCAATTTTAGAAGCGCGTAAAGATGGTCCCTTTGTTGATTTATTCGATTTCTGTGCCCGTATAGACCTAAAAAAGCTCAATAAACGGGTTATTGAAAAGCTTATCTGTGCAGGTGCGTTAGATTCCCTTGGACCGCACCGCGCGTCGATGATGGCAACCTTACCCGAGGCCATTAGCGCAGCAGACCAACATGCGAAGGCTGAGGCTATTGGTCAGCATGATATGTTTGGTTTGCTCAATAGTGATCCTGAGGATAGCAAGCAACAGTTTGTGGAATGTACCCCATGGCCGGACAAAATTTGGCTTGAGGGCGAGCGCGAAACATTAGGGTTGTATTTAACTGGGCACCCAATAAATCAATACCTTAAAGAGCTTAAGCATTACACCTCTGGGCGCTTGAAGGATGTGCATCCTACCGAACGGGGTAAAACCGTTAAGGCTGCGGGCCTCGTCGTGGCGACCCGGGTGATGCTCACTAAACGCGGCTCGAAAATGGGTTTACTGACCTTAGATGATAAGAGCGCTCGGCTTGAGGTGATGCTATTTACTGAAGCCTTTGAGAAGTTTAATCACCTGCTGGAAAAGGATCGGATCCTGATCTGTGAAGGTGAGGTGAGTTTTGATGATTTTGCCGGTGGAAACCGGATGACGGCGCGCAATATCATCGATATCAGTGAGGCGCGTAGCCATTTTGCCAGTGCATTGGAAATCGATTTAGAGGCATCGCAGCTGACCCCAAATATGCTCGAGGGCATTGAGCAGGCAATCAGTCCATGGCGTAATGGCGCTGTGCCAGTGCTGATTAACTACAGCCAAGCTCAAGCCAAGGGGCAGTTTAGATTGGCCGAAACCTGGCGAGTTAACCCAAGTGATGAGTTGGTCTTTGCCTTGGAAAGTTTACTCGGCCCGCAGAAAGTGCGGATTGTATTTCCATCGTAATATCTGTCTTAAGTCGAACCAAGCTTAGGTTTCTGTTGTTTTTGAGTGGGGAAGAGGATGGCGGCGCAGAATTTAAGTGTTCATATAGCGCGATTTTTAGATAGCTTATCCCTCCAAGCGGGGAGCAAGTTAGTCCTCGCTTACAGTGGCGGAGTCGATTCCGAAGTGCTCGCCTACGGCTTAAGTGAATATGCTAAACAGCGTCCTGATTTGCGCTATCAATTGATTTATGTACACCATGGCTTGAGCCCCAATGCCGATGCTTGGGCCAAGCATTGTCAAGAACGCGCGGCCCTGTATGGTTTACCTGTGACGGTAGAACGGGTGCAGCTCGAGCTTGGTCCTCGGGTGAGCGTTGAGGCTGCAGCGCGAAAAGTGCGTTATCAGGCGATTTTAGCGCATCTTAATCCGCAGGATATCTTACTAACCGCTCACCATGAAGATGACCAACTCGAGACAATTCTGTTAGCCCTAAAACGCGGTCAAGGCCCTAAGGGATTAGCCGCCATGGGGCACATTCAGCCACTCTCATTAGCAGGCAAAGGATCGTGCTTACAAGTGCGTCCTTTGCTTGATATTAGCCGCGAGATGATTGAAGCCTTTGCCAAAGCGCAACATTTAGTCCATATCGATGATGAGAGTAATCAAGATGATAAGTACGATCGTAACTTTCTTCGCCTCGAGATTATCCCACGCCTAAAAGCGCGCTGGCCAAGTATCGCCACAACTGCCAGTCGCAGTGCCCAGCTTTGTGCCGAGCAGCAAGCCATAGTAGAAACTGAGGTCAGTGAGCGTTTACCTAAGCTGTTAACCAAGGCGCCTGTAATTGGGCAAACCGTCCTTAAGCTGACGGAGTTAGCATCGCAACCGATTGAATGGCAAGGGATACTGCTGCGGGGCTTTATTGAGTCCCAAGGATTTTCACTGCCATCCTACGTGCAGTTGCAGCAAATGTTGCAGCAATTAATCCACGCTAAAGAGGATGCTAAGGTCCATATCCGCATTAATGACTGTGTACTGCGCCGCTTTGCCGGGATGCTTTATCTGGATAGTGGAGAAACCCTATCTACTGCGCCCCACATTACAGCGCGCGACCTACATCAAGAGATTCTGACCTTATTGACTCAAGCATCAGCAATGGTTGAAGACAAGATTGTGCCATTTGCGTTGGTTACCACAGGCCCTCGGCTGCGTTTACCTAACGCCGATGAAGTGGTGAGTCTACGTTATGGCTTGCCTGGGCAATTTCGCTGTCAGCCGCATTTTCGCGATAAGGGACGCGAGCTGAAAAAGTTATGGCAAGAATGCGCTGTGCCGCCATGGTTACGTACTGATGTAGGATTCGTGTTCTACAACGATAAGCTGGTGATGGCCTTTGGTCTCTGGGTCGAAAAGGCATTTTGTGCCCAAGGGGATGATATCGGGCTTAAGTTTGATGGGAATGCGATCGGATAGCAAAGTCTATTTGCCATGCTTTATCGCCAGTGAGCAGCATCCATGCTCGATTAAGACAGTTGGGCCGGGCTTAACTTGTAGCAATTACGCCCCGAGGCTTTGGCTTGATACAAAGTTTTATCAGCCTGCTCATAGAGTTGTTCGGCTTCCATCGTGTCGCTCGCCTCAGCCGCCCCAAGGCTACTGCTCACGCCAAATTGATGGAAGCTGGTATTGGCATTGGTTGCAGTGACGATACGCTCACACAGTAAACCCGCGGCATGAATATTACCTTGTACTATGACCACAAACTCATCGCCGCCGATGCGGAAAGCCTGATCTGTACTACGGATACAGCTACGGATAATGTCACCAAACTCCTTCAAAATATAGTCACCGCATTTGTGACCATACTTATCGTTAAGCTGCTTAAAATTATCCAAATCCAACACAATAAGTGACACCGTTCCCTGTTTTCTGTGAGCCCTAGCCACCGCGTTTTTCAGGCTTTGGCTGTAATAGTGACGATTTCCAAGACCCGTTAGGGAGTCAAACATAGCCTGCATCGACATTTCTTGGTACTGCATGGCATTCAGCAATGGTTGTAACAAGAGCGGCTCTATTTCTTGCAAGCTGATGCTCTGTGAGGGCGTTAGCGGCGTTAATAGTTGATACTGCAGTGTAACTGGTGTCCCACCGCAAATGATCTGCCGTTTAAGGCTAATCCCATAACGTTTACCCCAGCTTAATTTATATTGCTCAGATTGTAGTCGAACCCCTTGTATAGGCAGATGTTGTCCCAGCACTTTGCCGTAGCAGGCAAAGACTGTCCGCGGATCTAAACTAGCATGCAGTTGCTGGATAACTTGCACGAGATCCAACGGCGTGGATGTCGGGCTATATGCCTCTGTTTGATAGTTATATTCATCGGGATATAACGTGGTCGCTAAGCCAAAGTCCATTATGATTACCCCAGCAAATGAAATGGCGATAAAAACTGTTACCTTAGTTAAGCAATATGTGTGCCGTTATATTTGCCAATTAAATTTGTCTTTACTTGTCACTCAGTTAAGCTTAAAGCTCATCGTTATAATTTTTAACATGCCAGTAATTTGACAGGAGCTAGTGCGTCTATGGAACATGGTTTCTTGATTCAAATTCTGTTGATGTTAGTCATTGCGATCGTTGCGATTGCGCTACTTAGGCGTATCGGTTTGCCAGCTATTTTGGCGTATTTGTTAACAGGAGTACTCAGTGGGCCGAGTGGCTTTCATTGGTTTACTCAGCAGCAAATGCAGTCTGTCGCCGAGCTTGGGGTAGTGCTGTTGATGTTTACCCTAGGGCTTGAGTTTTCGGTACCCCGCTTATGGGCGATGCGCAGAACCGTGTTTGGTTTAGGCAGTGCCCAGGTGCTCGTCACCACTGTCTTGACTATGCTAGTGGCGTTAGCCTGTGGGTTGAATTGGATTGAATCACTCGTTATCGGCGCTGCAATTGCGCTTTCATCTACCGCCATAGTGCTTAAACTGCTCAATGAGCAGGGCTGGCTGAGGCGTCGTCATGGCGAATTATCTGTCAGTGTATTGTTATTTCAGGATTTAGCGGTAGTGCCGCTGCTGATTCTACTGCCATTACTCGGACAGAGTGATGAACCCTTAATGTTAGCCTCTATCGCTTGGGCGTTACTCAAGGGGATTCTCGCCTTCTTTTTCTTAATGGCTTTGGGGAAGTGGGCTTTACCCAGGCTGTTTGATGAGGTGGCAAGGTCGCGCTCAAATGAACTCTTTGTTCTTTCAACATTAGTGGTCGCCTTGGTCACGGGCGCATTTACCCAGTGGTTAGGATTATCAATGGCCTTAGGGGCATTTATGGCGGGGATGCTGCTTGGTGAGAGTCAATATCGTCGTCAGCTCGAGGCGGATATTCGCCCCTTTCGCGATCTATTAATGGGGCTATTTTTTATTTCTATCGGCATGATGCTGGATTTTGGATTGGTTATTCAGTTTTGGTGGCAAATTCTATTGGTTCTGCTCGCAGTTGTGTTTGGTAAGGCACTTATTATCCACGGATTATTACGTTTAGTGGGCGAGCCCTTTAGGATTGCGATTAGCACGGCTTTAAGCTTGGCGCAGGTGGGGGAATTTAGTTTTGTGGTACTCGCGCTCGCCGTTAGTTATGGGTTACTGAGTAATGAGACCAGTACTATGCTGGTGATGGTGGCGGTATTATCGATGAGTATCGCCCCTTGGTTGGTGCGTCACAGTGTGGATATTGCAAAGTGGTTATTGGGGATTCGCCAGTCAACGCATGTAGATGATGTCGTCCCCGTGGTATCCGACGACCATGATTTAGTGGTGATTTTGGGGTATGGGCGCGTAGGGCAAACCATTGCGCGTTTTTTAAAGACCGAAGCCGTGCCTTATTTGGTGCTCGATCTTGATCCCACAAGGGTTTCTGAGGCGCGTCGAGCTGGGGAGCCTATTTACTTTGGTGATGTGTGTAAGCGGGCCATTCTCAAACAGATTGGTATTAAGCATGCCAAAATGATAGTGATCACCTTTAGCGACTCCCGCAGTTTAGAAGACGCCTTACCCTTATGCCGGCAACTGGCTCCTGAAGCTAACATTTTGGTCAGAACCCGCGATGATAGCGAGTTAGACTTATTACAAAAGGCGGGGGCCAATCAAGTCATCCCAGAAACCTTAGAAGGAAGTTTGATGTTAGTTTCGCAGGTTTTGCATCAATGCGGAGTGCCATTAGCACGGATCCTCAAGCGGTTAGAGTCGGAGCGGCGTAATCATTATCAATTTTTACATGGCTTTTTCTCGGGTACAGAGACGGATTTCACTTTAGAATCTTTGCATGCAGTGCTGCTGCACCGCGGTGCAAATGCCGTTGGTAAGCAAGTGGCGGATATTGATTGGGAATCACTGCGGGTAGAGTTGAGGGCTATACGTCGTAATGGTCAAGAAATTGAGCATCCTGCATCGGATTGGGTATTTCGAGCGGGGGATATTCTCCTCATCGTCGGCAAACCGAGAAGAGTAGAAAATGCAGAAGCGAAATTACTGCAGGGCTAGTTGGTTTAATGAGAACATCAATCAATAGGATAAAACGCACCTATAAAAAATGCCGACACTTAGTCGGCATTTTGTCTGTAAACTTGTTGTTAATTAATCCCTTGCGGGAAGTTAATTACAGAACAACAACGTTCGCAGCTTGAGGACCTTTTTGGCCTTGTTCGACTTCGTAAGAAACCTTTTGACCTTCAGCAAGGGTTTTAAAGCCATCAGATACGATTGCGCGGAAGTGAACGAATGCGTCAGCGCCACCGTTATCAGGGGAAATAAAACCAAAACCTTTGTCTTCGTTAAACCATTTTACTACACCAGTAGTTTTAGACATGAATGTCTCCAAAATTTTCAAAAAAATAATTCGCAACAATGCGTGAAATTAGCCAGAAATAGAATTATTTACATTGATGATAAGTTATGAGTGGAAAGCTTCATGACAGCAAACAAATACCGGGTGCAGCGAAGGTTTTCAAATACATAATATTGCTTATAAATAGGTCTGACTCACAGGCCAGGACGCAGAATAGCATACTCCCACTTTTTGTATAGCTTTATTTTTAACTAGGGCATATCTATTAGGGGTTTTTAGTTCGAATATTTGATGTGGATAATTTTTTATTGTTTTTATTCATATGGATAGTGTTTGATTGTGTCACTGAAGCCAGATTGAAATAATTATTCCTGTAAGTTTACTCGCACTATAGTGGTGCTAAACATTTAGAAGGTGGCTTATTTATTTGTCACTTTTCGTTACGTTATTAAATTGTTGCCTATTTGTGATGGTGGTATTGTTTTTCGTATTGGGAAGTTTTCCCATCGAACTTTGACAATAATGACCTGTGGAGCATCAATATTGAAAACGGTATTAAAACGCATTGGGCTTGGCATTTTAGCCATATTGCTATTGTTGATGGCAGTTGCCGCCCATGAATGGTTTGCCAAAAAGCCATTTTTCTTTCGCGCATTTTTAGATAGAAGCGTCGTAAAAATGGCCTTTGAAAGTCCTGAGACGTTAACATCCTTAGGATTTTTAGAATCGGTTGGGATTACGGGGCATAACGCCCTGCTCGACGATGATAGCCCTGAAGCCATGGACAAAACCTTTACTCAAGTCCGTGCGTTAAGAGACACATTACTGAGTTACCAAGACGCTGATCTCGATGATAATCAGCGTATTTCGAAGGATATTGCATTGTATCTGGCGGATTTTGCCCTCGCGGCCGAACCCTATCGCTATCATAACTATCCGGTGAATCAGTTGTTTGGTGTGCAAAATGGTTACCCAAGCTTTATGCAGGCGCAGCATCAAATCCATTCGGTTGATGATGCTGAAAATTACCTCTCGCGCTTAATTGCGGTGAAGACTAAGTTTGGACAAACCTTAGAAGGGCTCAAACTTCGAGAAGCTAAGGGCATTATTCCGCCTAAGTTTGTGATTGAGCGGGTGCTTACTGAAATGAATGACTTTATCAGTGCGCCAGTTGAAGACAATATTCTCTACAGCTCCTTTAAAACCAAATTAGCAGAAACTCAGATTAGCAGCGATGAACAGGCGCGTTTGCTTGCCACCGCAAAAACCAATATTGAAGCTTACGTGCAGCCAGCGTATCGACTCTTCATTGATTATTTTACTGAGTTACAGACTAAAGCAGGCACGGATGATGGTTATTGGGCTTTGCCTAATGGGAATGTCGCCTATGAACAGCTGTTGAAGTTCTTTACTACGACAAATTACACCGCCGATGAGATCCATGCTAAAGGATTGGCCGAGGTGAGCCGTATCCAAGGTGAAATCATGACCATCTTGTCAGCACAAGGGTACGATACAAGCCAAGGATTTTCGGTAGCGATTGAGGCCTTGGCCGCCGATCCTAAATTTTACTATGAAGACACCGATGCTGGCAGAGCGCAGATCCTAGTGGATTATCAAAAAATCCTCGACGAGATCAATGCCGGACTCGATAACGCATTTCGTATCCGTCCAAAGGCGGGAATGGAAGTGGTGCGTATTCCTGAATTTAAAGAGAAAACGGCTCCTGGCGCTTATTATCAGCAACCGGCGATTGACGGCAGCCGCCCAGGACGTTTTTATGCCAACCTCTTTGATATCAAAGCAACACCTAAATACGGTATGCGTACCTTAGCCTACCATGAGGGGATCCCCGGACATCATTTTCAGGTTGCAGTTGCAATGGAACTTGAAGGGCAACCACTTATTCGTAAGATGGCACCTTTTACCGCTTATATTGAAGGCTGGGCACTTTATAGTGAGCGTTTAGCTTGGGAACTCGGTTTCCAACAAGATCCCTTCGATAATATTGGTCGTTTGCAGGCGGAGTTGTTTAGAGCTGTGCGCCTTGTTGTTGATACAGGTATTCACCATAGTCGTTGGACGCGGGAACAAGCCATTGACTATATGAAGAAAAATACTGGAATGTCAGATCGCGATGTAACCGCTGAAATTGAGCGTTATATTGTGATGCCCGGCCAAGCGACAGCCTATAAGGTGGGGATGATGAAGATCCTCGAACTGCGGGAAAAGGCGAAACAAGCTCTTGGGGACAAATTTGATTTGCGCGATTTTCACGATGTGCTGCTTAAAAATGGCGCTGTTCCCTTAGATATTTTAGAAAAATTGGTTGACCGTTATATTGCTGATAAGCGTCGTCAAGCCTAAGTTGAGGTTACTTTAGTTGGCACATCCCCGCAGGAATGGTCTGCGGGGATATATCCCGCTCACGTAAGTGATTCGTCTTCTGGCTTTCCCCATCCGGTTTCAATACAATTCCCCCTTACACGTTGATAAATGCCTTTGACAATCGTGGTTTATTGTCCGTAAAGGTATTTTTGAGTTTCAAGGTTTTGCTGATGAATCGCTTCCCCCCCCAAGAGCCCATTCAATTGACTCAAACGGCAATTGAGTCCTTATTCACGCCGCCGACCTTGATGCGTGCCCGTGATTATGTAATGCAGGGGAAGGTGTTAAGCGCAAAAGCCAATGCCGATTTTCGCCATATTGAAGGCTCGGTAGCGGGCAGTGAAACCTCACCCTATCGTCAGGATATACGTTTAGTCAGCGTCAATCATAAGCTCATCATGAACGGTTTTTGCTCCTGTCCCGCCACGGGACATTGCAAGCATATGGCTGCGGTACTGTATAGCTTGCTCACCGATAAAACGGTTGAGGATCAACGCATCGCCCAATGGTTACATCTACTCGATGATGCCGATGATCCTCGTTTGAATGATGTTGAGTCCCTCTACGATGATCGGGTGCTGTATATCCTCTCAAAGGACGATAATGGGGTGTTTATCGAGCTTAGGCGCGGCAAGCTTGGCAAGAAGGGCGGTTATAACAAGGGTTCCAAAATTGCACTCTCGGATGTGCAATATTATATGCCTGCATGGATTGGTGCCGAGGATGTGCTGATCATCAATCTGATAATGTCTACGAGGCGCCATGGTGCATCGCGGCTCTATCTTAAGGCGCAGTTAGGTGCGGTTGCGCTTGAGAAAATGCTCGCGACCGAACGTTGTTTTTGGGAGGAAAGTCGCCTCGCATTGACCGCGGGCGATGCCATTACGCCACAGTTTATTTGGCAAGATATTGAGAGTGAACACAAGCAAATGCGCCTTGTTTTGCCCAAGCGAGATAATTGGGAGCTTGTGCCAACCGAGCCTGCGTATTATATCGAACTCGATTACTTTCAAATTGGTCTTATCGACACTGATATCAGTATTGAAAAATTGCGCCTACTCAGCCAAATGCCACCCGTGCCTCGCACGCAGGTTGAGGTGGTGAGTCATAAACTGATTAAACATTTTTCAGCGCGCACAGTGCCGCTACCAAGTGCCATCAATTTTGTCGAACTACGGGATAAACTTCGGGTTCGGTTGAGCCTAAATATGCTTTCGGCGGCATCGACTCATGCCAATGCTACTCTACCTAATACGACCCAACTCAAGACAACAACGCCACATATTCAAGCTGTTGATATCAATCAGCCCTATGTGACCTTGGCATTTATCTACGGTGATGTCGTTTTGAGTGGTAATGCAGCTAAAGAAGCCTTAACCCTTGTGACCCAAGGCGGAACGACCTATCAAATTAACCGTGCTTTGGACGAAGAGCAAACGGCGGTTGAGGCTCTGCAAACGCTTGGATTTACTCGTTTTGTATTTGATCTTAGCAGTTTAGCCTGCCACTGGCGCTTAGGTGTGTTGCCCGAGGCGATTAAGGAGTGGTTGCAATTTATCGAGGAAGACGTGCCAAGATTACAAGCCCAAGGTATTGAGGTGTTATTGGCGCCCGAGTTTAGCCTTAAGGTAGTCGACACGCCGTTAACCGTTGAGCTGGATGACAGTAAAGAGGGCTGGTTTTCGCTGTCTTTGCATGCGGATATCAATGGGCAGCGGTTACCCATGTTGCCGCTGGTGGCCACTTGGCTTAAACAACATGGTGAGCCTGCCGATGATGCAGAGCTATTGCTACCAAGCCCAAATGGTGAGTGGCTTAAAATTAAAGCCAGTGTTATCAAACCCTTGATGAGCATTATTTTAGAGCTGTTTGAACAGCATCGCGGCAACAGTATCGCCTTACCTAAATATCGGGCACATTTACTCAATGAGTTAGCCCAGAGTGATATCAGCTTGCTCAATGGTGAGCGGGTGCGCCAACTTGCTGCCAAATTAGAACAATTTACTGGTGTTGTTGCGGTTACTGCGCCAACCCAATTACAGGCAGAACTGCGTCCCTATCAGCAACAGGGCTTAAATTGGTTATGTTTTTTAAAGGAATATCAGCTAGGTGGCATTTTAGCGGACGATATGGGATTGGGTAAAACCATTCAAACTTTGGCATTCCTGTTGAAGCAAAAACAGCTTAAGTCCGCGGCTGGCCCTCATCTACCCAGTTTAATTATTTGCCCCACCAGTTTGGTCGGGAACTGGGCAAAGGAGGCGGCAAAATTTGCGCCTTCGTTAACACTGGCGGTGATCCATGGCGCACAGCGCGGGCCGCTTTTGGCACGGTTAAGTGAGTTTGATGTGGTTGTTACTACCTATCCGTTAATGGTGAGGGATAACGATTTTTACCAGGCACAACCTTTTGAGCACATAGTGCTTGATGAAGCACAGCAGATTAAAAATGCTCAAGCTAAAGTCAGTCAGATGATTAAAGCGCTGCAGGCGCCTTTTAAACTCTGCCTTACGGGGACGCCCCTTGAAAACCATTTAGGTGAACTCAAATCCTTAATGGATTTTTGTTTACCAGGACTCCTTGGGACAACGGCTTATTTTAATAAGGCATTTCGTTATCGGATAGAGCGTTACGGCGATAGCGAGCAGGCAAAAGTGTTGAGTCAACGCATTGCGCCCTTTGTACTCAGACGAACTAAGACGGAGGTAGTGACTGAACTTCCGCCTAAAACCGAAATTTATCAAACTCTTGAGCTTGAGAAAGATCAACGCAATCTGTACGAGAGTATTCGCTTAAGTATGGAGAAAAAAATTCGAGAATTGTTTGCAAGCCAAGGCGTGGCGGGCAGCCATATCGAGTTTTTAGACGCGCTGCTCAAATTGCGCCAAGCCTGCTGCGATCCGCGATTAGTAAAACTCGAACAGGCACAAAAAGTTAAAAATAACGCCAAGCTTAACTGGCTTAGCCAAAACTTGCCGGAAATGGTGCAGGAAGGACGCAAAATTTTAATCTTCAGCCAATTTACTAGCATGCTGATTTTGATTGAAGAATTGCTGCAATCCTTAGAGATCGACTACAGCAAACTGACTGGGCAAACTCGGCTGCGTCAGGGGCAGATTGATCAATTCCAAGAAGGCGATACGCCAGTGTTTTTAATTAGTTTAAAGGCGGGCGGAACCGGGCTTAATTTGACCGCTGCCGATACGGTTATTCATTACGATCCTTGGTGGAATCCTGCGGCCGAAAGGCAAGCCACTGACAGAGCACACCGTATTGGCCAAGAAAATCCGGTGTTTGTCTACAAGCTTATCGCCGAGGGAACGGTCGAAGAAAAAATCCAAGAGATGCAGCAGCATAAACAAGGTTTAGCCGATAGTATTCTTGAAGGTAAGGGCAGTGGCGCATGGCAAGGTAGTGCCGATGAACTGCTCTCTTTATTCCACTAAGGCATTGTTGCATATCACCGCCTGTGGTCGTTGACTTGGCGACTCTTGTACAAGCAGAGCGGTAACAGATTGATGCTTAAAAATTCTTTTTAAAATGCGAGTTAAAAGACAGAGGTGACCCATGCAGTACCCAGTCGATACCCATACCCATACCGTGGCATCCTCCCATGCCTATAGCACTATCCATGATTATCTTGCGGTGGCAAAACAAAAGGGGCTCCGCCTGTTTGCGACGACAGATCATGGCCCGGCCATGGCAGATGCGCCGCATTTTTGGCATTTTGTGAATTTACGGGTATTGCCGCGCATGGTCGATGGCGTCGGCATTTTACGCGGCATTGAAGCCAATATTAAAAATCGCGACGGTGAAATCGATTACTTTGGCGATTATCTGTCGCAGCTCGATATCGTCTTGGCTGGATTCCATGAACCCGTGTTTGCGCCCTCGGATAAGGTCACCCATACCGAGGCGATGATTAATACGATTAAAAGTGGCAAGGTCGATATTATTACTCACCCAGGAAACCCCGCATATCCCATTGATATTGAAGCAGTCGTCACTGCCGCAGCTGAATATGGTGTAGCACTTGAAATCAATAATTCCTCCTTTGAAGTGTCTCGCAAGGGCAGTGAAGCCAACTGCACCGCGATCGCTAAGGCGGCTAAAGCGTTAGGTGCAACCTTAGTCATGGGGTCTGATTCCCATGTGGCATTTAGCCTTGGTGGATTTGATCGCGCCTTAAGCATTATCGATGCGGTTGATTATCCAAAGGATAAGCTGCTTAATCGCTCGCCCATGGCGCTGTTAGACTTTTTGACTCTGCGTGGGCATAAAACTGTTGCTGATTTTATACCGCACTTTCGCGATGAAGCAATTTGAGGCGCTTGAGTCAATCAATGCAGGATGTCACTCCCGCGCGACCAACAGTGGTCTTAACTGGCGCGCACAGCCAGCTGGCGAAAGCATTAATCCGAACGCATCTCAATGGTGGATTAGCATTGAATCTCCATCCGCTTACGCATGCTTCGTTAGATATCAGCGATAAATACCGCGTGGCTGAGGTGTTTGCGCAGGTGAAACCCGACTGGGTGATTAACTGCGCGGCCTATAATGCGGTCGATAAGGCTGAGACGGCGGTGGATGAGGCTTATCGCGTCAATAGCCACGGCCCAGAATTATTGGCAACCGAATGTGCGCTCACGGGCGCGCGGTTAGTACATATTTCCAGTGATTATGTTTTTAGCGGCCTGCTTGCGGGCGTTGAGGCCAATGCCTTAAGTGAAACGGTGACACCTTTGCCATTATCCGTTTATGGCAAGAGTAAGCTTGCCGGAGAGCAAGCGGTGCTGCGTATCTTGGGTGAGCGCGCGATTGTTATCCGTACCGCATGGCTTTACGGTGTCGATGGGCATAATTTTGTGAAAACTATGCTGAGGTTGATGGCCGCCACGCCTGATGCTCAGCCGCTCTCTGTGATTGACGATCAAATCGGCTCACCTACGTGGGTCGATGCCCTCGCGTTGCTTATTTGGCAACTGATGCTAACGGGTGAGGCGGGGCTATTTCATTATTCAGGGCAGGGGCAATGCAGTTGGTATGAATTTGCTGTTGAAATTCAGCAGCAAGCGTTGGCTCTGAAGTTATTAAAGAAAGCCGTGCCCATCATTGCCATTGATAGCCTCAGTTATGCCGCCAACGCGCTTGAGAAAGGCAATGTGCTGGCACAAAGGCCGAGTTACAGCGCGCTTAATAGCGATAAACTGCGACAGACGCTGGATAAGCACCATCTTGCCGCTATGCAATGTCCTGAAGTTTGGCAGGATTGGCGAGTGCAACTTAACTGCATGCTTAATGCTTTTATAACACAACGCGAAAAATCCTAAACTGATGCCGTTTTTTGTTAGCGGCAAAGGCAAGTCGAATGCCTTTACCGGTATTCCAATCCTATGTGGTTTATTTTCAAGGCGGTGAATACGAATGCAGCCTAGGGAATGACTCTTTTCAGCGTATCTTGCTTGGCTTAGACTCGACTTACTTAAAATTAAAGCCTGTTGCTTAGGACTTAAGCTTTGGTGTTTAAGCCCGCTTAGTCAATTTTGCTTGATGTATGACGAATTTGTTCTTAATTCTCAATGGCTGCCGATGGCATAATGCCGCAAAGCTGATTGAATAAAGGACGACTAAGTGACCGATAACACCACAATTGCGCTGCATTTTTCTAAAGCGGACTTGTTGCGGCTAGTGAATATAGCCCATGCGGCAGGTGATGCCATTATGGCGATTTACGCCCAAGAGCATATTGCTGTTACACAAAAGAGTGATGAGAGTCCTGTAACTGCTGCCGATCTTGCGGCTCATAGGGTGATTGTCAGTCAATTAGCTGAGCAATTTGCGGGCATTGCTGTGATGTCAGAAGAGGCCGCCGATATTCCTTGGGATGAGCGTGAGCAATGGCAGACCTACTGGCTTATCGATCCTTTAGATGGCACGAAGGAATTTATTAAGCGAAATGGCGAGTTTACCGTCAATATTGCGCTTATCCATCAAGGCGAAGCTATTGCAGGTGTGGTTTATGCTCCAGTGTTGAACACGACTTATTATGGGGCGAAACACTTAGGTGCTTGGCGACAGGATGGACAGCAAGAACAGCCGCTTCAGGGCTGTAAGATGCCAAGACAGGTGCCGATAGTGGTGGGCAGTCGTTCGCACTTAAGCCCAGATGTGGCTGATTATTTGAACAATATTGGTCAACATGAAATGCTAAGCGTGGGAAGCTCGCTGAAGTTTTGTATGTTGGCAGAAGGTAAGGCCGATCTCTATCCAAGATTGGGGCCTACCAGCGAATGGGACACCGCGGCAGCGCAGGCGGTACTTGAAAGCGCAGGCGGAAAAGTCGTGTGTTATGACTCAGGTTTACCCTTAACCTACAATCAAAAACCTGACATATTAAACCCTTATTTTATTGCCACAGCGCCTGGCTGGGCAAAATAACGAGCAATCACAAGTGAGTCTGCGCGGACTCCTTGGCAGAACAATAGCGGAGAAGCTTATTCATGATACGCATGGGCATCGATTTAGGCGGCACAAAAATAGAACTCGTCGCCTTAAATGACGAAGGAAATGAGGTTTTTCGTAAGCGTATCAATACCCCTCGGGATTATCAGGGCACGCTTAACGCGATCGTCGATTTAGTTAATGAGGCTGAAGCGACCTTAGGTGAAAAAGGCTCTGTTGGCGTGGGGATCCCTGGAGTTATTTCTCCCTATTCAGGATTAGTCAAAAATGCCAACTCGACTTGGATCAACGGTCATCCCTTGGATGTGCATTTAGGGGAGCTGCTCGGCCGTGAAGTGCGGGTTGCTAACGATGCCAACTGTTTTGCGGTATCTGAAGCCGTCGATGGTGCTGCTGCGGGTAAATCTGTGGTGTTTGGGGTGATCATTGGCACGGGCTGCGGTGCGGGTGTGGCCATTAACGGTAAAGTGCATGCGGGTGGTAATGGCATTGGTGGCGAATGGGGCCATAATCCGCTGCCGTGGATGACCAAGGAGGAGTTTAATACTACCCGTTGTTTTTGCGGTAATCCTGATTGTATCGAAACCTTTATTTCAGGCACTGGCTTTGTTCGTGATTACAATGAGGCGCTCAGTCGCGCAGCAAGCGTCCAACGTGTGCCCGCTAAATCTGGTTCAGAGATCATGAGCTTAGTTGACGAGGGGGATGAGATAGCGATATCGGCCTTTGACCGCTATATGGATAGACTCGCGCGCTCACTGGCTCATGTGATTAATCTACTTGATCCTGATGCGATTGTGTTAGGTGGCGGCATGTCGAATGTCGAAGCTATTTACCCAAGATTACCTGCATTATTAAGCCATTATGTTGTAGGGCGCGAATGCCGAACACCGGTTGTACAGAATCTTTATGGTTGTTCTTCAGGTGTGCGTGGCGCAGCGTGGTTATGGGAAAAGTAGGCTAATGTCTGTCTTAAAACGCATCGCCTTGGCGATGCGTTTTGTTTTCTTTTGATGTTATGATTGCGCTCCTTTGAATAATTGGGCGCTAGCGCATGTTTTGGGTTAAGAAAGCAGTCTCTCAGGCAATCATGCCTGTTCCATTTATCCTGTTGTTATTGCTGCTATCTTTGTTTATTTGGCGCAGACCGCGGTTAGCAAAATGGGCGATTGCCAGTGCTTTTACTCTTCTACTGTTATTAAGTAGTCAATTTAGTGTCGATTATCTCGTGAAACCGCTTGAAACCCAATATCCCATTAATTCCACTCCCATTGCGGATACCTGTGTGGTGATGGTGCTTGGCTCGGCTCACTCGGATATTGAAGCTGCTACGGCGGTACAGTCCTTATCGGCGGTCGCTTTAGCGAGACTAACGGAAGGACTGCGGCAGCTTAAGTTAGGTCAAGATTGTACTTTGGTAGTTAGCGGTTGGGGCGGCGAGCTAACCCAACATCCCCACGCTGAAGTGATGGCTAAGGCTGCGGTTGAACTTGGCATCGACACGTCACGCATTATTGAATTCCCGCTCGCGCGCGACACCCTTGAAGAGGCGCAATACTTTAAGGATCACTTTGGCAATCAGCCTGTGCGATTAGTCACCTCGGCCTCCCATATGCCACGGGCGATGGCCATTTTTAGTGGTAAAGGATTAACCGCAAGTGCGGCGCCGACGGATTTTAGGGCCAGAGACGATTTTTATTGGCGTTTTACTGCGGATAACTTACTCGCCTCGCAACGTGCGCTACATGAATACATTGGCCGTTTATGGCTTTGGGTAAAACAGGAATAAAAATATGGCCTTAGAGTCTGATATTGTCTCGGTTCGTCCACTCTCTAAACGTAATGGTTTGACTTTAACTATTGTAGGTGCCTGTGCCTTTGTGTTGGGCTTTGGCTTGTTTGTGATACTACCTGAGCTATTTGCAGTGGGCTTAGTGTTTTTCAGCTTGGGTGCGATCGCATTGATATTGGGCCTTGCAAAGGTTTTCGAGCCTGACACCACATTGACTATGGATGAGCAGGGGCTGACTTATTTTCATCGCCGCGGCAAAGTGTCGATAAACTGGGATAATATTCAGCGGGTTGACATTCCAAGGGTGACTCAGGGAGTTGATACTATTGAGCTTTCCTATATTGGTATTAAGCTAAAGCAGTTAAATCCGATACTCGATAATATTTCATTACGGCTTGCAGCGGGATTATTGACTGAGCAGCGGCCGTTACTGGTTACCGCCGCATCACAGCAAGAAGATTTAGCGACCT
Source organism: Shewanella sp. 8A (assembly GCF_023475945.1). Classification (NCBI taxonomy): domain Bacteria; kingdom Pseudomonadati; phylum Pseudomonadota; class Gammaproteobacteria; order Alteromonadales; family Shewanellaceae; genus Shewanella; species Shewanella sp. 8A. The sequence goes on from NZ_JAMDJP010000001.1 coordinate 330,664, forward strand.
TAGAAACTTATCTTGGTGCTGAATTTAGCCCTTTGGTGGTTGATGGTGACAGATACCGCGGCGTATTGGCGATGTTTGGACATCGCTGCGTGATGCTCAACACTCACCTTGGCTATCATCTTTATATTCCCCATGACAGTTTAGATCGTGAGCCGCGGGAATTTATTAAACTGTTAAGGCAGCGCATCGCGCAGAGTTCGACGCAAATCGATGCTACAACAAATTAACGCTACTGATAAAAAAGGGGCCCCGATGGGGCCCCAATAAGTTGCAGAGAGGAAGTTTGGGTTGTGCAGGGGGCAACCCAAAGGTACTAGTACTAGTGTGCTACCTCTGCGTGTACCTTATCTATGCCATAAGTTTTACCTTCAGCATGGCAGGTCGCGCATGATTCTACTGGTAGGTTAGGATCAGTCACTGCATCCGCTTCTACAATCGCACCGTTACTTCTAAAGTGAGCTACTGCTGCTGCATCTGAGTGAGCGTGACAGCTGCGGCATGATTCAGCTACTGGGCTAATATAGTAGCTACCCACTTTGATAGAGCGTTTTTCAGAAGTCAAACCACCGTCAGTTGCAAACAGTTTAGCGCCGTCTTTATGACATGCAGAACATGCTGTTTCTGGTGATGGGTAACCGAGCAATTCACCTTTATCGTCACGGAAGATGCCTGTGATAGAGTCAAAGTTACCACTGTGGAAACGGTGGGCAACGGTGAATAGGTCTTTGTTGTTGAAGGTGACGTCTGGATTCACTACTTTGCTTCCATCAGCGCCTTTGTAAACAACCGTTTTGTGACCTGAAGCTCCCGTTGTATCGTTATGACAGTTCATACATTGAGTGAAGGTGTAAGTACCGTGTCTTGTTCCTTTAACATAGTCTAAGGTACCGTGACAGGCATTACATTTGGCTTCTTCAACAGTGATACGAGTTGGGTCAGACATACGAGCAGTGCTGACTGCGCTACCATCTAAGCTGAAGAATTTAACAGGAGAGCTGTTGCCAATAGGGTTAGTTGGCCCAAATTCAAGTCCTGTTGCATTACAGCTTGCTACTGCACCAGCCTTGATACAAACGTTAGCTTCTGAACTGACATACATAGTTCCAACTGCTTGTGCATCTGGAATATCTTTAACAAAAGTCAATACACCACCAGAAAGCGTACCGCTTGCAAGGTTTAAGCTGATAGCTGTAGGTTTAACATCTCGCCACGCATAAACAGTACCATCGGTAGCAACATTACCCAGCAATAAACCGTTAGCAACTAACTTTCCTGTTGGATTAGTGGTCGCATTATAGGTTGCAAGGCTTGTTCCATCGGCAATGGGTGTACCATTGATGGTCACATTAGCCTTGATGGTTAATGTTTTCATACCTAAGGTGGCTGACGGTACAACTGCTGCACTTGTAAAGTCCACTTTAAATAAGTTGGCGTATTCAGCGCGTTTACCAACACTATGAACAGCTTCTGGTGTTAGGCTACCACTACCGTGACAAGATTTACATTGAGTGTCGTCGGCTTGAGCTAAACCAAATTCTGAGTGGTTTTCGCCAGTTGCGAAGTTGACATTGATATGGCAACCCACGCAAGCCTTAGCGTAGATATTGGTGTTATAACTTGGTGCACCATCGTGACAGGATTTACATTCTTTCAAGTCAGATGGGAAACCAATTTCACCAAAGTATTCTTTGGCTTCACCAGACAGATACGCTGCATTATGTTCACCGGCATGGATACGGTGGATCATTGGAGCAAAATCAAAGACCCAACCTTCAGCAAGTTGTGCATCGCTGGGTACTAGATCTGGGTTATGGCAAGTTACGCAGTTTTTAACGTCTTGATAATTATGGTGAGCTTCGATCTTAGCGATATGGCCATCAGTTTCACCGTGACAGTTTTTACATGCTGCACTCGATACTGTGTCTTTGCCTGATGCGGCTAACTCGTCGGTCGCTGGGATAAAATCAACAGGTACTGAAAGTACTTTATCTGCTAAGGCAACGCCTTGGCTATTGGCGATATTGTATGCGCGTAAAAATACTCTGTGTACTGCATTAGGGTTATCATTTGGATTAATGATCGGTGCAGCACCATCGTAAGTCCAAGTGGCAGTATATGTACCAGGGTTTGCTGTATCTTCAGTTAATTTACAAGCATTCTTAGTACCGTTAAGGCCGTTTAGAGTACAAGTTAATGAGCTACCCGCTTTGTTTGCCGTAGCATTGTTTTGCCATTGAATTGGCGCACCAGTACCTGACGTATTGTCATTTGCCGTTAAAGAGTAGATCGCAATTTTATCGAGTCCCATAAAAGGAACATCTTTGCCTGCGCTCTTTCCGGTTAAGCTGAACTTAACACTGAAACCTTCGCTGCTGGTGACTTTGATATCAGCTGGGCTAAGAGTAAATTTCAGATCGGTTATAGATTCTGCGGTTTTAGCAAAAGAACCAGCGGGTAACCCTGGTGTACCAGGAGTGCCCGGTGTTCCAGGGGTACCTGGTGTTCCGGGCGTGCCGGGTGCACCATCTTGCCCGTCTTCTCCGTCCCCGCAGGCGGTTAAACACAAGGCACTAGTGAGAGCTAGTGCCAGTAGAGATTTATTGTAGTTTTTCATCATCGCGTCCCTTTTTCTTTCTATAAGACTGCGTGTGCAGTGACTCTACTATAGGTCGAACAATCTACTTATAAAGGGGTATTTGCAAGTTTGTATCTGATATGTGAACAGTGATTTAACACACCAAAATGGAAATTCTAAAATATGAAATTGAATATTTCTAATTTTGCAATTCGTGTCTAAAAGTATGAAGTAGATAGCAAATTTTTACTTTTAATTTTAATAGTTTGTTGAGATTAATTTTCAATTAATTTTGGAAGCAGAGACTTATGAAACTTGTATTTAATGTTTTTCGGAGCCAATTTTTGAGTCAAAACTGAGGCTAATTTACTGCCATAAATAAAAGTGAATATGCTGGAAATAAGCTTGGATTTAACAAATTAAACTGTTTTTGAAACAATCAAAGCATCCATGCTGTTGAGCTATTACGGTGTTAATAGCGTGTTGGTTGTCAGGGCGGTTAATAATGAACTGACGACAAGTTCGCATTGTGTTTGACTGTAGCGTCGATGGCTTCGTGGCTTTTCTACGAGAAAATACTGTGGTGGCATAATCGTTTCATGTAGACGATGTAACTCTGCGATGGGAAGCGGTGCTAGTTTTAATCCCGGCATATGTTTTACGGTATGCATATCAATACTCGAACAAAATGCCACACTTTGCATGGTGAGAAGGTGGGCATACCATTCTTCCCGATCCGTGACTCTTTCAATCGAGGGTAATAGTAGCCCTTGGCGCTGACAGAACAGTTCTAGTGGGTCAATTCTGCTGTTAAAGCCCTTCAGTTCAATGCATAGAAATGAATAACGGCATATGTGCTCAAGGCTGATTTCAAGTTGGCTTTCCCAAAGGGAATGATGTTTCGAGGCAACGACATAGACATTTGAAATACAGCCTAAGCGTGTAACACTAAGCTCTTTGGATTCGGTCGGCTCTATTGTGATCCCAAAATCTAATTCACCTGCATGTATCAGTTCCGCACTATTGTCTTGCCACTTGTGTAGTCTTATTTGGCCTAATTCACTTATCACATCGGGTGAGCTGAGCTGTGGTGCTAAGAAACTTAATAATCCATTACTTGCGGCTATATGGAGCGGTAATTCAACGTGACTCGCTGCATTTTGCAGCTGCATTGCAGATTGTTCTAGGTGATAAACCGAATCGGTGAATTGGCAAACAGCGACATACAGACTTTCAGCAAGAGGTGTGGGTTTGAGCCCCTGTTGGCGCCGATAAAATAGTTCATCATTAAAGGTTAACCGTAGCGCATTGAGACAGCGGCTAATTTTGGGAGCCGACACATTTAACGCTTTAGCTGCACTATTTGCATGTCCGTTATCAAAAATACTTTTAAATACAAGTAAGGTGAATACATCAAGTTCGCAGATTTGTTTTAATAATTGAGTGCTCATTTGGTCTCGCCTTGCGATGAGTCTGAGTCTGCAGTCACACAGTTTTGCCTAAGCATATCGATACCATTGATTAAGCAGCAAACCGTATGCACAAAATGCATTGTTGGTGGATTAGGTTAGCAGTTGTCGTACGGCTTAACTGTGATCTTAATCTTTAATTTAACAATTGGTTAACCAATAATGCTGGCCATTGGATTATATGGTGTTTATTTAGGCGATTTTGGGCTGGGGCGAGCTCATCATCTTCATCAGAGTCGCTCGTAGTTGGTTGGAACAACGACACATCACTCGCGTGACGTAGGCTAGAATTTAGCGGCGCAAATAAAGTTTAATCTCTAAACGTCGACACACCCTCGCTCTTTTATGGGCTGAAATGTGGATTAGTCATTTTGACTCTGTGATAACAATACGTTTGTCGATGTTGCAGAGGGCAGGCTATGTGCGTGGATTGTCTGGTGATCTTCCTTAATCCTTAAACCAATAAACTGGCCGCCCTCATTGACTTGCATTGAAGTACAAGCAACATCACCGTCGACAATCCCATGTGCTTGGATGACTAAGCGCTCGCAAATTAATCGGCCTTTGAAATAACCATCAATAATTAATTCTCGACACTTTACCTCGCAGTGAAGACTTCCCGTTTGCTCAACAATCACATTCGCCTGTGACAGTATTTGACCTTGAACTTCACCACCAATCAACACATCGCCAGCAAATTCAATATTGCCAGTCAGCCTAGTGCCTTTAGCAATAAAACTGAGCGCGGGGGACGATTTGCGGGTAAACAGGAGATTTTTGCCAAACATGGTGATGAGAAACCTAATACATTGGGAATGAAATAGTAACGTAAATACAGGGACAAGCCCAGCGGGCTCAATGGCTATTCTGCTTGCTTAATACTAATCGCTTGATTTGGGCACGGAGCAACACAGGCGCCACAACCCGTACATAGGCTTGTATCAATTTTAGGCATAGGCGCTTTGCCTACACTTAGGGTGAAACTGATGGCGCGGGGCTCACAAGCATCCTTACAACTTTGGCACCAAATACCTTGAAAGGTTAAGCAGTTATTTTGAATCTCCGCGATGTGTTGCCATGGCGTTTGGGTCAAATCAAACAACTTTTGCTCAGGACAGACAGTGGCGCATTGAGTACAAAAAGTGCATTCATTGTCCTTAAACGAGACTTCAGGAAAGCCGCCATCACCTTTGAAAATTATCTTAGTTTCACAGGCGGTGATACAGGCTGAGCAGCGAGTACAGATATCGGTAAATTCTACCCCCTCGCGCACCCAAGGCGGCCTAATCGCCAAGGACTTTCGGCGACTAAAAAGACTACGGCGACTGTGATTAATGCTTTCTGTCATAGGTGTTTAATGAATAACAATTTTTATTAATCGAGAAGAAAAATGGCTTGGGAATTACCACAAGCCATTTAGATGATTAGCTTTTATAACCATTGGGATTGGTTGATTGCCAATGCCAACTGCTATTTGCCATATCCTCAAGACTATGGGTCGCCTGCCAGCCCAAATCGGTTCTAGCATGCTCTGGGTTTGCATAACAGGCGGCAATATCTCCTGGGCGGCGTGGTGCAATCTGATAGGCAATCGATTTACCACAGGCCTTCTCGAAGGCTTTAACCATATCGAGCACGCTATAACCTTGGCCTGTACCTAGATTGTAGGTGACAAGCCCTGGTTTTGTGGCGAGTTTCTCAAGGGCTTTAAGGTGACCAATAGCTAAATCCACCACATGGATATAATCACGAACGCCAGTACCATCATGGGTTGGGTAATCATTGCCGAACACACTGAGGGCCTCGCGTTTACCCACGGCGACTTGGGCGATAAATGGCATCAAGTTATTCGGAATATCGTTAGGATCTTCGCCAATCAAACCACTGGCATGGGCACCAACGGGATTGAAGTAACGTAAACGAGCGATATTCCAACTTGGGTCGCTATGGTGTAAATCCGCCAGAATATGCTCAACCATCAATTTAGATTGACCATAGGGGTTAGTTGCACCCGTTGGAAAATCTTCGGTAATGGGCAGGCTAGCAGGATCACCATACACAGTTGCCGAGGAACTAAAGACGAGATTTTTCACCTTAAACTCTGCCATCACTTGGCAAAGAATTAAGGTGCCAGTCACGTTATTCTCATAGTATTTCAGTGGTTTAGCTACTGACTCACCGACGGCCTTTAATCCAGCAAAGTGGATAACGGCATCGATGTTATGATCGCTAAAGACTTTCTGCAGTAAGGCCTTATTGAGAATATCGCCTTGGTAGAATGTGACCGATTTACCGGTAATGCGCTCGACACGGTTTAGTGCTTCGATACTTGAATTAGACAGGTTGTCTAATACAATCACTTCGCTTCCCGCATTAAGTAATTCCACTACGGTATGAGTGCCAATATAACCAGCGCCTCCGGTCACTAAAATCGTCATTATTTAATTCCCTTTACAACTGTTTTTAAGTAGTGGGCAAAATCTTCACCGATTTCGCTGTGGCGCAGAGCGTATTCTACGTTAGCGCGCATATAGCCTTGTTTGTTACCGCAGTCGTGACTCTTACCTTGCATATAGTAAGCGTTTACGGTTTCTTGCTTCATTAACATCGCAATGGCGTCTGTTAATTGGATTTCATCACCTGCGCCCGCAGGCGTTTTGGCCAGCAATGGCCAAATTGCTGCGGGTAACACGTAACGGCCAACAACGGCTAAGTTAGATGGCGCTTCATCAACTGGAGGTTTTTCAACGAGTTCGACTAATGGCTCTGATTCACCAGGCTGTAAATCGTGGCCGTTCACATCGGCAATACCATATTGATTAACTAAATGATGTGGTACGCCTTCAACCATGATTTGACCCACTTGGGTTTCATCAAACAGGCTTACCATTGCGGCAAGGTTATCGGTTTTTAAGTCGCAACTGGCGTCATCGATAATCACATCCGGCAGCAATACGGCAAAAGGTGCATCACCTACTACGGATTTAGCGCATAAAATCGCGTGACCTAAGCCTTTAGCTTGGGATTGACGTACGCTGATCACCGTCACGTCTTTCGGGCAAATGGATTGCACCGCTTCGAGTAATTGACGTTTTACGCGGCGCTCTAATTGCGCTTCTAATTCAAAACTGGTGTCGAAATGGTTTTCGATAGAGTTTTTACTGGCGTGGGTTACGAGCACAATTTCTTTGATACCCGCGGCAATAGCTTCACTAACGACATATTGGATCAGTGGCTTATCAACAACAGGGAGCATTTCCTTAGGGATAGCTTTGGTCGCAGGAAGCATACGAGTGCCAAGTCCGGCGACAGGAATAACGGCTTTACGAATTTGATGTTGTTTCATTGCGAACCTTCAGATTAAGGAGAGGCGATTATTGGGCAATATTGTAAATGACCTACGCAGAAAAGCCATTTGCAAACGCCGAAATTTGTCGGTTTTTCTGCATATTATCTGTTTATCGTCGTCATTTTTACGTTTGAATGTCAAGGATTGATACCCGTCTGGGTGAGTCTGTATGTATATTGTCCATGCTTTTTAAACGACTTGTAATATTTGCTTTACGTTTACGTCACATTGGCGCGCAAACAATAAACTGTGAGGGAGTTAACAAAAATCGAGGCTTAGATCACTATGGAGGCATTAGCGTCAGCCATGAAGTGAATTTTATGACTAAAGAAATTGCGCACACTGCGCCCTATGTTGCGAGAAGTGCAGATGATTCAGGGTATATCCATTACCCACAGGAAGAACATGAGATTTGGAGCCAATTGTATGCACGCCAAGCGGTGAACCTGCCTAGGCGTGCCTGTAAGGAGTATCTGCAGGGACTTGATGCCTTGGCGATGCCCAAGGATCGCATCCCACAATTGGCGGAGATAGACAAAGTGCTACAGGCCACCACGGGCTGGAAAACCGCGGCCGTGCCCGCCTTAATTTCCTTTGGTCGATTCTTTGAGCTATTGGCTAACAAGGAGTTTCCGGTCGCGACTTTTATCCGCCGTAAGGAAGAGTTTGATTACCTGCAAGAGCCAGATATTTTCCATGAGATTTTTGGTCATTGCCCCTTGTTGACCAATCCATCTTTTGCCCATTTCTCGCATATGTATGGTCAATTAGGCTTAAATGCCAGCAAGGAAGACCGAGTATTTTTGGCACGCTTGTATTGGTTTACCGTCGAGTTTGGTTTGCTCAAGCCTCAAGAGGGTGAACTGTGTATCTATGGCGGTGGTATTTTAAGTTCTCCTGGAGAAACCTTATATGCGATGGAAAGCCTAGTGCCTGAACGTAAACCGTTCGATCTTTTAGATGTGCTACGCACGCCTTATCGTATCGATATTATGCAGCCAATTTACTATGTGATTGAACATATTGATGTATTAGATGAAATCGCCAAAATGGACATTATGGCCTATGTGGCTAAGGCGCGGCAGCTCGGCTTGTTTGCCCCTAAATATCCGCCCAAGGCCAAGGCAAGTTAATGACCGACTCTAAGTAATAAACGAATTAAATAAAGCGTAATAAGAGCAACGGATTGAACCTGTGATGTTGCCAATAGGAGTATGTATGACCGCGTTAACCCAAATGAAATGTGAAGCTTGCCAAGCCGATGCACCGAAAGTGACCGATGAAGAATTGGCCGAGCTTATCCGCATGATCCCCGATTGGGGCGTGCAAGTGCGTGACGGCATCATGCAATTGGAACGGGTGTACAAGTTTAAAAACTTTAAACTAGCAATGGCATTTACCAATAAGTTGGCGGAATTGGCCGAGGAAGAATTCCACCATCCTGGTATTTTAACCGAGTGGGGCAAGGTGACCGTGACTTGGTGGTCACACTCAATTAAGGGCCTCCATAAGAATGATTTCATTATGGCGGCCAAGACCGACCAGTTATTAGATTAAAAAGTTAATATTTAAAATCAGCATCTTAATGCAATTTTGATGCTGATTTTTTCTTCCTGTTACAAATGCACTGTAAACTAGGCTTGCCACTTTGAGCGTAACCTTCTAACGTATACACGCCCAGCTATTTATCTAGTCCCTTACGTTTGCGTAAACTGAACTTGTTTCGTCAAACGCATGTCTTATGAAGGTCACCTCAGGGACTATAGCTCGCACGTTTTATTCCAAAATTCGAATCAAAAAAGGGAATATCAGTCATTATGCGCTTGGAAGTTAGCTGTCAAGATCGCGTGGGTTTAGCGAAAGACATCTTAGTCGTGTTAGAACGTTATGGCATTAATCTCATTGCCATTGATGCCAGTAACCAAGGTTTTCTTTACCTGCAATTTGCTGAAGTCAGTTTTGAAACCTTAAGCGCCTTGATGCCGCAGATCCGCAAAGTGGAGGGCGTCCACGATGTACGAACGGTGTCATTTATGCCGTCGGAGCAAGAACACTACGCCTTAAAAACCCTACTTAAAACTCTCCCAGACTCTGTGTTTTCCATCGACGTGAAGGCGCGTATTCGCATTGTGAACGAATCGGCGCTGCTCAATATGGGCATGGGTGAACACGAAGTGCTTGATGAATCCTTAAACCATTGGGTACAAGGGTTTAACTTCAGCCGCTGGCTCAGTGAGGGCCAAGTGCTGCCGCAGGCGGCGCGGGTGAATATCGGCCAAAACGAATATCTGGCTGAAATGTTACCGATTTATTTACCCGATGAGGACGAGAAAACTATCCTCGTCGGTGCGGTGGTGTCGCTTAAATCGCCTGCGCGGGTGGGTAAACAATTTAATGCGCTGCAAAATCAAACCACAGGCTTTGAAAATGTATTGGCCAGCAGTGACAAGATGAAAGAAGTGCTAAAACAAGCCCGCCGCATGGCGCAGCTCGATGCGCCATTACTGATCACGGGCGAAACTGGCACCGGTAAAGAATTAATGGCCAGAGCCAGCCATGATGCCAGCATGCGCCGCGAAAAACCGTTTATTGCCATCAACTGTGCGGCATTGCCCGATAGCGCCGCCGAAGAAGAACTGTTTGGCTACGTTAGCCAAGGTAAAGTCATTAAACGTGGTTTTTTTGAAGAGGCGAAGGGCGGCACTGTATTTCTTGATGAAGTGGCCGAAATGTCCAAGGCGGCACAGGTTAAATTGCTGCGGTTATTACAGGATGGCACCTTTAGACGTATAGGTGGCGACGAAGAAGTCCGCGCCGATGTACGGATTATCTGCTCGACCCAGAAAAACTTAGCCGAGTTGTGCCAAACCGGTGAGTTTAGAGAAGATTTGTACTATCGCATCCATGTGCTTAGCTACCATATTCCGTCACTGCGCGAGCGCAAGGTCGATATCATTCCGCTGACGGAGATGTTCCTCGAGCATTACAGTCAGCAACTCTCTAGTCCTGTCAGGCGGATTTCGGCCCAATGCCGCGATCATCTATTAACTTACGCTTGGCCGGGTAACGTGCGTCAGCTTAAGAATGCGGTTTTCAGAGCCGTATCCATGTGGGATGGTTCAGGCGAGCTGACCGTTGAGCAACTTAAGTTACCATCCTACGCCGAAGGTTTTGGTTATTTCGATAATGCCTTCGAAGGTAATCTCGATGATGCGATGAAGCAATTTGAGGCTAGCTTACTGCGCCGCTTGTATCCTGCTTACCCTAGTACTCGCCAATTGGCGAAGAAATTGGGCGTGTCTCATACGGCTATCGCCAATAAACTCAGGGAATATAAGATCGCCAAGCCAAAGTAATCTTGCTTTAAGCTTAGGATGTAACAGTATCGTTCCACTTTGTTGTCGACTTTTTCACCATATCGTTCAGCGAAATAGTGACAAGCGGCAACAGGGTAGGAAACGTAATGATTAGTTTACAAAATGTGAAAAAATAAGCTGAAATGTGATTTTGCTCACGCTATAGGAATCCGTCGTCGCTTCGGGTATTTCTACGCGCAGCAAACCCTAATACAGAGTCAATATAGGTTTTTATTCACCTATGTTCTCGTCAGCAAAAAATTCGCGTTAGCTGATATTGTCGGTTAACTATAACGAGATAAAAAGCGCAGTACGCCGAGCCGTAGAAGCACAGGAGCAGATATGAAACTTGCCAGTTATAACAATGGTCGCCGCGATGGTCAGTTAATGTTAGTGAGCCGCGATCTTACTCAAACGGTGGCTGTGCCAGCGATTGCCCATACGATGCAACAATTACTCGATGGTTGGGAATTGCTCAAACCGCAATTACAAGAATTGTATGATGCGCTCAACGAAGGCAAATTACCGAACGCGCAAGCCTTCGATGAAACCAAATGTTTATCACCCTTACCACGCGCTTATCAGTGGGCCGATGGTAGTGCCTATGTAAACCATGTGGAATTAGTGCGTAAGGCGCGCGGCGCTGAAATGCCAGAAACCTTCTGGACCGATCCGCTGTTTTACCAAGGCGGCTCTGACAGCTTTATCGCGCCCAAGGCGGATATCCCGCTGGCGAGCGAAGACTGGGGCATCGATTTCGAATCGGAAATCGCTGTGATCACTGATGATGTGCCCATGGGCGTGAGTGTTGAAAATGCAGCGAAACACATCAAACTGCTGATGTTAGTCAATGATGTGTCACTGCGTAATTTGATCCCTGCTGAACTCGCCAAAGGTTTTGGTTTCTTCCAATCTAAACCTTCGAGCAGCTTCTCGCCGGTAGCCATTACGCCAGATGAATTAGGCCCACGTTGGGAAGATTCAAAGGTGCACCTACCGCTTATCACATACCTAAACGGTGAGTTATTTGGCCGCCCGAATGCGGGTGTCGATATGACCTTTAACTTCAGCCAGTTAATTAGCCATGTTGCCAAAACCCGTCCATTGGGTGCGGGCGCCATTATCGGGTCTGGTACGATTTCTAACTATGACCGCAGTGCTGGCTCAAGCTGTTTGGCCGAGAAACGTATGCTTGAAGTGATTAGCAACGGCAAAGCTAGCACACCGTTTATGCGTTTTGGCGACACAGTACGCATCGAAATGCTCGATGATAATGGCGCCTCTATTTTTGGCGCTATCGATCAAAAAGTGGTTGAGTACAAGGCGTAAGGCTTTTTTATTTGAAAAGTGATAGATAATATCGACGGGGCTATTTAGCCCCGTTTTTTCAGCATGACAAAAGGACAGCGTGAGATGAAACTATACGGTTATTGGCGCTCTAGCGCCGCCTATCGTGTGCGTATTGCCCTCAATCTTAAAGGCGTGAGCGCCGAGCAGTTATCGGTGCATTTAGTGCGTGATGGTGGTGAGCAGCACAAAGCGGACTATATCGCGCTAAACCCGCAGGAGCTAGTCCCCACTTTGGTGGTGGATGATGAGCAGGATGGGGATGCGTTATCCCAATCTTTAGCCATTATTGAGTATCTAGATGAACTCTATCCAAAGACACCGCTATTACCCGCATCAGCCCTTGAGCGTGCCCATGTGCGTGGCATGGCATTAACCATCGCCTGTGAAATTCATCCACTCAATAACCTGCGGGTATTGCAGTATTTAACTCAGAAGCTGAACGTCGACGAAGAAGCTAAAACCGCTTGGTATCACCATTGGGTAGCAACGGGATTTGCGGCGCTTGAGACCCAGCTGGCGCGCCATAGTGGCCGATATTGCTTTGGGGATAAGGTGACTATCGCTGATTTGTGTTTAGTGCCGCAGGTGTACAACGCGCAGCGTTTTAATGTGGATTTAACGCCTTACCCCAATATTATGCGAGTATGGGCTGAATGTAATTTATTGCCTGCCTTTGCGGATGCGGCGCCCGAGCGCCAGGCCGATGCGGTTTAACCTATCATTAACTGCTCATTAAGTGCGATGAAATCGATGATGAAGTGGCGTGAGTCGATGTCACTTCTGTGTTTCTAACTTATTGAAGCGGATATTGGCCATGACTGAAGCCGAATTAAATGCATTGTTATGCGCATGGCTAAGCCAAGATAAACAGCGGTTAAGGGCACTTGAATTAGCGCAGCAATGTGCCCAAGTGTATGATATTCCGCAGTGGTGCTTGGCGGCGGGGTTTGTCCGTAATCTGGTGTGGGACAAATTACACGATATTAAGCCGCGTCCGTTAAACGATATCGATCTGATTTACTATTGTCCCTTGGATACTCTTCCTGAGCGAGATAGGGCGATAGAAGCTTACCTACAAACACTGGCGCCAGACTTACCTTGGTCAGTAAAAAATCAGGCGCGAATGCACCTTAAGCATCTCGACAATCCCTATCAATCGACACAGGATGCAATGTGTTATTGGCCCGAAATCGAAACTGCTGTCGGTGTGTCGCTTGAACAGACGCTTAAGTTTTCTGCTCCAGCCATTGAAGGCTTACACATCATCGCCCCCTTTGGCTTAACCTCATTATTTGCCTTACAACTAACGCCCAATCCTCGGCGTCCCTTAGCGTTATTTCAGCAACGGTTAGCCGCAAAGTCTTGGCGTAAACAATATCCGCGACTAGCTATAGCCTATTGAGCCATTTGGTTAACATGAGTTAGAGGCTTATTCTTTTATTCGCAGATGAGTGAGTGTAAACCGAAATAAGCACCTTCTAGGTCGATTCTTAATTCCTGTCTTTGCCTGCTTTTGGATTCTTTCGCGTTTTTTCTACTGAATATCGTCGAATTTCATCGGATTTTAATTTCAATCTATGTTGATTAAATGTAAATGGCGAAATTGGTAATTTTTCTCCTATTACCTCTTCTGGAGGTGATTAGTGATGGCTAATTAATGCGGTTGGTCACAAAAAATGAACCGGTATTGTCAATAAATGTTTAGATAACGTGACTTGTATCTCATGGTTTATACCTCGAAATAAGTATCACCGCTTAATCTTGATTTAGATCAATAAGGTGAATAATTTTATCTGGCAGTGTAAGCGTCAATTGTTAAGGATGTAATGTAAAACAAAAACCTATGTTGTACATATGGAGTATGATGATGAATAAAACTACTGTTTCTACACTGATCGCTGCCACCCTGTTAGCCGCTGGTTTCTCTGCTTCTGTTTCTGCCCATCAAGCGGGCGATATCATTGTTCGTGCCGGTGCTGTGGTTGTTGCGCCAAATGAATCGAGTGATGATGTTGTCATTCCAGGAAAAAATTTAGGTGAATTTCAAGTTAGTAACAACACTCAGTTGGGCTTGAACTTTGGTTATATGTTGACCGATAACATTGGTATTGAGCTATTAGCTGCGACTCCATTTAGCCACGATGTGTCTTTAAATGGTGTTGGTAAGATTGCGGAAACTAAGCATTTACCACCAACTTTAGTGGCACAGTACTATTTTGGTGATGCTCAATCTACATTACGTCCATATATAGGCGTGGGTGTGAACTACACTAACTTCTTCGACAATGAATTCACCAACGATTTAGGTGGTGCTTTAACTGACTTAAGTATGAGCACCTCTTGGGGCCTAGCGGCGCAAGTGGGTTTAGACTATCAAGTGAATAAAAACTGGTTAGTTAACGCCTCTGTATGGTACGCACAAATTGATAGTGATGTGAAATTTAAGTTTCAAGGCGCACCAGTTACAATCAGCACCGACATTAACCCATGGGTTTATATGGTCAGCGTGGGTTACACTTTCTAATCATCTGATTTTAAAGTAACAAAAAAGGAGCCAGCGGCTCCTTTTTTGTTTTCGCAGTGTAATAAAGCTAAACGCGGAACAACACTACTTTTTAGCCTTTTTCGGCTTCCAGTGGCGTGTGTTATAGATAAACTCAGGCAGTAATTTAGTCAGCCAAGCCACTAAGCGCCAACGCTTGGTTACATAGACACGACGTTTACCCTGCTGCATGGCCTTAATGATCTGCGCCGCCACTTGCGGGAGCGGGGCAAGCCATAGCGTGCTTTGCTGCATGGCGGCCTTATCCAGTAAACCAAGTTGAATATCGGTAATAGTAATGGGCAATTTAAGCCGCTGGGCATGCATGCTTAAGCCTTCCAAATAGTTTTGCGCAAAGGCTTTAGAGGCATGGTAAGCCACACTCGGGCCGCCGCGCAGACCAGCAATCGAGTTGATGGCGGCAAGCTGGCCATAACCCTGTTCGCGAAATAATCTAAATGCGGTATTGCAGATAGCGGCAAAGCCCCGCACATTGACGTCGATAATATCTTGCTCTGGTAGCCATGGCAGCTCAGGGTCGTAACTATTCAGTCCGGTATTCACCAAGACTAAATGAGCACCGCCGAGACTTTGCCAGACGTTTTCAAGCTGTTCGATGATAATGCTTGGCTGTTCAATTTGCAGTGAAAATACTTGTACTTTGGTAGGTAAGGTCGAGGCGAACTCGCGCAGCGATTCAACATCCTGTGCAAAAAGTGCTAATTCAACTTGCTGTTCGGCCAATTGTTTGGCAAGTTCGCGGCTTAAATGTGAGCTAGCGCCCACAATTATCGCAGTTGCTTGGGTCATAAATTTTTCGGCATCGAAATGGTGGCTTATCATAGGAAGATATGCCCAGCATGACAAGATTTATAGCTTGGGCGTATAGACATCCAGAAGTCTTTATGTATGATTAGGAGAAATGAAATGACACATGGGTTAAGGATTAGCGGACTGACATCTGCATGGCAAAAATTGACGGCAATGGTATTACTCACTGTGACGATGATGATGACAGGTTGTGCAACACCAAATGCGGTTGTTGAGATTAAAGGTGAGGCCATGTATCGCGAACGTATCGCACTGCCTGCCGATGCCAAGTTGATTGTGCAGTTGCTTGATGTCTCTAAGATGGATGTACCTGCTGTGGTGATGGCAGAGCGTGAGAGTCAAGGCGCTAAAACCCCTACGCCATTTAGTTTTACTATAGGGCGCGATCAGTTTGAAGCAGGGCATACCTATGCCATTGGTGCAAGGATAATGCTCGGTGATAAGTTATTGTTTATTAATACTCAAGCCTATCATGTCGATCTCAATTCGACTGAGCCTATGACGATACTGCTTGAGAAAGTCGGCCGCTAATTTGTTTGCTCTTTGCTGAGTGGCATACGCGCGCCGGAACCCTTGATTGTTTGAACAGAAGAGGCGCGGTATGCCAGTTAAAATTCCAGATCATCTGCCAGCAGCAGGGATTTTAGAATCTGAAAATATTTTCGTAATGTCCGAAACCCGGGCCGCCAATCAGGATATCAGACCGATGAAGGTACTGATCCTGAACTTGATGCCCAATAAAATTGAGACCGAAACCCAGCTTCTACGCCTTTTAGGCAACACGCCCTTGCAGGTGGATGTGGATTTACTGCGTATTCACGATAAAGAGTCGAAGCACACTTCTATCGATCATATGAACACCTTCTACCGTGATTTTGAGGATGTGCGCCATAAAAACTACGACGGCCTAATCATCACTGGCGCGCCGTTAGGGCAAATTGATTTTGAAGATGTGACTTATTGGGACCATATCCGTGAAATTATCGATTGGTCACAGCAGCATGTTACCTCGGTGCTCTTCCTTTGTTGGGCTGCTCACGCTGGGCTTTACCATCTCTATGGATTAAATCGTAAAATTCTTGAGCAAAAGCGCTCAGGGGTGTTTGTCCATCGCCGCACCTGCCAGCATTTTCCGCTGCTACGCGGATTTGATGATGAGTTCTTTGCACCGCATTCCCGCTTTGCCGAGATGGATATTGAAGAGCTTAAGCGACATCCTGAACTACAAGTGCTGGCAGAGTCCGAGGAGGCCGGAGCCTATTTGGTCCTCAGTCGCAATAATCGCAACCTGTTTGTCATGGGTCACCCTGAGTATCAAAAATCTACCTTAAACGATGAATATCATCGGGATTTGGCGCAGGGATTAAACCCAAATGTGCCACAAAACTATTATCGTAACGATGATCCTAAGGCCGATGCCATTGCCCGTTGGCACAGCCATGGCAGTTTGTTGGTGAGTAATTGGCTTAACTATTACGTTTACCAATTAACGCCTTACGACCTGAGTGATATGACGGCGATGACGCCATGGGAATCGCAGTAGGGACGTTGTTTTAGTTTGTCAGGCATTGACGGTTTCTTAAGCTCAATGCCTGTTGAATCACCTCGCTATGCTGTTTCTGTTTGCTTGAATTTTTTGAACTGACTAGGGCGTGTTGACGTTTCAGGGTTATTTTTGCAGCAATTTGGCTGGCTTTTATGCAAGGCAAAGTCCGTGCAGTGTAGTTATTCTACATAAACGGACGATAACGCAGCAGAAAAGCCAGCCAAATGCTGCCCGAAGGGTTCGTCTGGCAAGCCCTTGCTCTTTGTCGCTCGTCATTTGAGTAGAATAACTACACATCATTCCTCGTTTCGCGAGCACGAACTTGCCAGAACGAACAAAATCTAATCTCGAAACGTCAACACGCCCTCATAAATTTACCATTCACTTAGCCACTGTTTGCTCGCCTGTTAACCTCATTTGTCTTTGCGCTGTTCAACCTCAGCAGGTATGGTTTGCGTTACTGCTGCAAGGCAAGCGCTTTTATTGAGTCACTTCCACCTTGTTACCATTTCAAATGCCGTTAAGGCCTCTCGACTGTAAATTCTGACTGACAATCAGGCGTGGATAAAATCGATACATTAGACCAAGGAATACTTGCTTTACGTTCGCGTAAACGTCAGAGTGGTTTCATTGTTACTATTTATCCGCCGCTGGCGTGTGTTACCGCCAAGGCACATTTAGCTTGGAGTCCCCATGAGTACTGAACAATTTAACCAAGAGATCGTTATTGTTGCCGCTAAACGCACCCCAATGGGTGGCTTTCAAGGCAGTTTGTCTGGCGTAACGTCTCCGAGCTTAGCGGCCACCGCCATCAAAGCCCTGTTAGCTGATACCCAAGTTGCGGGTGATAAGGTTGATGAAGTGTTAATGGGCTGCGTATTGCCAGCGGGTCTGGGTCAAGCACCTGCGCGTCAGGCAACCTTAGGTGCAGGTTTACCCCTGTCTGTTGGCGCTACGACCGTAAACAAAGTCTGTGGCTCTGGGATGAAAACCGTGATGCTTGCCCACGATTTACTCAAAGCGGGCAGTGCTAAGTTGGTGGTTGCGGGTGGTATGGAAAGCATGAGCCAAGCGCCTTACTTGCTCGACAAAGCGCGCGCTGGCATGCGTATGGGTCATGGCAAAGTATTAGATCATATGTTCCTCGATGGTTTAGAAGATGCCTACACCGGCGGCGCCATGGGCACATTCGCCCAGAAAACCGCCGATGAATTTGGTATCACTCGCGAGCAAATGGATGCGTTTGCTTTAAGCTCACTGGAAAAAGCCAATGCGGCTATTACTTCTGGCGCCTTCAAGGCGGAAATTGTACCTGTGACTGTGAGCGATCGCCGTGGTGATGTGACTATCGATACCGATGAGCAGCCAGGCAATGCCCGCCCTGAAAAAATCCCTGCACTGCGCCCAGCCTTTGCTAAAGACGGCACTATTACTGCGGCAAACTCAAGCTCGATTTCCGATGGTGCAGCGGCGCTGATGCTAACCACCCGCGCCAATGCCGAGCAGTTAGGCTTAACTGTGCTTGCCACTATTAAGGGTCACACAACACATGCCCAGGAGCCATCACTCTTTACCACTGCGCCCGTTGGCGCGATGGCAAAACTGTTGAGCAATGTCGGCTGGTCTAAGGATGAGGTTGACCTGTTCGAAATCAACGAAGCCTTTGCCATGGTGACTATGCTGGCCGTTTCTGAATTAGGTTTAGACATGGCAAAAGTAAACGTGAATGGCGGTGCCTGTGCCTTAGGTCATCCTATCGGTTGCTCGGGCGCACGTTTGCTGGTGACCTTAATTCATGCACTTAAAGCCCGTGGGCTTAAGCGCGGCGTAGCCTCACTCTGTATCGGTGGCGGCGAAGCAACCGCTATGGCTATCGAAGTCTAAGCAAAGGCTTAATCGCGAATAACTGCTAAATCAACAAGACCAAGACTGAGCTGGCAAGGGCAAACATCCCGCTGAGGATAAACATAATATCACACCGCCAGCTCGACCCTAAACAAGGAAAAGGATTGCAACATGACCACACAAGTTAAGCATTACATCGATGGCGAATTCACCACAGGCACAGGTACATCACAAATCGTGGTGACCAATCCCGCTAATAATGAGCCAATCGCCCTTATCAACAGCGCTACGGCCGATGAAGTGCACGTGGCCATTGCCAGTGCCAAGGCGGCTTTTAAGACGTGGAAAGAAGTGCCAGTGTCTGAGCGTGCCCGTGTCATGTTGCGCTACCAACACTTGTTAAAAGAACACCACGACGAACTGGCGACTATCCTTGCCAAAGAAACCGGCAAAACCTTTGAGGATGCCAAGGGCGATGTGTGGCGCGGAATTGAAGTGGCGGAACATGCCTGCAACATTGCTTCATTACTGATGGGCGAAACCGTTGAGAACGTCGCGCGTTCAATCGATACCTACAGCTACACTCAGCCTCTGGGTGTGTGTGCGGGCATCACGCCGTTTAACTTCCCTGCGATGATCCCACTGTGGATGTTCCCACTGGCGATTGCCTGCGGTAACACATTTATCCTTAAGCCATCAGAGCAAGACCCTATGACGCCGCAGCGCTTAGTTGAGCTATTTGTCGAAGCGGGTGCGCCAAAGGGCGTATTACAGCTGGTGCATGGCGATAAAACTGCGGTCGATATCCTACTGGCCGATCCTGCGGTAAAAGCCATTTCCTTCGTCGGCTCTGTGGCTGTAGGTCAATACATCTACAAAACCGGTACCGATAACTTAAAACGCGTGCAAGCCTTTGCTGGGGCAAAAAACCACTGCGTGATCATGCCTGATGCGAATAAGCAGCAAGTGATCAACAACTTGGTCGGTGCATCGGTCGGTGCAGCGGGGCAACGCTGTATGGCGATTTCGGTCGCGGTATTTGTCGGCGCGGCTAAAGAGTGGATCCCTGAGCTCAAAGAAGCGCTGGCGAAGGTTCGCCCAGGTTTATGGGACGATAAAGAAGCCGGTTACGGCCCGCTGATCAGCCCTGCCGCTAAAGCGCGTGTGCTCAAACTTATCGCCCAAGGTAAGCAAGAGGGCGCAGAGTGTTTACTCGATGGCAGCGACTTTAGCGTGGCGGGCTATGAGTCAGGCAACTGGGTAGGACCGACCATGTTCACTAAGGTCACGACCGACATGAGCATCTATAAAGAAGAAATCTTTGGCCCTGTGCTCTGCTGTATGGAATCCGATTCATTAGAAGACGCCATCGAACTGGTTAACGCCAGCCCGTACGGCAATGGTACTTCTATCTTTACCGCCAGCGGCGCCGCAGCCCGTAAATATCAACACGAAATCGAAGTCGGCCAAGTCGGTATTAACGTGCCTATCCCTGTGCCATTACCTTTCTTCTCGTTCACGGGTTGGAAGGGCAGTTTCTACGGCGACCAACACGCCTACGGTAAGCAAGCGGTACGTTTCTACACTGAAACTAAGACCATTACTTCCCGCTGGTTCGAGTCGGACATTGCGGTGGCCGCAGGTCCAAATATGAGCATTAACTTGCGCTAAGCGGTTTAACAAACAGTTTAAACGCATTGTGAAACAGCAGGTTATTCAGTCTAAACGTGGCGCAGTTGGCGTCCATTGATGATAAGCCTGCTGATAAATTCACTGTGTATTACGCAAAGAAATTTACGAAAGAAATGGCCAAAGAGTCATAGGAGAGCCAAATGGATTTTAATTTCAACGAAGACCAACGCCAATTTGCCGATCTAGCCCGCCAGTTCGCGGCGGATGAACTCGCCCCCTTTGCCGCCAAATGGGACGAAGAACATCATTTCCCGAAGGATGTGATCCAAAAAGCCGGTGAGCTGGGTTTCTGCTCCCTGTATTCCCCCGAGTCGGAAGGTGGCATGGGCTTATCACGCTTAGATGCCTCGATTATTTTTGAGGAGCTGGCAAAGGGCTGTACAGCCACAACGGCCATGCTGACGATTCACAATATGGCCACTTGGATGGTCACCACTTGGGGTACTGATACTCTGCGTCAAACTTGGTCAGAGCCTTTGACCACGGGCCAAATGCTGGCGTCTTACTGCTTAACGGAGCCAGGTGCGGGCTCGGATGCGGCTTCACTGCAAACCAAAGCGGTGCGTGAGGGTGATGAATACGTGGTATCTGGCTCGAAGATGTTTATCTCGGGCGCAGGTTCAACTGAGCTTTTAGTTGTAATGTGCCGCACGGGTCAAGCTGGGCCAAAAGGAATATCGGCGATTGCCATTCCAGCAGATGCCGCTGGCATTATCTATGGTAAAGCTGAAGATAAAATGGGCTGGAACGCGCAGCCAACACGCTTAGTCACCTTTGATAACGTGCGCGTGCCGGTTGCAAACCTACTCGGTGAAGAAGGTCAAGGTTTTACCTTTGCGATGAAAGGCTTAGACGGTGGCCGCATCAATATCGCTACTTGCTCTGTCGGTACGGCGCAGGCGGCTTTAGAGCGTGCAACCCAGTATATGAACGAACGTCAGCAATTTGGTAAGCCGCTGGCAGCTTTCCAAGCGCTGCAATTTAAACTGGCCGATATGGCGACCGAATTAGTGGCCGCGCGTCAAATGGTGCGTCTGGCCGCCTTTAAACTCGACAGTGGCGATCCAGAAGCGACCGCCTATTGTGCGATGGCGAAGCGCTTTGCTACTGATGTGGGTTTTCAAGTTTGCGATGCGGCGCTGCAAATTCATGGCGGATATGGTTATATCAGGGAGTATCCGTTAGAGCGTCACTTCCGTGATGTTCGTGTACACCAGATTTTAGAGGGCACTAACGAAATTATGCGCCTCATTATCGCCCGTCGTTTACTCGACGAAAATGCCGGACAAATCCTTTAAGCTGCCCTAATTGGACTGTAGGATTTGGCGATAACAGATTGGAAATATAAGGGAGCCGAAACAGATGGACTATTTAGTTGAGCGTATTGAAGGCCACACGGCCATTCTGACCATGAACAATCCGCCGGCCAATACTTGGACCGCCCAGAGTTTACAGGCGCTCAAGGCCAAAGTGCTGGAGCTTAATGCCAACAAGGACATTTACGCGCTGGTGTTAACTGGCGAGGGCAACAAGTTTTTCTCCGCGGGTGCCGATTTAAAACTGTTTAGCGACGGTGATAAGGGCAATGCGGCGAGCATGGCAAAACACTTTGGCGAAGCATTTGAAACCTTAAGCCAGTTCCGCGGCGTGTCGATTGCCGCCATTAACGGTTATGCCATGGGCGGCGGCTTAGAAGTCGCGCTGGCCTGTGATATTCGTATCGCCGAAACCCAAGCCGTGATGGCACTGCCTGAGGCGACCGTTGGCCTGCTGCCCTGTGCGGGCGGTACCCAAAACCTCACTGCTTTAGTGGGCGAAGGTTGGGCAAAACGCATGATCCTCTGCGGTGAGCGGGTGAATGCCGCCCAAGCGCTGAATTTGCGTTTAGTCGAGGAAGTGGTTGAAACGGGTGAAGCTTTAAATGCGGCCATTGCCCTTGCGGCGAAGGTGGCGAATCAAAGCCCAAGCAGCGTCACCGCCTGTAAGACATTAATCCAAGCTGGGCGCCAAATGCCGCGTAGCCAAGCCTTACCGATAGAGCGTGAACTGTTTGTCGGTTTGTTCGATACTGAAGATCAGGCCGAAGGCGTGAACGCGTTTTTGGAAAAACGTAAAGCTGATTGGAAGAACCGCTAATGACAAATTTAGTAGATAAGGCTGCACACACGTCCACCACACAAAATGTGGTTTTTCAAACTTTAGCCACCGCCTCAGGTAAATTAGTTGGGGTGGTGACGCTCAATGTTGAAAAAGCCCTCAACGCCTTGGATCTCGATATGGTTCGAGCCATGACGGTGCAGCTCAATTTGTGGAAAAAAGATCCGTTAATCGCCTGTGTGGTACTCGATGGCAGCGGAGAAAAGGCGTTCTGTGCGGGTGGCGATGTACGGGCGTTATATCACGCCTCAGTTGCCGCTAAGGGACAAGTGACTGAGGTCGCTAAAGTATTCTTTGAAGAAGAATATCGTCTCGATTATCTACTACATACCTTTGGCAAACCTGTGTTGGTATGGGGTGATGGCATAGTGATGGGCGGTGGTCTCGGCTTGATGGCGGGCGCGAGTCATAGAGTGGTGACCGAAACCTCTCGTATCGCTATGCCTGAAGTCACCATCGGGCTTTATCCCGATGTGGGCGGCAGTTATTTCCTCAACCGCATGCCGGGCAAAATGGGGCTGTTTTTAGGCTTAACGGCCTATCAAATGAACGCCGCCGATGCCTGTTACGTTGGCCTTGCCGATCATTATCTGAATCGTGACGACAAAGAGCTGATGTTCGATGCCATGGCGACCCTCGACTGGAGCGATATGCCAGCGCTGAACCATCAACGACTCGACTCGATGATCAACGAACTGTCGAACCAAGTGGACATCCCTAAGGGCGATAGTTTACTGGCCGAGAGCCAAGAGATTATCGATAGGCTGATGGCGGGTAGTTTAACCGATATCGTCAGCCGTATGTCGACCTTAAGCACCGATGAAGCATGGTTAAATAAAGCCTGTGCGACTATGCTCGCGGGCAGCCCTATCAGTTGGCATTTGGCGTATATTCAAACCCAACTCGGCACTAAACTCAGCCTAGCACAATGTTTTAAATGGGAATTAACCGTCAGTGTTAACACCTGCGCTAAGGGCGATTTCTGTGAAGGCGTACGGGCACTGCTGATTGATAAAGACAGACAGCCCAAATGGCAATTTGCCGATGTGCAATCTGTGCCAAACAGCGTTATCGAGGACATTTTGACCTCACCTTGGGGAGAGGAACATCCCTTAAGCCAATTAAGCTAAGCCAATCGATGGCAGGCAAAGTGAGCACTTTGCCTGCCATTTTTATCTGGAATAACAACTATCTGGAATAATAAACACACCAGAACACAGGAGTGATGGCATGAGTACAGTAGCATTTATCGGTTTAGGTAATATGGGCGGCCCAATGGCGGCCAATTTATTAAAAGCGGGCATGACGGTACGTGTCTTCGACCTAGTGCCAGCCGCCATGCAAGCCTTGGCCGACCAAGGCGCATTAGTGTCGAGCACGGCATGCGGCGCAGCGGCTGGAGCTAATGTGGTGATCACTATGCTGCCTGCGGGTAAGCATGTTAGAAATTTATATTTAGGTAATGGCAGCGAGAAAGGCCTACTCGAGGTAGTCGCTGGCGATACCTTGCTGATTGATTGTTCGACCATTGACGCCCAAAGTGCTCAGTTGGTGGCAGCCGAAGCGGCCAAGAGCGGTATCGAGTTTATCGATGCGCCAGTCTCGGGCGGCACGGCGGGGGCGGCAGCAGGCACCTTGACCTTTATCTGTGGTGGCTCGGATATCGCCTTCGAACGCGCGCAACCCGTACTCAATGCCATGGGCAAGAATATCTTCCATGCGGGCGGTGCCGGTGCCGGTCAGGTCGCTAAAATCTGTAATAACATGCTGTTATCTGTGCTGATGGTCGGTACTTCTGAGGCGTTGCAAATGGGGATTGACCATGGTCTCGACCCTAAAGTGCTGTCAGACATTATGAAGGTCAGCAGCGGCGGTAACTGGACGCTTGAAAAGTACAATCCTTGTCCGGGTGTGATGGAGAATGTGCCTTCTTCTAAGGGCTATCAGGGAGGCTTTATGGTAGATTTGATGGTTAAAGATCTCGGCCTCTCCCAAGAAGCCGCATTATTGAGCAATTCGAGTACACCCATGGGCTCACTCGCGCGCAGCTTGTATGTGAATCATGCACGACAAGGTAATGGTCGCCGAGACTTCTCCAGTATTTTTGAACAATTTGCACCACTTAAAAAATAGATAAACAAGGGATAACCAGATGGATATAAAAGATAAGGTTGTCGTCATCACTGGCGGCGCGGGTGGTTTAGGCTTAGCAATGGCGCACAATTTTGCGCAGGCGGGCGCTAAGTTGGCGCTGATCGATGTGGATCAAGAAAAACTCGAGCGCGCCTGTGCTGATTTAGGCTCAGCCACCGAAGTCCAAGGTTATGCGTTAGATATTACCGACGAAGAAGATGTGGTTGCAGGCTTTGCTTACATATTGGAAGATTTTGGCAAAATCAACGTATTAGTGAATAACGCCGGCATCCTGCGTGATGGTATGTTAGTCAAAGCCAAAGACGGCAAAGTGACTGACCGTATGTCATTTGACCAATTCCAATCGGTTATCAATGTTAACCTCACTGGCACCTTCCTCTGTGGCCGTGAGGCTGCTGCGGCGATGATCGAGTCGGGTCAAGCTGGGGTGATTGTGAACATTTCTAGCCTAGCTAAAGCGGGTAACGTAGGACAATCTAACTACGCGGCCTCCAAAGCGGGTGTCGCGGCGATGTCTGTGGGCTGGGCAAAAGAGCTGGCGCGTTACAATATCCGTAGCGCGGCGGTAGCACCCGGGGTGATTGCCACCGAAATGACAGCGGCAATGAAACCTGAAGCCTTAGAGCGTTTAGAGAAGCTTGTGCCCGTTGGCCGTTTAGGCCAAGCGGAGGAGATAGCCTCTACCGTACGCTTTATCATTGAAAACGATTATGTAAATGGTCGTGTCTTTGAAGTGGATGGCGGTATCCGTCTGTAACATGGTATCTTATTGATATTAAACAAAACCGAGCGTTTGCTCGGTTTTTTGTTGGCTAAAGTTAGCTCTCTTTTTAGTCTGTTCGCTTGGGTAAGAGTTGTTCGGAGGTTGACATTTACTGGCTATCCTTCAACAATCGCACGCTACTTTTTTACATAACTTTACAAATAGAGTTGACATTATCGTATTGGAGTTGATTATCTGAATGTCATGGCAGGATAAAGCCCTTTGGCTGGAAAAAATTACCAAGCGGATGATGCTGATTGTCGGTGCCTTAGGAGTCATAGTGATTTACGGAGGCTTCTTTTTTCTTCTCTTCAGTGGTCGTTCGGTCGCCGTGATCCCGTGGTTTTTTCTGTTATCACCTTGGATTTGTATTTACTTTGGTCTGACGCAAGTACAACAAGCTAGCGTACTGAAATGGTTTGTTAAAAAAGTCAAAAAATAAGCCCTTAAGGGGATTTGCATATTTACGGTTTGTTTTAGTTTGCAAACTTGGGGAACACAATGGGGTTAGGACGCTATTTTCCATTCTTGCTAAGTGCAGTGTTACTGCTACTCGGCGGGTGTGAGCGTACGGATACAAAAGATCAATCTGCCAAGGAAAGCGGCGACATTAAAGTTGCACCCTATGGCAGCTGGCAATCACCTTTGTCTGCTGCTGAGGTTTTTGAACGAACCGATGATATTGCTGAACTACAAAGTGTAGGTAATGCGATTTATTTTGCAGAATCGAGCGGACGTGCCCAAGGCAAAGTTGGTATCAAGCGTCTCGATGATCTTGGCAAGGTCACTGAAGTGGTTCCTCCTGATTTTAATGTTAAATCTACTGTGCATGAGTATGGCGGTGCGGCGTTTTTGGGCATAGGTCAGAGCCTTTTTGCCACTAAATTGCAGGATCAGCTGTTTTACCGTTTTGCGCCTAATCAGCCACCATTGCCGTTAACTCCCAATGGTACCCGTCATGCCGATTGTGTGGCATATCCTAAGGGCTCACGGATTATTTGTGTGCGTGAAGATCACCGTCAGGGTGGCGAACCGAAAGCGAGCCTAGTGACTATCAATCTTAACTTTGCCGGTGAAGGCGATACCTTTGTTACGGGTCACGATTTTATTTCTTCTCCGACTATTTCACCCGATAACACCCAACTTGCGTGGATCACTTGGGAACATCCCTATATGCCTTGGGATAAGAGTGTGCTCTGGCTTGGGGATCTTGACCGCAAAGGTCAATTAAAAAATATTCGCAAGGTGAGTACGCCAGAGGACTCTTCGGTGACTCAGCCGTTATTTGGCCCAGACGGTAAATTATATGTGGTGTCCGATCTCAGTAACTGGTGGAACATTTACCGCGTCACCCCTAGGGAAACCCTAGAGCCTGTGTTGAGTAAAAATGCCGAGTTTGCGGTGCCGGATTGGCGTTTAGGTAACCATAATTATGCCTTTGAAAATGCTTCGACTCTCATCGCGAGCTACGTTGAAGGCAATCGAGCCGCATTGTTGCGTATGCACTTAGATTCCGGATTGACCGAATCCCTTGCCGTTGATTTTGCTGAGATCACTCAGGTGGTAAAGGGCGAAGATGGTGTTTATTTTGTTGGCGCTAAGGCAACACCAGAGAAAGGTATTTATCGCGTTGTTGGGCGTGGCACTGAGCTTGTGTACGCCCCAGCGCTCGCGAATCTTGATCCCAACTATGTCTCGCGGGCGAAAAATATTGCCTTCGCTACTGGTAAAAATCAGCAGGCCTATGGTTATTTTTACAGCCCTGTGAACCCTAATTACGTGGCGCCCCACGACACAAGGCCGCCGCTTATCGTGATGCTACATGGCGGGCCGACGGCGCGGGCTTCACTGGCCTATCGCAGTGAAATCCAGTTTTGGACCAGCCGCGGGTTTGCGGTGCTGGATTTAAACTTTCGCGGCAGCAGTGGTTTTGGCCGCGCCTATCGCCAAAGCCTTTATGGCAAATGGGGTGAAAGCGATGTAGAGGATGCGGTTAATGCCGCAAAGTATTTAGTGGCTAAAGGCTGGGTAGACGCCAATAAGTTAGCGATTCGCGGCATCAGCGCCGGTGGCTTAACTGTGATGTCTTCGCTAGCGTTTTATGATGTGTTTCAAGCGGGTGTGAGCTATGAGGGTATCAGCGATTTTGAGCAGCTCGCTAAGGGAACCCATAAGTTTGAGTCGGGTTATTTAGACCAACTTATCGGCCCCTATCCAGAGAAGAAGGAACGCTACCGCGAGTTATCGCCACTCAATCACTTAGATGGTTTGAATGAACCTTTGCTGATTTTCCAAGGCTTGAGAAACAAGATTGTACCGACGGCGCAGTCGCGGCAAATCTATGATGCCCTTAAAGCCAAAGGTGTGCCGACGGCCTATATCGATTATGGCGATGACGCAAGTGATGGACGCACGCCAGAACATAAAGCGGCGGGATTAGAAACCGAGTTAGCCTTTTATGGGCAAGTGTTTTCATTTACACCAGCGGGTAAATTGCCAGCGTTGCAGCTAGATAATGTGGCCGCGCTAAAGCGCTAACACCTTGGTATGAGTGACAACCCCATAAACAAGCCTGCATCCAAGCAGGCTTTTTTATGGCTGGCTTAATGCGGGTGATGGAGGATTTAATGCTGGTGGTTAAGGCTATCAATAATGGCGCAGTGGGGCTGTTCGCCGCCTTGGCACTCGCTGACCATTTGCTGTAACTGGCTACGAAGATTCTGCAATTTACCAATTTGATCCTCAACATAGGCCAAATGGTTGCGGGTGAGTTGCTTCACATCTTCGGCATTGCGGCTATCGTTATTACGCAAATCGAGCAGAAGTTTGCAATCTTCTAGGCTAAATCCTAAGTCGCGGCATTGGTGCACAAATTTCAGCGATTCAATATCTCGATGGCGATAGACCCTGTATCCAGCGTCGTTACGCTCAGCGCAAACCAGACCAATATCGTGATAATAACGTATGCTTTTGACGCTTAACCCTGTGTGCTTCGCGACTTCACCAATTTTCATACTGACCTCAGTTCTTATCTGTTCTAAAGACTCGTGCAGACAAGTGTGATACTTGCCACAAAAACACCCTTGACTCTCCCGTGATGGGAGACTTTATCTTAATCCTATAGCGGTTAAGTTCAAGTGAGGGATCTTCCATGTCGCAGATAAAACTCTATGTCGCCACCATGAATTGTGCAGGCTGTGTGGCCAAAATTGAAAAGGCCTTTGCGGCCGAACCGAATGTGAGTGCCCGTATCAATCTCGCCGATAAGCAAGTCACTGTCGATGGCAAGATGAGCAGTGATGCGGCGCTGGCTGTTATGGATAAGGCGGGTTATCCCGCTCAATTGATCGTGGACGCAAAGGCGGCCGCAGAGGAAAAGCGGGTCGAAGATGCGGCAGAGTATCGCCTGCGGATGCGTCAGGCCATCGCCGCGCTCGCTGTTGGTATCCCGATGATGTTATGGGGATTACTGGGCGGCGAGATGATGATTAATCGCCCTAGCATGCAGCTAGGTTGGGGCATAATGGGTTTAATCACGCTGGCTCTTTTAGTCGGTACGGGGCGCCATTTCTATCAGGGAATGTGGCGAGCGCTTAAAGCCAAAACCACCAATATGGATACCTTAATCGTGTTAGGCACCAGCACGGCATGGCTTTATTCCATGCTGGTGGTGCTTATTCCGAGTGCGTTTCCAATGGATACTCGCCATGTGTACTTTGAGGCGAGCGTGATGATCTTAGGCTTGATTAACTTAGGCCATGCCCTTGAATTAAAAGCGCGCGGTAAGACCAGCGAAGCAGTGCAGCGCTTACTCGGCCTGCAATCCTCCACTGCGATTCGTATTGGCGACAATGGCGATGAAGAGGTTGAAATCAGTCAGCTTAAATTAGGCGATAAACTCAGACTTCGCCCTGGTGACAGGGTGGCTCTCGATGGTGTGGTGGAGTCCGGCCAGTCATTACTCGATGAGGCCATGTTGACGGGCGAACCTATTCCTGTGCCAAAGCATGTTGGGGATAATCTCAGTGCGGGTACAGTTAATGGTAACGGCAGTTTAGTCTACCGAGTCACCGCTGGGCCGCAGGATACGCGTCTTGCCAAAATCATCGCACTGGTACAGGAGGCGCAAACCTCAAAGATGCCCATTGGCCGTCTGGCCGATAACATTTCGGCGGTATTTGTACCGACAGTCGTGGTCATCGCCTTACTCGCGGCGGCGATTTGGTATCTTGTTGGGCCAGAACCCGCGCTCAGTCATGCGCTTGTGGTGCTCACCAGCGTGCTGATCATCGCCTGTCCCTGTGCCTTAGGCTTAGCCACACCTATGTCTATCATAGTGTCCGTTGGCCGCGCCGCTCAAATGGGCGTATTGGTAAAAAATGGTGAAGCACTGCAAAGCGCCAGCAAGGTCGATTGTGTAGTGTTGGATAAAACAGGCACAGTGACTCAGGGTAAACCCCAAGTGACTGATATCCATTGGATTGAGACTAATGATCAAGCACTTAGTGATGAAGACAAGCGCGCACTCCTTGGCGCTATCGCCAGTCTTGAGCAGCATTCAGAGCATCCGCTAGCTAGCGCAATAGTCAGCTATGTTAAGCAAGCCTCGATTCCATTACCCGCAACCGAGATTTTTACCAATCATCAGGGTAAGGGCATTGAAGGGCGAGTCGATGGCGCCGACTTTTTAGTGGGTAATCAAGCCTTAATGGCGGCATTTGATGTGCAGTCAGGGGAGGGCGTGACAGGCAACCACTCAGGCTTTGCGATAGAAGCCGCCGCGCAATTTGCCAAACAGGGCAAGACGGCGATTTATGTCGCTAAGGCGGGCAAGTTAGTGGCCACTATCGCCATTGCCGATCCGATCAAGGCCGACGCCAAAGAAGCGATAAGCGCGATACGTTCACAGGGGATTCGCGTAGTACTGCTGACCGGAGATAATCTGCAAACGGCGCAGGCGGTGGCAGCTCAAGTAGGCATAGATGAAGTGATAGCGGGCGTGTTACCCGAGCAAAAGCAACAGCATATTAAAGCCTTACAACAGCGAGGCCATGTGGTTGCCATGGTGGGGGATGGTATCAACGATGCGCCTGCCTTAATGAGCGCCGATGTGGGGATCGCTATGGGATCGGGCACTGAGGTGGCGATCGAAAGCGCGGATATGACTCTACTGTCGCATCAGCTGATAGTGATTGCTAACTTATTGGCACTTTCCCGCGCGACCATTCGCAATATTAAACAGAACCTGTTTGGGGCTTTTATCTACAATAGTTTAGGTATCCCAGTGGCGGCGGGCGTCTTGTATCCGCTTACGGGTATGCTGTTAAGTCCTGTGATTGCCGGGGCTGCGATGGCGCTGTCTTCTTTAACTGTGGTCACCAATGCGAACCGTTTAAGACAGCAAAAACTGTAACGTATTGGTATTGTTTATCGGCCCGCGAGTGAGCGGGGGCTTACAAATACCGCCCAGTTCAGTGGGCGGTATTTGGATTGTCTGGCTAAAAATGCAATGTTAATTCAGTTGTCATCCAATAGGATTATCTTGGGTTGTATTTGTAAAAATTCAGGTTAAATAAACAGTTATCTTTGGGTTACATGGCTCAGAATCGCTTAAGCATTCGCGGCTAACGGGGCCTTTTTAGTTGATAATTTAACCCAAACTGCTATAGTGCCACGTTTATTTTTACCCCCTCAGGCTGGTGGAAATTGGTTTATGCTTATATGCACTGCCAATAGTCTGGCCAACATTACTCGATTTGGAAGTTCATTTTGATCACAACAGCGAATATCACCATGCAGTTTGGCGCTAAGCCACTGTTTGAAAACATCTCAGTTAAATTCGGCGGCGGTAACCGTTACGGTCTTATCGGTGCGAACGGCTGCGGTAAATCAACCTTCATGAAGATCCTTTGCGGTGATCTAGAGCCGAGCAGCGGTAACGTATCTTTAGACGTCAATGAGCGTCTGGGTAAACTCAGCCAGAACCAATTCGGTTACGAGGAATACACGCTGATTGACACCGTTATCATGGGCCACCGTGAACTGTGGAAGGTCAAGCAAGAGCGTGACCGTATCTATTCTTTACCTGAAATGAGCGAAGAAGACGGCATTGCCGTGGCAAACCTTGAGATGGAATTTGCCGAAATGGACGGTTACACCGCCGAATCTCGCGCTGGTGAACTGTTACTTGGCGTAGGTATCGGTATCGAAAGCCATTTCGGTCTAATGTCTGAAATCGCCCCAGGTTTAAAACTGCGGGTATTATTGGCGCAAGCCCTGTTCTCCGATCCTGATGTGCTGCTGCTCGACGAACCTACCAACAACTTGGACATCGACACTATCCGCTGGTTACAGGACGTCTTGAACCAACGCGATAGCACCATGATCATCATTTCGCACGACCGTTACTTCTTAAACTCAGTCTGTACTCATATGGCAGACTTAGACTATGGTGAACTGCGTGTTTACCCAGGTAACTACGACGAATATATGCAAGCAGCGACTCAGGCCCGTGAGCGTTTGCTAGCTGACAACGCCAAGAAGAAAGCGCAAATTTCTGAGCTACAAACCTTCGTTGCGCGCTTCTCTGCTAACGCTTCTAAGGCAAAACAAGCGACGTCTCGTGCCCGTCAAATCGATAAGATCAAGCTGGATGAAGTTAAAGCCTCTAGCCGTGTTAACCCATTCATTCGTTTCGAGCAGGAAAAGAAACTGTTCCGTAATGCGTTAGTGGTTGAGAATTTGGCGAAAGGTTATGACACGCCACTGTTTAAAGACTTAAACCTGATTGTCGAAGTGGGTGAGCGCATCGCTATCCTCGGTGAGAACGGTGTGGGTAAAACTACCCTGCTGCGTACTTTAATCCATGATATTCCTCAGGATGAAGGTCATATCCAATGGTCTGAAAACAGCAATATCGGTTACTACGCGCAGGATCATGAGTCTGATTTTGCTAACGACATGACGCTTTTTGAGTGGATGAGCCAGTGGCGTAAACCTGAAGATGACGACCAAGCGGTACGCGGTATTTTAGGCCGTATGCTGTTTAGCGCCGACGACATTAAAAAGTCTGTTAAAGTGCTCTCGGGTGGTGAAAAGGGCCGGATGTTATTTGGTAAGCTCATCATGCAAAAACCAAATATCCTGATGCTCGACGAACCGACCAACCACATGGATATGGAATCGATCGAATCCTTAAACAACGCCTTAGAGAAATACGAAGGCACCTTGTTGTTTGTGAGTCACGACCGCGCATTCGTATCGTCACTGGCCAACCGTATCCTTGAAATTACTCCTAACGGCGTGAATGACTTCAAGGGCACCTATGATGAGTTCCTCGCGAGCAAGGGCATCGAAGGCTAATTACTTGTTTTAAACAGCCTTAAATGCACAGATAAAAAACGCCGCTTCTTAATGAGCGGCGTTTTTATTTATGGTGTTTACCTTGAGTGTTCGCCTCGGCTTAGCGGTTATTGTTTTGCCTCTGCTTGTTGTTCGACATAAATCAAGCTGTCAGTGTCAAAGCCTCTGGCTTTGGCCATGTCGACAAATTGCTTAATCACCTCAGGGGATACCGTTGGAGTTCGGGCTAGTAGCCATAAATAATCCGTATCTGGCCCCGAGATAAAGGCGTATTGATAATTTTGTTGGTCGAGCCCAAAGACCACATACGAACCATAAAACGGCCCGAAAAAGGAGACTTTTAAGTAGGCTTCGTTCTCTCCATTCACAAAATAGGCTTTACCTTCGGCTTCTTTCCATTCCTGTTTGGCGGCAGAATAGCCCCGATTAATGACTTTAACGCCACCATCGGGCTTAAGGCTGTATTCGGCAGAAACTTGGGTTAATCCGCGCTCGAAGGAGTGGTCAAGCCTCGCAATCTCGTACCATTTGCCTAAATAGCGGTCGAGTTTAAAATCTTTAACGGGTTCGACGTAGTTAGGCATTCCTAGACAGCCTGTCAGGACCAAAGCACTGATCATTAAGAGTAGTTTTTTCAAGTGATGCTCCTATCAAAAAGATTTAGTTTATATTTTACTCATTTATTCATGGTGGCAAACAGAGGGATTTTCAGGGCTTTTTAGGGCTTTGTATTGGCTTAACCAACCTTGTGCTATACCCGCCAGCATTATCAGTGCCACACCTATCAATTGCTGTGCGGTTAATGTTTCATTAAATAACCACCACGCCAGAGTGACCACCACCACAGGCTCCACATAGGAGAGTGTGCCGTAGGTGATTGATGGCAATTGATTTAGAGCTTTTACTGCAAACAGAATAGCTAAAAATCCCGGAAAGAACCCAATTGCCAGCAGCCAAGCAAATTGATTCAGGCTGGGTACTAAGGGTGTGGTTAACACTAAGGGAAGTAGGCATAAAGCGCCAACACCTAACTGTACCAGCGTACTTTGATAGGGCGAGGCGGCACTTGGTTTGCGGTTGATTAAGATAAAGCCACTATAGGTCAGTAACGACAATAATGCATAAAAATATCCCAATATTTCAGAATCATATAGCGATTGGCTCGATGTCATGGGGAGCATTAATATAAAGCCTGCTAAGGCGAGTACCACACTTGCCATACTGAATCGGTTGAGTCTTTCATTAAACACAAAGTGCGCAAAGAGTGACGCTACCACAGGTGCGAGGTAGATGATCATAATCACGGTTGCCATTTGAGTGTATTGAATAGCCTCGATATAAAAAGCCATAAATTCGGCGAGCATAGCGCCATTTATCAAGGTGCGTTTGCTCGGTTTATGGCGAATTTGCTGTCTTTTTCCCGTTAACAGCATATAGGCCATTAAAAACAGCGCGCCGAGTAGCAGGCGGTAAAAGGTAATATGTTCGGCTGGCAGAGCTGCAAAGCGTGCGAATACGCCAATCGTGCCCATTAAGGTGGCAGCCAATAGGGCAAAGAGCAAGGCCAAAGTAGGAGGTGGATTCATGTGTCACCTTTAGCGTACAGTCCAGTACTGTAGAAACAGTCCAACGGGTAAGGACGCTGAGTTTGCCCTAAAATACCTTGCTAGGCTAGCGAGGTATTCGACTGTACTTTGGGTATAGTGCAAACTAGCTGTTTCGAAGGGGGAGCATTTTATTGGGATTAGACGATCCTGATATCGCATACTTAGACGCAGGTATTTAGGATAAAAGGTCGCTGTATTGCAAATGGTAAGGGGCTTTTTATGACCCACGCTATAACGGGGATCGCTTCAGTCTTTAAGTGCTCATCCGCTTGTCGGAGCGAGCAACGAGCAATCCTAGGATTTTAATAATCCTTAATAAAGCGCAGAGCATGTTTGGCTAGCGTAACATCGATATTTTCACTGATACGAATTTCGGCGATTAATCGACTCGAAGTAGATTGACTGATAAAGCAATCAAATGTCAGTTCGTTGGTAAGCTGCAAATGAACACGGGAACGATTAGGTGTGAGAGATTTTAATATATCAAAATTTAACGCAATATCGGGATCCTCTTCGGGAAAATAATTAGCATGATAAATAAAGTGTGGCCAATTTTGGTTATTTGATTCAATTATATAGGCACAGCGATCATTGGCTGGAATAATATTGGATAGCTGTTTTTTGAAATTATTGGTGGTGAGATTGTTTTTAATGAATTTATATTTAGTGTCATTAAAAATAACTAGCATCACATCTTGCCTTGTTGCGTTAAGTGGGTTTGAATGAATGTTTTTTAGGGAGTGTTTATCTTGTGCAGTATAAATATTATTTTCGGCGATAAATGACTGACTATCTGGTTGCAGATAATAATTTAGGATTTGATAGTCTGTTAAGTCTTGTTCAATTAAACTGATGTTAGTCATTTCTCCTTCAAAAGATAATGCGTTATTGGACATAGCCTTTAATACACGGTTATCTGTTAAAGGGATAATTTGCTGTTGAACTTCGATTTCATCGCCATCGATATAACATTTTAGCTTATGATATTGGTAGCTGATGGATAATAAATGCCAATAATCATCATTTAAACCACCTGACATCGAAGCCATTTCAATCGATAATAATCGGCTATTAACAACCGATTCAATATTGCCAAGTGCATTTATCTTCACAATAAAGCCCGTATGATTAAATTCACAACAATATTGAAATACTAGTCCTCCATGTTGGTTTTTTATCCAAGCTTGCCAAGTGAAAATATCGAGTGTTTTCGTGCCTAATAAAACGACTTTAGCCGTATTTTCTGATGTTTCTTGATCGAGGTCTTGAACTAAGTTATTCGAGCTAAAACAGATATTTTTTGAGGTTTTCATGGGTGACATCCTTGTGGTTATGTCATGCATAAACCTTTGGTTTTATTTCAGACAAATATCATCACAGCGAGGTATTAATTCTATCGCGACCATCGGCCTTGGCGCGGTAAAGCGCGGTATCGGCGGCGCACACCATGGCGAGTGAGGTGCGGAACTGGCCATTGACTTCACTGGCAATCCCTTGGCTGGCACTTACCGAGACATAATCCCTGAGCCCTTGGTCAGTAAAACGAATATTATTAATCCCTTGCTGAATTTTTTGCGCTATGGTCAGCGCCATTTTGGCATTGTGATTAGGTAGGATCAGCGCAAACTCTTCGCCGCCGTAACGGGCCGCAAGACCGATGTCGATAGGCACAATAGTGGCGATCACTTTGGCAATTTTTCTAAGGCATTCATCACCTTGGATATGACCAAACTGATCATTAAACACCTTAAAATAATCCACATCGATAATGACTACGCTGATAGGGCGTAGTTTGGCGGTGCATTCTTCCCAGTGTTGTTGCAGCATTTCATCAAAATAGCGACGGTTCGCCAGTTGGGTGAGGGAGTCGGTGGCGGCGAGCTTACGTAGTTTTTGGTTTTCTGCTTTATGGTGAGTTAAATCGTGCATCACCATCACAAACACAGGTTCATGGCTGGGAATATAAGAGATAGACAATTCAACATCTTTGGCCTTGCCAGAGGCGCAGATCAGCGTAGTTTCCTGCGCTGGGTGCTGCACGGGGTGACCACAGTTGGTGCCTAATTGCACATCGTGGCTCAGAAGATTGTCATAGCGCGCTTGATGATGTTCGGTCAAAAAATTGCGCCAGTCTTGGCCCTTTAAACTCGCCTGCGGGCAATCGAGCAGCTCAGCACTGCGCTGATTGCACGAACGGATAAAGCCATTGGCATTCACTAAGATCACGGCTTCGGTTAAATGTTGAATAAAGAGCTCAATTGTCTCGAGGGAAGAATGCTCGAAAAAGTTCAGCGGTAACTCGGCAGCCTTTGCATGCTGAGTTGCGGGCAATGCAGCATCATCGACAATAGATAAGGCGGGGTGTGGGCGAGCTAGTTTCGGTGAGTTTGTCATTGTTATCTTTCCCTGTGAACTTTAATCATCTGCGCTAGGCGCTTTTCTGAGGATGACTTTATTCTGGAGGAAGAAAAGATACCTTCTGCTTACCTTCTGGTGTAATTATTTGATTTTAAATGTTTTAAATTTTTCCTTCTGAGTTGTTTTGTCTGCAATTAGGATCATGGTTAGCTTGGCGATTGTTTACATCTCGCAAAATTGGGACTAAATAGCCCCCAATCTTAAGCATTAAGACTGAGTCGAATATTTGTTATTAGGGCAATTTAACGCAGTGTAAGTCCATTAATTTGCTCGGGATGTAGTGCTTGGCTATGGGATTTTCCTCGGCACCATTTGCCACCTTGCTTGTGTTTAAATGCACACATAGCATCCCATCGACCGCTTACACCACTGTACTGGCGACGAAATTCCTTGGCTGAAAGTAACCAGGCATCGGATGCAATCCCTAACTCATTAAGCAACTTAGGTCGTAGGTTATCGATAAAGCCTTTTTTATCATGGCGGATGGCGCGGCCAGTCCAATCGATAAGCTCAAGATAATCGGCAAAATGAAAGGGGATGCCCGTTTGCTGATGGATATGCGTTGCACCCTCAAATTTTGCAAGGGATTTGTGTGGTAATGGTTGAGTGTTATCTACAGGGGGTTGGGTTATCAGTGGTGTGACGCTGTTAGGGGAAAGTGCATTTAGGCGTTCTTGAATCGATGTAAAATCAGAGGATTGCAAAGAATCGGCAATCCCTGCTCGAATAGGATTTAAATCAACGTACATCATACACGCCAGTAATGCTTGCTCATCTAACAGTGCTTGGGATTTAAAACGACCTTCCCAGAAGGCGCCTTTGCACTCATCTTCTCGATTGGCTTTACGGGCGATCTCTTCATTTAAGCATCGCATAAACCAAGAGATACTACTTAATCGCTCTTGCCACTCGGCAATTAAGGCATCTAGTAACATGCGTTCGCCGTCGATTAATGCATCACCATTCATATACTTAGTGGCAATGGCATGGCCTTTAGTGATTTGGCACCAGCGGCTGATAATATCTTTTTGCGTTAACGATTTGGCCTTCTCGACATCAATTTTAAGCACTAAATGATAGTGATTGCTCATCACCGCGTAGGCGCAAATGTCGATACAAAAGATGGTGGATAATGCTTTGATTTTATCGACAATCCAGCCACGTCTATGCTCATAACTGCGGCCAGTGAGTTTATCCTCACCGCACAGAAAAGCCCTTCTGACACAGCGATTAATCACATGATAGAAGGGTGTTGTATTGGCATCGATAAGCATTCTTCTGGCCGAGGTCATTATCCGCTCCAAACAGACAAGGTGAAGATAATTTAAAGACTAGTAGAAGAGGGGACAAAGCACAAAAAGACATGGCTGTCCTCGCTTTTTTTATCGACAATCCAGCCACGTCTATGCTCATAACTGCGCCCAGTGAGTTTATCCTCACCGCACAGAAAAGCCCTTCTGACACAGCGATTAATCACATGATAGAAGGGTGTTGTATTGGCATCGATAAGCATTCTTCTGGCCGAGGTCATT